>JBEKVS010000296.1:0-13208 GCA_049513795.1 Occallatibacter sp. | reverse complement strand
GTCCGCAATCGCCGATTCGAGGACAAACGCAAGCTGCGCCGTTACCGAAAGCGCTGGAAAATCGAGCGCACCAATGCCTGGCTGCAAAACTTCCGCCGCATCCAGGTCCGCTACGACCGCATCCTCACAGTGTTTCAAGGCTTTCTCCACTTCGCCTGTCTCCTCATCGCCTTGAGGCATTTGTGCAACTAGGTCTAGTCTGCTGAGTCATAAATAGCTTGTATATATTATGAAGATATTTTACGTTGAGTTATGGATGCTCGCCGTGGACGTCCGAAGAAGCGGGAACTGGTTGTAAGCGCTGCGCAGAGAGTGGAGTTGGAACGCATCGCGCGGCAGTCGCGTAGTGCCCGGTCGGCGGCATTTCGTGCCCGGATTATTCTGGAGTGCGCCGCAGGAGCCAGCAACGCAGCCGTGGCTGCGAAGTTGCGCACGACGGGGTTTACTGTGGGTTTGTGGCGCAACCGTTTCATCAGCGAAGGAGTTGCCGGGCTGGGCGATGAACCGCGTCCGGGAGCGCCGCGGGAGATCGGTGACGAAAAGGTCGAACGGGTAGTGCAGATGACGCTGGAGAAGACGCCGAAGGGCGCTACCCACTGGTCCAGCCGCATGCTGGCGGCTAGGACCGGGTTGAGCCAGTCGACGATCAGCCGCATCTGGCGGGCCTTCGGACTGAAACCGCATCGTGCGGAGGGCTTTCAGCTTTCCAGTGATCCGTTGTTGATCGACAAGGTGCGGGACATTGTCGGACTGTATCATGCGTTGGTGTTGTGCGTGGATGAGAAATCGCAGATCCAGGCTCTGAGCCGCACCCAGCCTGTGCTGCCCATGCGCGTCGGACAACTGGAGCGGCGCACTCACGACTACACAAGACATGGTGTCACCAGCCTATTCGCTGCGCTCGACATCGCGACCGGCAACGTTCTGGGTAAGTGCTATCGGCGTCATCGTTCCGTCGAGTTCCTCGATTTTCTGAACAAGATCGATGCCGCGGTTCCAGCCGATCTCGATGTTCACCTGGTACTGGATAACTACGGCACCCACAAGACGATGCTGGTCCACCGCTGGCTGCTGAAGCGGCCACGCTACCATCTGCACTTCACACCTACGCACGCCTCATGGCTCAATCAGGTCGAACGCTGGTTCGCACTCCTCACGGAGAGGCAAATCAAACGTGGCTCACATCGCAGCGTCCAGGACTTGGAAGATGCAATTCGCGGGTTCATCAAGGTTCACAACCAACAGCCCAAGCCCTTTCGATGGACCAAATCCGCAGATCAAATCCTGGCCTCCATCGCCCGATTCGCCACTTCCACCCTCGCTACTCACGCACCATCAAGTTATGCAAGAAATCAATGACTCAAGAGACTAGTAATCTTGACGTTTTTCGATACCCACGAAGCTTAGCATCGACGTTTCTGCCCGCATGCGCTGCAAAGTATCTTCAGAAATGCTGAGAAAAGCCTGAACCACATCGGGGTCGAATTGGCTTCCGGAGCAACGGAAGATTTCATCCCGCGCTTCTCGGAATCTAAGTGCGTTGCGATAAGGGCGATCCGAGGTCATAGCGTCGAGGGTGTCCGCAACCGAGAAAATCCTTGCACCGATCGGGATCTGTTTGCCGGTCAGTCCTCGAGGGTAGCCTGAGCCGTCGTAGAATTCTTGATGTGATAAGAGGATTTCAGCTGCACCTGAAAGGAAAGAGATTCCGCTTACCATCTCGTAGCCGATGCTGACGTGTTGCCTCATGATTTCAGTTTCCTCGGGAGTGAGTTTGCCGGGCTTATGCAGAATGGCATCGGAAATGCCAATTTTGCCAAAATCGTGGAGAAATGCCCCAAGCGCAATGTTCTTGAGCTCCTCCCCATCGCAACCCATGGCATTGGCGATCGCCAAAGAATAGCGAGTTACTCGCTCGGAGTGACCGGCTGTTTCGTTGTCTCGCAAGTCCAATGCACCGCCCAACGCGTGCAGCGTCTCCTCATACGTTGTTTCAATCTGCTTGAGGGCAGCTTGGAGCTGATCAGTCCTCTGGTTGACTAGTTCTTCCAAGTGTTCATTCTGTCGCTTCAATGTTCGCCGAAGCTCATGCAGGTTCAAATGGGTCTCAACGCGGGCACGCACCTCTTCGAATTGGAAGGGCTTGCAAATGTAGTCCACTCCGCCCGCCCGAAAACCCCTGACCTTGTCTTCAACCTCGTTCAATGCGCTGAGGAAGATGACGGGGACGCTCGCAAGCTCCCCGCTCGACTTGAGCTGCTCGCACACCTCGTAGCCATTCATTTCGGGCATATTGATATCCAGGAGAATCAGGTCCGGCGGAGTTCGATGCGCGGCCGCCAGCGCCAGCCTGCCTCCTGGGAACGAATGAACTTCGCAGCCTTGCTGTTGGAGCATTTCCTCTAGCAGCCTTAAGTTAGCCGGGTTGTCGTCAACGACCATGATGTAATGGTGAGCTAGCGAATCTTCCATGATCGCCTACCTTCCACCAGCGCTTGAGTCAAGTATCCGATTCTACTGTCTGCGAGTTCCTGAAGACGTGCCTTGCTCTGGAGACTATCGCGCGCGCATATTTTCGCCTTCAGTTAGCAACAGTAGGATGTTATCTCGATTTGGTCATTGTTCATCGTCAGCGCGCTTGTTGCCGACAGCTAACCCGGGAATCCGAACGATTGCCATATCCTGGATACCGTGCATATTAGCAAAATTTCTCAAGCGCTCAACCCATGCATCCGTCAGGACCGTCCCCTTTTTGAAGATCAAGAACCTTCCATCGGGGCTTGAAAGGTCCTCCTCGAGAATCATGGAGGCGCGAAGCTCACGAATAGGTAAGCGTCGAACTTCAAAATCAGTTTGTGATAAAGAATAACTTTTGAGCGCAACGAGCATGCGAGCATCGAAGGGGTCCGACGACCCGATCTGATCGAGCGCGAAGCCGAAAGTAGATCCTTTGTAAACGTTGCGATCCAGTTGCAATGCCAAATGAAGCATTTGAGACCCTTTTCGCACTTCCTCCGGTACGCTTGAAACTTGCTCAGATTTCTGTTGCATTCGAATCATCTCGGTCACCGCCTCTAAACGTGGGATCTTGGAAAGCAGGCGGGCGGCGCTTTCAGGGTGGGCGCGAAACATTTGATCTTCCTGGGGAGATAGTCGTTGGCCGCGGTAGCCTTTTTCGAAAACTTCTTCAGGCAACGATAGACAACCCAACAGGCACAATCTGGCAGCCAGCTCATATTGCCAGGAATCCTTGATTCCCATTCGTCTGGTAATCCAGCCTACGATGTCCTGAATTGCGCGAGAGCGGGAAGCCAGCACTGGCGATATGAGCTGAACCAGTTCCCAAAGCGCACCGACGGCTCCGGCGAGGGTCTTTTCCAACAATTCATTCTCTGACAGTTGTGCGCGCCGTACTTTGAGGTGAGTTTCCACGCGAGCGTGGACTTCTTCGAAGTGAAAAGGCTTGGAGATATAGTCGACCCCTCCGGATTGAAACCCCTTTATCTTGTCTTCGGTTGCGTTCAAAGCGCTGATGAAAATCACCGGAATACTGGAAAGAGTAGCATTGGACTTGAGCCGCTCACAGACGGCATAGCCATCCATTTCGGGCATAGTGACATCGAGGAGAATTAAGTCTGGCGGCTCGTTTTCTGCAGCGGCGAGAGCCAATCGGCCGCGAGGGAACGAACGCACTTCGTAGGCCTGTTGCCGGAGCATCTCTTCCAGAAGCTTTAGGTTCGCAGGATTATCATCCACGATCATGATGCTTCCCGCCTGACCTGCATACACAGAATGCTCGGTCGAAGACGCCATGCTTCCTCCATAATGCGCGTCATCTATCTTCTGCGGAATCATCATCCGCGGCCAGTTACCGGCTAGACGCTGCATCCAATAATCTCGTCAGGGCATCGTAGTCATAGTTTTCTGCATGTCTCTGAAGAACCTGCGTGACCCCGCTATTTTCAGTCTCACCGATTCTGAGGATTAAATGATCCAATCCCTTTTTGTCGCCGCCCAAGATAGCATTACGCAGGTTTTCGAGCAACTCCGGCGGCAAGAGTCCAATCCTCTTCGCAAGGAAGGGCTCGCTTGACGGTTGAAGTCTGTCCTCGTCATCGCGGCTCGTTTCCTCGTACTCATATTGAACGTTCAGATGACTGCCGATCTTCTTAAGCAGTTCGTCTTCGCGGCAGGGTTTAGCCAGGAAATCGTCGGCCCCGCTCTGAGAGGCGGACTCACGATCGTTGTCCATGGCGCTAGCTGTCAGAGCGACAATAATTGTTTCTTTTCCCCGCGGGTCCGCCTTTATTACTCGAGTCGCTGCTAACCCATCCATTACCGGCATATGCACATCCATCAAGATTAACTGTGGGTTCCAATCCTCCCAAATTCGAATCCCCGACTCACCATTCTCGGCGCTACGCACGGAGAAACCAATTGAAGCCAGAAGCTTCGCCAGCCAGTCCCGGTTATCGATTTGATCATCGACGATCAGGATCTTGGGGATTCGCGCGCGATCAGCGATTCCAATGATTCGGCGGGACGGACTTCGCTTGGCGGCCACACCGGCGTCGCCACGCTCAACGGGAATCTCGAAAAGGAATACGGAACCCCTGCCAAGAGCGCTCGAGACAGTGACATCACCACCCATCAGCCGCGCATATCTTCGCGTGATCGCCAATCCCAGGCCAGTTCCCTCCGTGGTATTCAATACCCCCTTAGCCTGGCTGAATGGCTCGAAGAGCCTGGCTTGATTTTCAGCCGAGATCCCTGGCCCGGTGTCTATGACGCGTGCTGACAGCCAAAGACGATCCGCGGCCCTTTGTTCCAACGTAATGTGCAAATCGATCTGGCCACGGTCGGTGAACTTGATTGCGTTTCCGAGCAGATTAATTAGCGCCTGGCGTATCTTTCCTTCGTCCGCAACAAGGTAGGGCACGTCTTCTCCGTCCGCACGAACGTTGAATCCGAGTCCCTTCGCCTCTGCCCGCAGGAGGAACATTGATGTGAGGTCGTTCCGCAATCGCGGCAGGTTAAATGTTGCTGGATTGACCTGAATCCGGCCCGCCTCAATCCTGGACATATCCAAAACATCGTTGATGATGGAAAGAAGATGCTCACCGCTGCGGCTAATGATGCGGAGATTCGTTTTTGCTTCCATCCCTAGGGTTGCGTCCCGCAGCATCAACTGCGTATACCCGAGAATCGCGTTCATCGGGGTCCGGATTTCGTGCGACATGGTAGAGAGAAACGTACTCTTGGCCCGATTGGCGGCTTCCGCGTCTGCCTTGGCGCGCAGCAACTGCTCGTTAAAGTCGTGCAGTTGCCGGTTAGCGGCCTCTAATTGCGCAGAATTGTGAAAAATCTCGGCCTCCATTTGCTCCAAACGGGTGAGCGGTGCGACGGGTTCGCTCCCGGAGTGCGACTTTTGTCGCATAAACTCGGTTACATCTACCACGCGATGGATGAAATATGCGATCTCGCGGTCGGGCCCTAGCACCGGCGAGTTCATTGGGCTCCAATAGCGCTCTTCCACGACACCATCGGGTCGGCGGATGTCGTATTTCTGAATCGACATAGTATCCGGGGCAGCGCTCAGCCGTACCCGATCGAGAGATGCGCGCCAATCTGAAATCGCATTGGTGCCAGGTTGGTCCGGGAAGATCTCGAAGATATCGCGCCCCAGAACCTCCTCCCGCTTGGACTCGGCTGCGACGCAGCTCGTCTTCAACAGCCTTGCGTTCAGAAATGTCGCGAATGGCACTGGATACTAACATCCCCTCCTCAGTCTCAAGTGGGCTGAGGCTGATCTCAGTCGGAAACTCCCTTCCATCCTTGCGTAACGCAAACAGTTCCATGCCAGCCCCCATGGCACGCACACGGGGGTCGGTGAAGAAGCTCACACGATGCGCCGGATGCTTCTCTCTAAACCGTTCCGGGACCAGCATTTCGACCCCTCGGCCCAACAGCTCTTCTCGTCCGTAGCCAAACAGCCTCTCGACTTGCGTGTTGACCAGGACGATCTTCCCCTCTCGATTCACGACTACAACTGCATCCGGCGCCGCTTCCAATAGCCCGCGGAACTTCACGTCCGCTCTTTTCCGCTCGCTGATGTCCCGGGCAATGGACGAGGCTGCCGTGACTTTGCCATGTGAATTCTTGATAGGGGAAACGGTGAGCGCAACGTCGAGGAGTGTGCCATCCTTCCTTTGCCGCACAGTCTCCTCATTGACAATCTCACCGCGCTTCAGTCTCGCGATGATTTGAACCAGTTCGTCGGCGCGTCCCGGAGGAAGCAGAATTGAGATCGGCTTGCCTAAGACCTCCTCGGCTGAGTAGCCGTAAAGCCGCTCTGCCCCTTTATTCCAGTTCACGATGATTCCGTCCAGCGACTTTCCAACAATCGCATCATCGGAGTAGTCAACGATTGAAGCGAGTTCCTCCCGGCTACGTTCCATGCGTTTCCGCTCCGTAATATCGCGGATGGTTGAGGAAACCAGCGCGCCCTCCTCGGTTTCGAGTGGGCTGAGGCTGATCTCAACCGGGAACTCCGAGCTGTCCTTGCGCAAAGCGTAAAGCTCGAGGCCCGCTCCCATGGGCCGCACTCGCGGATCACTGAAGAAGTTTGTGCGGAAATCTGGATGCTTGTTTCGAAAGCGTTCCGGGATGAGCATCTCAATCGTTTGACCCAGCAGTTCCGTTCGCGAGTAGCCGAATTGCCTTTCTGCCTGCGCGTTGACCAGGACGATCGTCCCGGCGCCATTCACCACGACCACGGCATCGGGCGCGCCTTCCAGCAATTCGCGAAACTTTCCCTCGGCTACAAGTCTCCGGGCGGCGGCGCGAAGTTTCTCTTCCGCTTCCAGGCGTTCGGTGACATCCCACGAAACGCCGGTGAGCCGAATTGGCTGTCCGGATTCGCCGCTATAGACTTTTCCATGAGCAATCAAAAATCGAGTTACTCCGTCGGGTCGAACTATGCGGAATTCCGTTCTATATTCCGAGAGGCGTTCGACAGACGCTTCAACTTCTTTTTGTACGCGCTCGCGGTCATCCGGATGTACATATGTTGAAAATTCCTCGATAGCTTTTGGGAATTCGCCGATCGGGAGCCCGAACATGATTGAACAATTCTCATCTGCGGAAATGACGTTTGAAGCGATTTCCCAATCCCAGACTGCGACCCCTGATGAATGCAGCGTCAGCCGCAGTCTCTCCTCGCTTTGCTCCAATTCCTTCCGAGTTTGCAAGAACATTTCCGAACTGGCCAAACGCGCGGTCCGCATTGCTCCGCCGAGCAGTGCGATGCCGGTGCCAACTGTCCAATAGAGAGCCCAGGTGAGATACTCACTCGCGCCCGTCAGACCCAAGCTGCCACGCGGCTCTACAACGAAATAGTCCGCGGAGAGGCTCCCTAGCAAGACCGCAAGTAACGCCGGCCAGACACCCCCGAAACTGGCGGTCACAAGCACCGCGAAGAGCAGAATGGAATAGGGCGCCTGGTTCCCTAGAACCGGGTCGAGCAAGAGCCTCACCCAGGTGGCGAGAGCGACGCTCCCCACTGCACAGCCGTAGCGCAGGACGAGCGGCCCGAAAAACTCTCGACTCATGCGCAGCGGGTTCTGAGGGCTACTCATAGTCACATTGGCTGAACAAGCGTGGCGAGCGAGCCAGCCACGTTTTCCTTTCATCGAAAATCCAGTTATTCATGGTTCAGATGCTGGCACAAGATTGAATTGCTCCAAAGTCGTGAACCAGCTGCCAGTCGGGAAGTTCTACTGCCTTCACGAACACTCGACGGGCTCTCCAAATCTGACACGCGGATTATACTCCTGGCGCATTAGGCCGGTCCCACTTGTGCCAGGCGCCTTCCTTAAATGCTGTAACTCCCGGATGCGAAGCACGATAGGTTCCCGGGTGAGTGCCGGCAAGATTTCTGTCCGATTTGAATAGGTTGTCTACTGCTCAATTCTCGAAGAAGGGTTGAAGTCATATTGTTAGCAGTCTAAGAAGGAACGTATATTCGGGTAATTGGCATCGAAAGACCTCTTCCAATCGGTCGCGGATGGGCTGGCGTAGGAAGATAGGGGTCAAGGTCCGCAGCCATTGAATGGCTAGGTATCCTGCGGGGTGAGTAGCCTAAAGAATGATGTGCTCGGCCCTGATTTCGTTGCCGGTTCCGATAAGAATTGTGCCTCTTTCGATTGCATTCCGCAGTTCACGCACGTTGCCGGGCCAATCGTGCAGCATGAGCACGTCGATGGCTTCCTGCGTCAACGTGACTCCGGGAAGAGATTTTGCCGCGAAAGCCAGAGCCAGCTCCGGCAGGTCGCTCATCCGGTCCCGAAGAGGCGGAAGGTGAATTGGAAACACGGCAAGCCGAAAATAAAGGTCTTCGCGAAACTGCTGCTGCGCAACACGCTTCTTGAGCTCGGCGTTGGTGGCCGCCACTACGCGTACATCGACCTTCAAGTTATCATTGCCACCGATTCGCTGCACCTCGCCCTGTTCGAGGAAGCGCAGGATCTTGCTTTGCAATGAGACAGGCAGATCACCGATCTCATCCAGGAACAACGTGCCGCCATGAGCTGCATGGATGCGCCCGATCCGCGACTGCAATGCGCCGGTGAACGAACCCTTGGTATAGCCAAAGAGCTCAGCTTCCAGCAGCGCTTCGGGAATTGCCGAGCAATTTACTACAACAAATGGTTGGTTTCGGCGCATGCTGATCAAGTGGATTTCCTGGGCCACGAGGTCTTTGCCGGTCCCGCTTTCTCCTGTAATCAGAACTGTGGTGTTGCGTGCCGCAACCAAGCGCGTATGACTGTAAACGCGCTGCATGGGCTCCGAATCCCCAATCATGTTCCGCAACCTGGCCCGCCCCTCGGTCGGCGTCCTTGAGTTGAAGCTCACAACGGCTCCAGTGGCCAGACCTGCGCGGAGTGGGGCGCTGCCATTGACGGCCTCTGCCAGCCTTCTCGAAACCAGTGTTGGCGATGCGGCCCCAACCAGAAGTTGGCCATTTTGTGGATTCAACATGAGTATCTGGGAATTCGGAAACCGGCTCCGCACCATGCTGTGAAATTCCTTAACCTCGAGGTCGGGCAAGTTGGGGTCCAGCAACAGGATTCCGTCGTCAATCCCAGCTTCGCGCAACACTTCCAGGGCTTGCGCCCCGCCCGCCGCGTGCGCCAAATTCCAACGCGGAGGTC
Source organism: Occallatibacter sp. (assembly GCA_049513795.1). Taxonomy (GTDB): domain Bacteria; phylum Acidobacteriota; class Terriglobia; order Terriglobales; family Acidobacteriaceae; genus Telmatobacter. Next base: position 3,996 of record JBEKVS010000296.1, on the reverse strand, counting down.
CCAACTTTTCCCGCAAATCCTGTAGAAGCTTTGCGTTTGGGGTCACAACAAAGACATCAAACGGAAGTCGGTCTTCGAATCGCTCGTGTTGGGTACCAACGGTAGCCATTGTGGTAATCACCTCGACAAAAGAAGGATCGATTAATCGGCTCGATCACCCAGGCGCCCAAGATGTTCGCTCAGCGGCCGATTGATCGAACTTCGTAGATTCCTCATGATTGGCGTAATTCGTACCCAAAGCCGCGGACCGTGTGGGTCAATCTTGGCTCGCCGGGAAGGTCAATCTTGTCGCGTACGTATTTCACATAAACGTCCACAATATTCGTGGCTGTCTTCGATGAGGTATTCCAAACCTCGGCAAGCAAGGTGGTACGAGAAACGGGCCGGCCACCGTCTCGCATCATCACTTCGAGGATGGCGAATTCACGAGGAGTAAGTTCAATTCTTCGCCCGTTGCGCTCAACCCGGCGCTCATCACGGTGAAGTGAAAGATCGCCGACCTTGGAGGAATTGGGCACGAGTCCGGAGTTGCGCCGCATAAGTGCTCTAACCCTTGCCAGGAGTTCGATAAGGGAGAACGGCTTGGTCAGATAGTCGTCAGCCCCGGACTGCAGCGCCAATACCTTGTCTTCCACGCGGGTGCGCGCTGAAAGCACCAGAACCGGCAACCTTGACTGACTACGCCGCAGCTGTTGAATCAGACCTATGCCGTCTAGCTTGGGCAGATTGAGTTCAAGAATGACCAGGTCGTAGCGCGGTTGATCCTCCAGCATGGTCAGGGCTTCCTCACCATCGTGGACCCGATCGACCAGGAGATGATGCTCGCGGAATTCAGTACTCAGAAAGCCGGTTAGCGCCTCGTCACCATCGACGAGAAGAATGCGGCGGCGGGCGGGCTGATCGAAATTCATTTTTGACTCCACAGGGATGGTGATAATCTTTTTCTAATCGCGATCCGAGGGCTGCTTCTTTTGACTGGCCTGCTTGATCTCTTGTACCGGCAAGAATTTTAGAGTAACGCGGTGGGTAATCAATGCCACTGATGTGTTCCGCGGCAACGATGAGGGTTATCAGTCTCCGTCGCGGAAAAGACCACATCAAGGCTGTTTGAGTACCCACCTTTTCTTCGAGTAGGTGACTGAACTTTACCGCCTGGATCGAAAGTCCGAAGTGATCTGGATCACATTTTCTATAATAAATTTTGCGCGACCATTATTCGCCTTGCAAACTCGCTAAGTTATTGAGCATGCGTGGCACGGCAGTGATTTAAATCACTGCGGGAGTTAGGTCTTTCTCCTACTATTGATCCAGAAACAGGAGGTATACCCAATGAGAGGCCTTTGGGACCAGATTGCGATTTTATGTTGTCGGACGTTTCATTCAAAAACCACCTTGCCGGTGCAAGGTTGCTATAGGTGTCTCACCTGTCTTCGAACCTACCCGGTTCCATGGTTTGAAGGCGAGAAGTTTATCCGCAGGGATATCTCGAGTGAGAAGGACACACGCACGGCCTTCGTTGTGCCCGAGCTGCAAAAATCTCGAGGCTGACGGAAACTCCTAAATGCGCGAAACATTTTCCGCACATGAACGGCTATGCAGTTTTGGTATGGCGGCATCCCGGCATTGAAGCCCGCTGCGTTGATTCCAAGGCTTGTGTTTCTTAGTAGTGTCAGTCGCTCCCAAATCTACCTGTCATCGTAAACCCACCCCCTTCTCCAATCTGAAAAACAGAATTCTGGCGGCATGTTGGGAAATCCTAGCGGAACTCGGAGAAGATCCGGCGCGCAGGACTTTCCACGAGTTATCAGGACAGCCGATAGATGGTTACGGGAGGCGTGCTTTCCCGATCCCGGTAGGGAGAGAAGGTGCGCTGCACAAAGTCAGAAACCCAGTGGTGACCGTCAAAGACCTGGATGTGCCCCGCTGGATGATCTTCAGACCTTTCGAAGACGGCGACATCGCCTGCATTTGGATCATAGGATTCCTGTGGAACCACCTGGGCACCATGTCTGAGCAGAAATGGTCCGTAGTCTCCAGCATCGCCTGAAGGTGGTCGATCGGCGGTCGGGATTCCGGCGGCTTCCATTGCCTGGCGTACTGAGGCGGCGCAGTAGTGGGTCGAGTGGAGGCGCGCGTGCGAATCGAGCCAGGAGATCAGTCGTTGAACGCCCGACGATGCCGCCCCTTGAGCTTCTTGCTGCACAGTTGAGGATGTCGGAGTCACAGTTGCGTCACCGGACGAAGTCGCTGGAACTTCCCACTCGATCCCATGGGCTGTCTCGATCTGGCCCTTCCCCACGTGGATGGCGGCGATTTGACGCATCAGCTCGCCATGCGTCACTAAGAAGTCTGCGCTCGTTGGAGTGAATGGACTACAGCCAGAAGACGCGGATGCCGCTGCACCGAACTCGAGAAAACTCATTTCATCATCGTCAGTGGCCTTAGTGCCGGACTCGGGAGAATCAGTCGACACAAGCTGAGATAGCTCCTGGTTGGCAGCCTTCATTGCCTCCGAATAAAGTGCCGCAAAGCCGGTCTCTCCAGCGGCAGAATTGGAGAGGCTCGACGGTTGGGAAGGCTGGCTCGGGATCAACGGAAATGACAGCCGGTCAGAGTACATCGCTTAGCCCTTCGCTCCGCCTAAGCGAGCGTGTTGACCTGGTTGGAGCGTGACTGATCACCCTGGTTCAGCCATGACTTCAAATTAAAAGCGTAGATGCAAATGCAAAACACGTTTGCCGGGATGAAGCCATACTGGGACGTATGGATACCAATGACACACACAATCAAGCTGTTGACGCCCGAGACAACAAGGCCGGTCCACTTTTTTCGACCGACGAGGATCGTTGCGAGGACTGTGAGAAGACAAGAAAGATAGTCCAACCGGAACATCCCCATGGCGCCTCCAATTAGGGAGCGGAAAAACAGGAGCTCACTTTACTCCTTGCATCTTTCCGTCGCACGTGAATAGGCAAGCGACGTGCCAATTTCCGTAAGTACCGTGTGCATACTTTGCACCCGTTGAGATCAATCAGTTAGCGAAAGTGATCGCGATTTACGGACCACGACTGAACGAGAAGTGACGACGCTCAGATGACGACATTTCGTCATTATGACCGCAGGCCGTCACCGGCCCCATCGACTGGATGGGCTTCGCAGGCTAGAAGAAAAGTCGAGCGAGGCCTTGCGGTCAAAGATGCGGCAACCACGTGGTGCGCGTTTGCGGGTGCTGAAGATCAAGGGCCGTTGGAAAGCCCGCGACTTTGAGCTATCTGCCTACAGCCAATGGCTGGAGCGCTTGGTGGATGAGGAGATGAAGTAGGTTTGGGTCTGCCAACTCGCCAATTCTTTCGGAATGGCCGAAGGGCAGCGATTCGGGGGATACAACCCTGCTGTCAAGACTTGAAGCTTACCGTTGGCGGCTAAACCAATCTGCTTGGCCAGGAACTCGCCGCTGCCCGGTGCTGCATCGCGTCCCACATGACTCAAACTACGTGTTGGCGAGCTAGCGGCGCTGCGGGAACATCTTGGGCTGGATGTGATACACCTTCGGTTTCGCCGCCTGCGAAGTCGCCGAAGTGGACGGCCAGTATGCCGTTGTCGAAGACGCTGGTAGCGTCGTCGAGGTCGAAGGGCCCGCCAGAGCCAATGCTTCACCCGCCCGCATCCCGACCCGGATGCGGTACAGTACCAGGCATTCCCAGTAGCTTGGGTGTCCCGTGGCCGTCCAGCCCGGCACAAAGCCTGAGAGGCCGGCGATGGGATCAACGGCCCCGTCCTTCGGCGTCAGGTCCACCCTCTCCCACTTCGAATCTTCAAGCTCGGCTCGGCCCACAGCGGCCGGCCGATCTTCGATTGTCGATCAACCTTAGCATTCCTTAGCTTTCGGTCGCTCTCGCTGGTGGAGCTTGGCTAGTGTCCCAGTTTTACGATTTACACGACGGGTCAAAGCCGGGGTGGCCAAAGACAGAGAATCCTCCTTCCCTGGGTCCCAAG
>JBEKVS010000295.1:0-7555 GCA_049513795.1 Occallatibacter sp. | reverse complement strand
GCTCTTCGCCCTCTGGGTCAACTGCCACGGTTCATTCTTTCTGGGGATCATCCTCGCCGCCGTCTTCCTTTTCAGCGGGTTCTTTGAATTCCGCATCGGCTCGCTGTCAGCGAAACGCTGGGGCGCCGGTACCAGAAAGATATTCGTCCTTGCCATGCTTCTGTCGATCGCGGCGCTCTTCGCGAACCCCATCGGCCTGAAGTTGATGCTCTATCCTGCGGATACACTCCTGCATCAACCCGTCGGGCTCAGCATCGTTCAGGAGTGGCAGCCCCTGCACTTGAACAGCGCGCGCGGCATTCTGCTGCTCGCCGTGCTGGGCGGCATCTTCCTTCTCGGGCTCATGCAAAAGAGCCAGTTGTATCTCGAAGAGCTCTTGCTGTTGGCGATCGGCGTGTGGCTGGCTGGCAGCCACGACCGCATGCTCTTTGTTTTCGGCATTCTGGCCGCACCCATTCTCTCGAGAATGCTCTCAGGCTCATGGGAAAACTACGACCCCGCAACCGACCGCAAACTTCCCAACGCCATTCTGTTCGCAGCCGTGCTGGCTGTCGTTTATCTGGCGTTTCCAAAGAGCGCAAGCCTCACGCGGCAGGCCGAGCAGACCAGCCCCGCAAGGGCGGTCGACTTTATCAAGTCCCACCATCTCTCCGGCCCCATGCTGAACGACTACACCTATGGCGGCTACCTGATCTGGGCCTTGCCGGAACAACCCGTCTTCGTCGATGGTCGCGGCGACGTCTATGAATGGACCGGAGTCCTCCAGGAATTCGAGCGGTGGGCAACCCTGCAATCCGATACGAATTTACTGCTCGACAAATACAAGATCCAGTTCTGCCTGCTCACCCCCAACGCGCCGGTAACCCATGTTTTGACGCTCATTGGGTGGAAGCCCATCTACTCAGATCCCAACGCGGTAATCTTCGTCCGGCCCGGATCATTCAATTCACTCATTCCAATCAGTCAAAATCCCTGAAAACATCTCTGATCCTCCAACTTCAGCGCCTCCAGGAACCGCTTCCAGCACCCCTGCGTATCCGCAAGTGCGCTGAAGGAAAAGCGCGTCGTTTGCTACACTTCTCGCAGAAAAGATATCGCGTCCGAGTCGACCCATAAACATAGAGCGCCGGGAGACATCATGCCAGTTGTCGAACTCGCAGGCGTAACCAAGGCCTACGAGACCAAGATCGCAGTCAACAACCTAAGCCTCTCCATCGACGCCGGCCAGATGTTCGGATTGCTTGGCCCCAACGGAGCAGGCAAAACCAGCTCCATCCGCATGATGATGGGCATCACCATCCCCGACTCGGGCCGCGTAAGCCTGTTTCAAAAGCCGTTTGAACGCGAAAGCCTGAACCGTGTCGGCTACCTGCCCGAAGAACGCGGCCTGTACAAGAAGATGAAAGTCATTGAACAGCTCATCTTCTTCGGCCAGCTCCACGGGCTTGCGGCTGATGAAGCCCGCAAGCGGTCCAAGGCCTGGGCAGAGCGTATGGAGATCGCGGAAGTCCTCGACAAGAAAACCGAAGAGCTCTCCAAGGGCATGCAGCAGAAGATTCAGTTCATTGCCTCGCTCCTTCACGACCCCGGCTTGATCGTGATGGACGAGCCATTCAGCGGCCTGGATCCGGTGAATGCCGTGCTGGTCGAGCGCACCTTGCTGGACCTCAAAGCACAGGGCAAGGCGATCCTGTTTTCCACCCACCGCATGGACCAGGTGGAGAAGCTGTGCGACTCCATCTGCCTCATCAACAATGGCCGCGCGGTGCTGGCCGGCAAGGTTCGCGAGATCAAAGCCGCCTACGAACGCAACCGCGTGATCGTCGAGTTCGAGGGCAGCTCCTCATTCCTGAATTCAGAAGAAATCGCTGAAGCCAAAAACTTCTCCGGCCATGCCGAAATCAAGCTCAAGCCGAACGGCAACGCGCAAAAGCTGTTGCACGAAGCCGCATCCGTCGCCACCATCTTCCGCTTCGAATTGGTTGAACCGTCGCTCGAAGAGATCTTCATAAAAACCGTGGGCGGAAAGTCCGAGAACGGAACAACGGCGGGAGGCAAGGCCTATGCGTAACACACTTCTGATTGCCAAACGCGAATACCTGGAGCAGATCAAGAGTCGAGCTTTCAAGCTATCGACCATCGGACTTCCAGCCGCGCTGGCATTGGTGTTCGGCATCAGCTACTTGTCCTCGCTCAACCTGGGTGGGCAGAAGCACATGGCGATTGTCTCCACCGATGCGAGTTTGGCCAACGAACTCAAGAGCCGGCTGACGCACAGCAAGGATTCAACTGCGGTGATCGATGTCGTGACTCCTGCAACGCCGGAACAACGCGCCTCGTTGACCGAAGAAGTGCACACCAAGGCCCTTGATAGCCTGTTGTGGATTGAGACGCCGGCCGGACAAGCGCCCACAGCCACGTACATCTCCCGGTCGGCGGGTGACTTTATGAGCACCGCGCACCTGAAGGACGCTCTGGACGAAGGACTGGTGAACGAGCATTTGGTTGGCGGAGGCATGCAGCCGGCACAGGCCGACGAGTTATTGAAAGGCGTTTCAATCCAGAGCTACCAGGTGAAGAAAGACGGCCGTTTGGTGAAGAGCAACGCCTTTGCTTCGTTCTGGAAAGGCTACGTCATGGCGATTCTGCTCACCATGACGACCATGATTTATGGCTTGAACGTGGCTCGATCCATCGTGCAGGAGAAGACTTCGCGCATCTTTGAGGTCATGCTCGCGACCGTCAAGCCAAGCGATATGCTGGCCGGAAAACTGATCGGCGCAGGAGCGGTGGGGCTGACGCAGATTGGAATATGGCTGATTGCCGCTGCTGTGCTTCTGGTTTCACCCATGGCTGCCGCCGCTCTCTCGGGCGACTTCGTCGTCCACTTTTCATGGGTCGAGTGCGTGCTGTTTCCAGTCTATTTTCTGCTCGGCTACCTGCTCTTCAGTTCTTTGTTTGCGGGACTGGCCGCGACTTGTGAAACAGAGCAGGAACTGCAGATGTATATGCCGCTGGCCGCCGCTCCCACGTGGATCAGCTTTTCCATGATCGTGCTCATCATCAACGATTCGAACTCCAACTGGTCGATTGCCGCCTCCCTCTTTCCACCCACGGCGCCCATTGTCATGTTTTTGCGCATGGCCTCCGAGGTGCCTCCCGTGTGGCAATTTGCCGCGTCGATCGGCTTGATGGTGCTCAGCATCTGGGGTACGTTGTGGTTCAGCTCGCGCCTTTATCGCGTCGGCATTCTGATGTACGGCAAGCGAGCCACGCTGCCCGAACTGCTCCGCTGGATTCGCTACTCCTGAGCGATCAGCCAGCTCAATCAACCCCGACAACGCTGTCATCCTGAGTGAAGCAGGTCGCGCTTTTTGCGACCTGCGCAGTCGAAGGACCTGCTGTTGCTCTTCCTCAATCGATAAAATTGAAAAAGTGACCAATGAAGCCAACCAGCGCCGGGTGCCCCCGGTCTCGATTTTGAGACCTGGGATGTCGCGCTTCACCTTTTCCCAGCGCCTCACCCTGGCCGTAGTTCCCCGCATAATTTGGACTTTGCTCTGGCTTGTGAGCCGCACCTGGCGCTTCGAGGTCATTGCCGAGGAAGGCGTCACGCCGCTTTTGTTCGGCCGCGGCGCCGGCCCGCGCATCTTCTGCTTCTGGCATCAATGCGTTCTGCCTTGCACGGTTTACTTTCGCACCACAGGCGCAACCATTCTCATCAGCCGAAGCTTCGATGGCGAACTGATCACGCGCATCCTCAGCCTGTTCGGCTTCCGCGCCGTGCGCGGCTCCAGCTCCCGCGGCGCACGCGAAGGCCTTCTCGGACTCAAGCAAGTCATTGAGAACGGCAGTCCGGCGATCTTCACCGCCGACGGCCCGCGCGGGCCTATCTATCAAACCAAGATGGGCCCTATCAAACTCGCGCAGATGACGGGCGCACCCATCGGCGCCTTCCACCTTGAACCCGAGCACGCGTGGACCATGCACTCCTGGGACCGTTTCCTCGTTCCCAAGCCCTTCACGCGCATCTGCGTGAGTTGGGCCGAGTGGACACATGTGTCTGCCGATCTGCCCGCAGAAATGTTCGAGCCCAAGCGCGAAGAACTCAACGCGAACATTGAACGCGCGCGCTTGCGCGCACTCGGCCATTTTAAGAAGGCCGGCTCATGAATAAAGCTAGCGCATCTGATGACAGCCTGCGCGTAGACGATTTCGATTTCGACCTACCCGCTGAGCTCATTGCCCAGCAGCCCCCCGGCGAGCGCGGCCGGAGCCGCATGCTGGTTGTGGATCGCGGAAGCGGTGCTTTGCGCGACTCAAGCTTTTCCGATCTTCCCTCAAACCTTCACCCAGGAGATCTGCTGGTACTCAATGACAGCCGCGTCATTCCAGCGCGCCTCTATGCTCGCCGTACGATAGTGCGCGATCGCGAAGTGCCGACGGCCCTCATTGAAGTCCTGCTCACTGAGCCAATCGGCGACAGCGCCTGGCGAGCTTTGGTCAAGCCGGGAAAGAAAGTCGGTGTGGGCGAGCATCTCATTTTTCCTTCGCCATCTGGTGAAAAGATGCTCGAAGCCGAAGTCCTCGAACGTGGAGAGTTCGGCGAGCGGCTGCTGCGCTTCGAACCCGTCGACGATTTTTTCTCCGTGCTGGATCGCATCGGCCACATGCCGCTGCCGCCGTACATTCGCCGCGACGACGCAGAGGCGGATCGCGAGCGCTACCAGACCGTCTTTGCCCGCGAGCGAGGCTCCGTAGCTGCTCCCACCGCAGGACTGCATTTCACGCCGCAAGTGCTGGAAACACTGGCCGCAAAGGGAGTCGAGATCGCGCGCGTCACGCTGCACGTCGGCCTCGGCACCTTCGCCCCTCTTCGCGTCGACCGGCTCAGTGACGTGCAGCTCCATCGCGAGCGATACACCATTCCGCCTGCCGCTGCGGAAGCAGTCAATCGGGCACTGCGTCAAGGGCGTCGAATTGTTGCCGTGGGCACCACCGTGGTGCGCACGCTCGAAGCCGCCGCACTTGCATCGCCCTCGCGCGAGCTCCACGCCCATTCCGGCGATACAAACATCTTCATCGCGCCAGGCTTCGAGTTTCGCGTCGTAGGCGCACTGCTGACCAACTTCCACCTGCCAAAATCCAGCCTCCTCATGCTGGTGAGCGCCTTTGCCCACAAAGATCGCATCCTGGCTGCCTATCGCTACGCAGTCGAGCAGCAGTACCGGTTCTTCAGCTATGGCGATTGCATGTTTCTGGCATAACGGCATTCTGACTAGCCCGGCTCAGCAACGATCAACACTGATAAACTCTCTAGCGTGACCGACCAAGCCAAGCCGCCCGTCTTTCTGCTCGACACCATGTCGTTCATCTTTCGCGCCTACCACGCCATGCAGCGTAGCCGGCCCATGTCGACGCGCGGCGGGCTGCCTACGGCAGCGATTTATGTCTTCGTCAACATGATCAAGAAGCTGCGCCAGGATTTTTCGCCCATTTATTTCGCCGCGGTCTTCGATGTCAGCGGAGCCGTTTTTCGCGATGAGCGCGCCCGCACCATGGGCCCGCTGCGCAAATGGGACAGTAAGACGCAAGCATTTCTCGATGTGACCTACGACGGCTACAAGGCCAACCGTGCGTCTATGCCCGAAGACCTTGCCCGGCAAATCCCCTACATTCGCCGGGCCCTCGATGCCTTGCGTATTCCCATTCTCGAGGCCATCGGTTTTGAGGCCGACGACGTGATTGGTACGCTGGCTCGCGAAGCCGCCGAGCGCGGCCACGAAGTTTTCATCGTTTCCGGCGATAAAGACATGATGCAACTGGTTACGCCGCACGTGAAGATTCTCAACCCGCAGAAAGACAATCTCATTCTCGATCCCGCAAAAGTCGTCGAAGTGCTGGGAGTGCCCCCGGAAAAAGTGGTTGATGTGATGGCTCTGCGCGGCGATTCGGTCGATAACATTCCTGGTGCGCCGGGCATTGGCGACAAGGGCAGCGTCGATCTCATTCTCGAATTTGGCAGCGTGGAAGCGGTGCTGGACCGCGCCGCCGAGGTTAAACGCAAGAGCTATCGCGAATCTCTCGAGCAGAATCGCGGCGCCGTGTTGCTCTCAAAAGAGCTGGTCACCATCGATTGCCACGTGCCTCTGGCGCTTGAATTGTCCACCATGGAGACGCAAGATCCTGATCTCGAAGCATGCCGCGAACTCTTCACCGAGCTTGAGTTCACTTCCATGCTGAAAGACCTTGCACCTGCCACCGGAGGTGCGACCGTCGAGCTCATCGACGAGCCAACCGCCGAGCAGTCGGCGCAGTTTTATTCCACAGCGCGTGAGCACGGATTCGCTCTTTCGCTGAATGCCGCCGCGCCTGTTGCGATGGAGCAGGACGAAGAAGAGGTGCCGCAGACGATGTCTTTGCTCGACGTAGCGGAGGCCGCGGACAAGCAGGGGAGCTTCAGCGCCGGCGTCTGCGCCGAGCCTGGCACAGCCCTGCGCCTGTCTCTGACTCCGGAACTGCGCGCCCTGCTTGAAGACAGCGGAGTGCCGAAGTTCATACACGATTGGAAAACCGCGCTCCACGTTTTTGGCGGCCAAGGCATCATTCTGCGTGGCGCCGTCGATGACACCATGTTGTTGTCCTATGCCCTGAATCCAACCCACGCAACGCAGACGCTGGCCGATGTGGCCGCGCGCCACGGACAACCTGCGCCATCGTCGCTGTCCGCAGCTGCGTCGTCCATTCGCGCGCTCGTTCCGGCATTGAAGGCTGAGGCAGACAAGGCACAAGTCACCAATGTCTATCGCGACATCGATCTGCCGCTTGCTCCCGTCTTGTTCTCCATGGAGCGCGCCGGCGTACGCATCGACAAGTCGGCGCTTGATGTTCTATCGAAGCGTTTCAGCCTCGAACTTGAGCGCGTCGGTGAGAGCATCTTCTCGCTCGCTGGCCATCGCTTCAACATCAATTCGCCCAAACAACTCGGCGTTGTTCTCTTCACCCACCTGGGCCTTCCCGCGCCGGTAGTGCGCGGCAAAGGCAAGGCCGTTTCCACGGCGCAAGACGTACTGGAATCTCTCGCCGCTCATCATGAAGTTCCACGACTGGTGCTGGAATACCGCCACCTCTCCAAGCTCAAGTCGAACTACATCGACGCCCTGCCGCTGTTGGCCGATGCCGATTCGCGCGTGCACACCACCTTCCAGGCCGCAGCCACGGCCACCGGACGCCTCTCTTCCGTCAATCCAAACCTGCAAAACATTCCCATTCGCACCGAACTGGGCCGCGAAATTCGCGCCGCATTCACCGCTTCGCCCGGCACGGAGTTGCTCTCAGCCGATTATTCGCAGATCGAGTTAAGACTGCTGGCCCACTTCAGCCAGGACCCGCTGCTCATGCGTGCCTATGCCGAAGAGATCGACATTCACACGCTTACGGCAAGCGAGGTTTTCGGCGTTCCCATCGAGAATATGGACAAGGAGACGCGCGGCCGCGCCAAAGCCGTCAACTTCGGTATTGTTTACGGCATCTCGGCCTTCGGGCTCGCCGCGCA
>JBEKVS010000294.1:0-7593 GCA_049513795.1 Occallatibacter sp. | reverse complement strand
CTGCGTTTGGTGGCGCCCAAGGCTTTGAGCAGACCGATCTCGCGAGTGCGCTCGGTGACCGACACGAGCATGATGTTGATGATGCCGACTGCTCCGAGGGCCAGGGTGACAATGCCCACGCCGCCGAGGAAGACATCCATGGCGTTGAAGATGGCGCCGATCATGTGCTCTTCCTGGATGGTATCCCACTCGTCGAAGGCGTCTTTGAGGCTGGGGTCGAAGCCGTGCCGCTCGGCGATGATGCGATGCACGGCAGGGACGGCGGCGCTGGTGTCGCCATGCGTGGCCGGCTGGTACTGGATGGAGCTCAGGGCATCGCGGGCCACATTGTCGCCCTTCATGGCGAAGAGCTCCTGCATGGTGGTGAGCGGAATGTAGACCTTCTGATTGTCGCCGTCGTTGTTGCCGCGGCTGATGCTTTCCACGCGGCCGATCACGGTGAACTTGGTGTCGTTGATATTGATGGTTTCCCCCAGCATGGGACGGCCGGGGAAGAGCAGCGACGCGCTCTTGAAGCCGAGCACCACGACGCGGCGGCGTTCGGTGAGGTCGGCGGCGTCGATGAAGCGGCCTTCGGCGATAGGCACAAAGCGGATGCTGGAGTAGTTGGGCTCGACGCCGACCACCTGGCCGGAGGAGTTGGCGAAAGCGCTGACTTCGTAGAGATCGTTGCGCTGCAGGAAGCCGGTGACGGCGCGCAATTGGGGGAGGGTGCGCAGTGCAGCCTCGTCGCCAGGTGTGAACTGGTAAGGGCGCATCCCGGTGTGCTGGTTGGCGAGCGCCGGGATGGTGCCGTTCCACATCGAGACCAGGTCGTTGCCGAACGTGGCCAGCTGCTTGTGCTGACCGGAACGAAAGCCTTCGCCCAGCCCAACGAGGACCAGCAGCGAGCCGACCCCCCACGCGATGCCGAACATGGTCAGAAAGCTGCGCAATTTGTTGGCCAGAATGGCGCGGAAGACCTGGCCGAGTGTGTCTGTGAAGTTCTGCATTGAGATTTAGACGCCCGAGTGGCGTTGTTGGAGAGTGATACGCGCTTGGGTGTGCTGCGGTTCCCGATGAATCGCCTCGTGAAGGGGTGGTTACGAAACCAAACGATCGCGCCTGGTTGGAACCAAGTGAAGCCTCAATGCGTAAAGGATGACAGCAACACCCGGACGCCGTCTTAGAGACAGACGCCCGCTTCATCGCTCCTTTGGAATTTCTTATTAACCCTGGCTGATTTGCGATTGAGAGCTGCTGCTCTCTCGGTATGGAGGAATTTGTGGCTGCATCGCGACGGAGTAGAAAATTCTGGATCTGGCTGAGCACCGGTTTGCTTGTAGTTGTGGCGGTAGCCGGTTTGGGTCTGGCGCGGCTGGCGAAAGGCGCAGGCGTGGACGCCAACAGGTTGGCCAAGGTAACCCGCGGCGATGTGGCTCGCTCAGTGATTGCGACGGGTAAGATTCAGCCCATTACGAAAGTTGAGGTCAAGTCGAAGGCTTCTGGAATTGTTGAAAAGCTCTTTGTGGACATTAACAATACGGTAAAGAAAGGCCAGCCGCTGGCGCAGCTCGATCAGCAGGAGATTGTCGCGCAAGTGGAGGCGCAACGCGCGCAGCTATCCAGCGCCGAGGCCAACGTGGGCACCTATGAGGCCAACGTGGAGCAGGACAAGGTGAACGCGGCAGCTCCCGATCTGCCCATGTACAAGGTGACACTCGACCGCAACCTGGAGATGCAGAAGGAGGGCATCGTCAGCCGGCAGGTGCTGGACGACGCCAACAAGGATTACCTGGCGGCGCTGACGCGGCGCGATTCGGCCCGGGCACAGATCGGCGTGGACACGGCCAAGCTGAAGCAGGCGCGCGCGCAGGTGCAGCAAAGCCAGGCTACCCTCAATCAGCTTGAAGAGCAGAAGGGCTATACCACCATCCTTGCGCCCATGGATGGCGTGATTCTGTCGCGCGATGTGGAGATCGGCGATGCGGTCAGCTCCATTCTGGTGCTGGGCTCGACAGCCACGCTGATCATGACCGAGGGCGACGTGAACGAAGTCTACGTGCAGGGCAAGGTCGACGAAGCGGACATTGCACACGTGTATCTGGGGCAGCCGGCGCGCATCAAGGTGGAGAGTTTTCGCGATCGCGTCTTCAACGGCAAGGTGACGAAGATATCTCCCATGGGCGTGGAGAAAGATAACGTGACCACCTTTGAGGTTCGCGTCTCCATCAACAACCCCAACGGCGAACTGAAGGCCCTCATGACTGCCAATGCCGAGATCCTGCTCGACGAGCACAAGGGCGTGCTCACGGTGCCAGAGAACGCGGTGATGTACGACAACATGAAGAATGCGTCGGTGCAGATTCCGGACAAGAAGCAGAAGGATGGAGTGCGCAAGGTACCGGTGACGGTGGGCCTTTCAAATGGTTCGGTGACGGAGATTGTGAGCGGGCTTAAGGAAGGCGACGCGGTGGTGCTGCAGCAGTAGGTCTATCGCAGAGAAGTCTTCTTTCGTCCCCTAACGCTTCTCTCGCTTCCCAAGTCCATAGAGCATGGGGGTCAATTGGATGCGAAATATTTGGCTATGCGCTTGTGTGATGGCGAGCTCATGCATCGCAGCGCATGCGCAGGGTGCGGGCCTTTCCAAAGCTCAACCGGGATGCGATCAAGTCACCGCGCAACAGTGCGTGGGCTTGGCGCTTGAGGCGATGGGCGGCGGCGACAAGCTGGAAAAACTGACCAGCGTGCGCCTGCAGACCATAGGCCACACATTGCTCACCGAGCAGTCGTATCGTCAGGCGCCGCTCATCACATCGTACGAACGCGACGTGGTCACGCTGGATTTTGCCGGCCAACGCGTGCTTACCGAAGCGAAGAGCACCTGGCCCGAAAATGACCTGAACCAACCGGACAGCGAGTCGACGCTCTTAGTCGGCCCGGAGGGCGGCGCGTACCACACCAAGAACGGCGATTCGCCTTGTGGACTGAGCAGCCAGGACGAGGCGCGCGAGCGCCTGGCGCTGGGTCCGGCGCGCGTGCTGCTTACGGCGGCCCATGCGTCCGATCTTCGCTTCGCTGCGCCGGAAATGGTGCGCGGTACGTCGCACGCTGTGGTTGCGTTCACCTGGCAGAAGGTTCCCGTGCGCGTGCTTCTCAACCCTTTCAATCATCTTCCCGATGCAGTTGAGACGACCGAGGAGTTTCACGACTTCTGGTACTTCTGGGGCGATGTCGAGCAGCGCACTTACTTCGACAATTACAAGCTGGTGCAGGGAATTTCGTTTCCTACGAATGTGATTGAAGAACGCAACGGCACGGTTTGGAGTTCAGAGCAGGCGCTCAATGTCGAGTTCAATGTTCCCATCGACGACAAAGCATTTTCCATGGACGCCAAGATCGCGAAGATCAGCGCCGGTCAGCCGGGATGGAATCGGGCCTTCCACGCCAAGACCGACACAGTTCTTGCTCCAGGCATCGATCTGTTCCCCGGCGCGTGGAACTCAACCATCATCAAGGAGCCGGATGGGGTGGTGATTCTGGAGGCGCCGATTTCAGGCCTGTATACGCAAGGGGTGATTGACGAGGCGAAGAAGCGCTATCCGGACGCAGCGATAACGGCCGTGCTTTCGACTTCAGACTCATGGCCGCATACCGGCGGGGTGCGGGTTGCGGTTGCGGACGGGCTTCCTGTCTATATTCTCGATCTGAATCAGCCGCTGCTGGACAAGATGGTGAGCGCGCCCCATGCGCTCGACCCGGACGCTTTGCAGAGCTTGAAAGACAACGCGAAGCCGCGCTGGAAGATTGTGGCTGCAAAAGAGGAAGTCGGCAGTGGCGCGAATCGGATGGAGCTTTATCCTTTGCGCGGCGCATCCACGGAACGGCAGTACATGGTCTATTTCCCCGAGCATCGGTTGCTTTACGCAAGCGACACTCTGGCGTTGAACGAGGATGGCAGTCTCTATGACCCGGAGCTGATGAATGAAGTGGCGCAGGCCGTAAAGCGCGAGAACCTGACGGTGGAAAAAGTATTTGCAATGCACCAGGGGCCGGTGGATTGGAGCCAGGTGATTGCGCTGCTCGACAAGGCACACCATGCGTGACCAAATCATCAGGCCGGAATTCGCCGCGTCGCGCCCGGATGTTTGGGGTGGTGGTCGCGGGATTCGGCACGGACGGACCACAACAAGGCGGGCCGCTGCGACCGTTGACCGCCCAAGGGATCCTTTGCGCCGTTGCGTCCTGTATCGGACGGACGAAACGCTGAACCTGCGGGACAATATGGTGCATGAAACCGGTTCTGCCCAATCGCGTAGTCGAGGTTGAAAGACTCGGCGGTGGAATCTTTATCCAGTTCAGCAACGGAGAGGCAGCCCTTTACTCAGCCGCGCTTCTGCACTCGATCATTGGCCAGGCGTTCGTGTTGCAGGGGGTCACGAGCGCGTCACGAGCCGATGGGCAGAGCAGCCCAAAGCCAGTCGGCAAAGCAAACTAATTGGCAGGGACGGGGTTGAGCTGCCTCGGCGCGCGCATCTTCCGAAAGGTCCGAAGCATGGCGCGTGCCCCCGGCAACTGAATCCTCTTCCGCATTGTCATTGTGTCGCGGGTTTGCGGCGCGGGCCGGGTTGGCTGGCTTTCTTCGGCTGATTGTTGCGCCGGGCGCGAGGCGGGATGTAGTGAAAGCGGATCAGATAAACGCTTTCGCCTTTGCCGTGCTTGGCCACTTTGAGCAGATCGATAACGCCGAGAAAGCCTGACTCGCGGGCCAGTTCCGGCGTAATGTCGGGAAAACCGATAGGCGTAATCGACTCGATCTCGATTTCGCCCTCGCCCATGCGATAACGGTTGCCGGCTTTGACGCGTGGGCTGGCCCAGATGCGGATGCTGCAAGTGATCTGGCCGCTGATGACACCCTCGCGGAGGCGCTTGGTGAAGACCATGGCACTTGCTCCTCAACGCGCCTTTCCCCCGGGCACGCGAAACTGATCCATCTTGTTTTCGGTCAGGCCGGGTGGCTCAGGCCGGATGAATCTCTTCTAACTCGGGGAGCAGGACCACGCTCTCCTGCTCGTTGGGGTCGGTGCGGGCGATGATGGCCACGACTGTTTCCGTCTTGCTGGGGTTGTAGGGCAGGTGCGGAACGTCGGCGGGGATGTAGAAATAATCGCCGGCCTCGACGACCGAGTGATGCTCGAGTCGCTCGCCGTGCCATACGCCGGAAGTGCCGGTCGCGGCGTAGATAGCCGTCTCGTGTGTGGCATGTTTGTGGGCTTTGGCGCGTGCTCCAGGAGGCATGGTCAGCATCTGCATGTGGATGCCGGTCGCGCCAGCCGACTCGGCGGAGATGCCTACGGTGTAATCCAGGCCTTGCTTGCCGGTGATGTGCTTGCCGCCGCGGATCAGGACGCACTCAGCGTTCGCCGTACTGTTCGCATTGCTCATTCGGAGAGCCCCTCAGTGGAATCTATATCTCAATCGGTAAATCTGCTCAAGTCTATTGGCAAATTTTACTCACCGCTGGAGATTGCCGTGAAAAAGAAGCGGCAGAAGCTTGTTGAAATGTCGTGCCTGGGCGGTGCGGACAAGGTCATTTTGATTTTAAGCTAGCGCGCATGATTCCAGGCGCGGATGATTTCGCTCCTGGCTTCACATCCCCTCGTTCATCGATGGTGTCCCACCCTGAATTGGCGATGTAGTAAAACTCGCCGTTAAGCAGGACGCCGTGGGTTGGATCGCCGAGTGAAGGAGTGGATCGTTCGATGACCGCCTCCGATTCAATCCTGGTGAGCGTGATATCAAGAGTGAAGAAGACGACACGCTCCGGAGATGTTCCATTTTGCACGGCAATCAGTTTGCCGCCACTGAAGTAGAGGCCGTCGATGCCATTCAACGCGAATCGGCCTTCCATCGGCAGCCAGCGTACTTGCCCGGTGGCGATCTCCATCACGCCGATGCCGCGCAGATAATCGGGTACATAGACGTGCTTACCGTCGGGATGCATGGCGGGAGTCTGGGGAGATATGAAATCTCCTTTGTCGATGCGGATTAGAGTGCTCGCTTCGGGCGGCAAACGGTAGACGCCGCCGCCGTCGCCATCGCTGACAAGGACGTCGCCGTTGGGCATGAGGGTCATGTCGCCCAGGGCGCTGCCGGGAGGGCCTTCGACGCGCCGCATCAGCCTAGCGCTGGAGATGTCATAGCAGAGGACGGCTGATTTGCCCTGATCGGATTTCGGGACCGATTCAAAGCCCTGCATGGCAACCTCTGTCGCCCAGACCAGGCCGCGCCGGGCGTCAACTTTGATGGCCAGCATGGGCCAGCTGTCGGGTGCGGCGGCGAAGTCGGTGCTGGTTCCATTTGCCTGCACGGCGACGATCTTTTTCTCGCGCACGCTGGTGATGAAGAATCGATGGCCGGCGGGGTCGTAGTCCACATCCTCGGCAAGCAGGTTGGCGTCAGGCAGAGGGAAGGCCGTCGCTGCACGCGAGACGGGTTTGCGGTTTGCGTCCATTCCACTGCGCAAGCCGGCGAAATCTGTTCGCTTGAGAATGGAGGCAAAGTCGGGAAGGGTGGTGAGCAGGTTGGTGGCCTGGCCCATGCGGACGAACTGCTTGAGGGCGCGCGCGGCTAAATCCAGATGGCCTATATGCACTTCAGCGCGGGCGACCTCGAGCAGCGAGTCGGGAGCGCCATTGAGCAAATCACTCTGTTGATTTGCGGCGGCGAGGTTGGACTTCCAGTCTCCTGCCTGGTGGGAGGATTTTAACTTGGCTTGCAGGGCCTGGAACTGATCTACCGCGGAAGGCTTTTGCGCTGCGCCGGAGGCGGCGGTGAGGGTGAGGATGGATGCAATGACGACTTTGCGGGGGTCGAAGTTCATGCGGCCGTCAACCTCGGTTCAATCCTATACTTGAACCTAACGGGTTTGTCTTCTGTGCGAGGGCGAGACTTTCTATGCCGGTTGCCGGCCTGCCAGATTGTTTTGAGGCTTGAGGCGAGGATGCGGCGGTCGCGGCTGATCACGGGGACGCCGAAATGAATGGCTGTAGCAGCTACAATCCGGTCGGGTAGGTCGGGGACTTCGGAGCGAGGGACTCTTCGCAGGGCCTCGACAATGGCGAATGAAAAAATTGCCTCGGCAAAAACGTGTTCGGGGTCGGCGAGTGCTTGGGTTAGTTCTGCGTATGCCGATTCAGCGAGACGGCCTTTCTCCACCAGATAGACCAGTTCAGCGAGGCTGATTGTGGAGATGGCGATTTTGCGCCTTGCCTTCGCAGCTTCATCGATGAAAGTTGCGGCGTTCGAAGAGAGTCTGGGGTCAGCGAAGAGATGCCATAGGGCCGTGTGGGTATCGGCGACGGCGGCGATGGTCAAACGTGCTCACCGAAATTGCGGAAGATCTCGGCTTGGTTGGCTTCGATTTCCTGGGCGGACGGAGCCGGTCCATATTTGGCGAGGATGCCGCGGCCGGTCTTAAACGGGATGCCAGCCGATTGTGGCCCGATCGATTGCGTTTGCAGCGATTGCGCAAGGTCGCGCTCGAGAACGACACGAACGTATCCAGCGGGGGAAACGCCATGCGCATGGGCCTGGGTCTTCAGGGCGGTTGCA
>JBEKVS010000293.1:0-7787 GCA_049513795.1 Occallatibacter sp. | reverse complement strand
GTCGTAGTACGGCTTCAACTGCTTTACATCCGGTTTGGCCGCGCCCTTCGAATACAAATCGTAAGGATTGAACTTCAGCACCCAGGCCAGCATCTCTTCGTCATGCTTCGACAGCAGATGGCTATAAGCGCCTTGTTGATGCCACGGGTAGAAGGAGTGGTAGCGCAGCATATAAAGCGCTTCTTCCGGCATGTGATTCCTGACCACATGCGCGATATAGGCATCGTGTCCCCACGACAAATGCACATTTTCGAGGCCGCAGTTCGGCTCGTAGATGCCGTACTTCGTCTGGTATTCAGGAACATTGCGATCCGGATTGGCAGAAAAGTACTCCGGAAATACGATCTTGTCGGACCATGCGCAACCCACAGGGAACGTGTCACCAACTACGGCCCATTGAGGCTCGCCATAGAGGCACAGCACCTTGCCCAGGTCGTGAATGAAGCCGGCAAGAATCATCCAGCGCGGATGGCCGTCCCTGCGAATTGCCTCCGAGGTCTGCATCAGGTGCTCGATCTGCGTCAGGTCGGTATCGGGATCGCTTTCATCCACCAGCGTATTGAGAAACTCCGCTGCCTCCCAGATCGTCATCGGGCCCTTGTTCAGCGCAAAATATTCCTTCTCTTTGGCAAGCACGAAATCAAGGGTCTGGAGAGCATGGTTGGTTTTGTAAAACTCCGCCACGCCGGGCACAACGGCCGCATCGTAGTTGCGGAACTCCGCTTCGCTCTTACCTTCGCGATAGCGGCCGGCCACAAAATCGCCCCAGCTGTCTTCGATGGCCAAATGGTCCGGTGCTGCGGTTGAAGCGGCTCTGCTCATGGCTACACCTCGGTTCAATTATCGTCCAAATAGGGCTAACACACCGCATCTTTCTGCCTTGGCGATACAACTTGGTTAAGAAGTCGGCGCCGGTCCATGGTTAATCAGTGCACGTTCATCAGGACGCTTCGGCAAAAACGCGTTGGCCAGAGCTACGAGGTTCCGGCAAGCCCAGCAACAGCGGGTGCCCCAGGTCTCGACCTTGAGACCTGGGAAAGCACTAACCTCCGTGGCGCGCGTCTACGACCGCAGAGCCTTCAACACCTTGGCTGTCGTAACCACTTGGCCCACATGCCGCTGAGTATGGTCGGCCACATGGACGAGCGCGCCGCCGATGGAGGTCGGCAGCTGCTTGCGTCCCACGCCGCGAAAGGTGTTGAAGTCGGCCGTAGCCAGCACGCGCACACGATCGGCCGCGTTGCTGAATGAAACCTCAATCTCGGCCAACAGTGTGGCTAAAGGCTCCTCGCCCGACTGCTCGGCCTTCAGCGCCGTCAATTGTTCGGTGGAAAGCTGGTTCCCTTCCGCATAGCTCAGCAGCCGATCCGTCGACCGAGCAATGTGCCGCAGATGAAACCCGATCGACGGCAGCGTAAGCGGATGCTCATGAACCTCCGCATCCGTCAGGCCCTCGGTCCACCTGGTTAGATCGTCGAGAGCCAAGTCGAAGGCATGCAACACAGCGCGGCCAACCGCCGGAACCTCGGCGTGGGTTCCGCGCAGCCAGGGCTCAATGTAAGGTGCCTGCACAGCAGTGCTCATGGTTCCTCGATTCGACCGGAAGCTTGCAAAGGGTGAGCGGCCGCTATCCTGCGCTCTTCACCCGCACCACCGTGATCTTCTCGAATCCCTCTTCAAACACAGGCGGCTTCAGCTTCTCCGCCATCTTGCGCATCACGTCTTCACTTACGCTGCGGTCGCGCTGGCTATTGCGCTGCAGACAAACTTCAAGCGGTACATCGAAGAATACCGCTTGCACCTCGTAGCCAAAGCTCTTGGCCATCTTGATCCACTGCCGGCGTTCATGGATGGAGAGATTCGTGGCGTCCACATAGTTCCACGGCATGCGCGCAATAAGCCGCGCCCGCAAGAGCGAACGCAGCGTGGAAAAAACCAGCCCCTGGTAGCGCTGCTCTTCCACATCGTCAAACAAGATGTTGCGCAGCAAATCACTGGATAACGGCGTTACGCCGCGGCGCCGAAACCAGGTCGTCTTGCCCGAACCAGGCAAGCCAATGGCCAGCACCACGTAGCCCTTGGGAGCCTGCGGCGATCGGCTTGCGGCTTCTGCCTCAGGCGGCGGCACGCTGGGGATTTCCGGTTGTGTTTCAAGCTCGAAGCGGCCGGTGCCCGCCGCTTCGTTCCATTCCTGTCGCGCCGCCCATTCCCGTTTTGGAGGTCGCGCCTGACCTGCGGGCCTGGGTTCCTGGCGCGCTTCCTGCTGCGGTTCGGGCGCACGGTGCGCCCGTGGATGCTCCGCCGGCGTTGCTGACGGCCGCGCAGCCGGAGCATTGTCTGTGTAGAACGGCACCAGCGGCGCGGGCTGATTCGAGGGGAGTTCCTGGCCAATCTTGCCTGTGGATTCCGAGGTGTTCGGGGCGCGTCGTGAACGTCTTCTCATGCAGCTATTGGATACCTTCAGTGCTGCTACCCGAATACCATACTTGACGCAGCGGCTGCAAATCCAGCGCTTTTCTGAAATCCCGTTTTCCGGAGCCGAGAAACGCAAGCGGGCGCGACCGTCAGCGAGCGAACGCCCTGCACAATCCCGAGAGGCCCTCGTGTTTCAGAAAAGTGCTCTGTTGTGCACCCCGTCACAGACTGTTCCGCATCTGGCAAGGCAACCTGACGGTGAGGAAGTTTTCGCGCCGGCGGCTTGGGAATGGCTGAGTTTTCATCGGATACGTAAGCCCTGAGTGTTACCATCATGGGTTTGGTGGAATTCGATTTTGGACACACTTTCCAGGGCCGAACGTCTCACGCCCGCCAGGCCCACAACCCAGGCTTCACCGATTACGAAGGAGAAAAGACAGATGGCAGTTAAGGTTGGTATCAATGGCTTCGGCCGTATTGGCCGCAACGTTTTGCGCGCCGCACTGGGCAATCCCGAAATTGATTTTGTCGCCGTCAACGATCTCACCAGTCCCGCGACTCTCGCGCACCTGCTCAAGTACGATTCGATTCTGGGCAACCTGAAAAATGAGATCGGCCACGGCGACGACTTCATCACCGTCGATGGCAAGAAGATCAAAGTCACGTCCGAGCGCGACCCCGCCAAGCTGGATTGGGCATCGGTCGGCGCGCAGATCGTTGTCGAATCGACCGGCTTCTTCACCGACGGAGCCAAGGCCAAGGCTCATCTCGGCACGACCGTCAAGAAGGTCATCATCTCCGCTCCGGCCACCAACGAGGACATCACCATCGTTCTCGGCGTCAATCAGGACAAGTATGACCAGGCCAAGCACAACATTATCTCCAACGCCAGTTGCACCACCAACTGCCTGGCGCCAGTGGTCAAGGTGGTCCTCGAGACCACCGGGCTGCTCAGCGGAATCATGACCACCATCCACAGCTACACCAACGACCAGGTTATTCTGGACTTCCCGCATAAGGACCTGCGCCGCGCCCGCGCCGCCGCGCTCAACATGATTCCAAGCTCCACCGGCGCTGCCAAGGCGCTCAAGCTGGTCATCCCTGAGACCGCCGGCAAGTTGGACGGCTTCGCCATCCGCGTTCCCACCCCCAACGTCTCCATCGTCGACCTGACTTACATCGCAGAAAAGCCCACCACGGTCGCAGAGCTGAACGCCGCCTTCAAGGCCGCCTCCGAAGGCGAATTGAAGGGCATTCTGGGCGTTGACTCGAACGAGCTGGTCAGCTCCGACTTCAAGGGCGACAAGCGCAGTTCCATCGTCGACGCGCCTCTGACCAAGGTCGTCGGCCAGAGCGTCAAGGTGCTCAGCTGGTACGACAACGAGTGGGGCTACTCCAACCGCGTCGTCGACCTAATCGGCTTCCTGGTCCAGAAGGGCCTGTAAAGCAGGTGACAGTGAACAGTGGACAGTGATCAGCCACGGTCAATTGGCCAATGTTCGTTGGCCACAGTTCACTCACCACAGATCACCGGGTGCCCCACCCTCGCCGCGTCCTTGTCTTTGCGGCCAGGGTGGGAATCCACGACCCCTTCCGAGATCCCATGCGCCAGAACATCAGCGGCGGTTCTCCCTTCGAGCCCATCATCGGCTTCTCCCGCGCCGTGCGCGTTGGGAACTCCGTTCATCTGGCCGGCACAGGTCCGGTGGGCGCAGACAACGAAGACGCCGCCGGACAGACCCGCCGCATCTTCGCCATCGCTAGCGAAGCGCTCGCCAAAGCCGGTGCATCCTTCAGCGATGTCGTCCGCACCCGCATGTACCTCACGCACGTCGAGGATTGGGAGACCGTCGGCCGCATCCATGGCGAGTTCTTCGGCCGCATTCGCCCTGCCGCCACCATGGTTGTGGTCGCCGCGCTACTCAACCCCGCCTGGCGCATCGAAATTGAAATGGATGCCGTGATCTCAGCCGAATCGCCCAGTCCCTAATTCCCAAGCCCCTTAGTCCTAGCCTTTCAGAAAGGTTCTCGCCCATGCCCAAGCTCTCTATCCGCGATATTCCTCTAGCCAACAAGCACGTCTTCATTCGCGTTGACTTCAACGTGCCGCTCACTGAAGACGGCAAAGAGATCACCGACGATACGCGCATCGTAGCCACGCTGCCCACCATCGAATTCGCTCTCAAGCACAAGGCCAAGGTCATTCTGGCCTCGCACCTCGGCCGGCCCAAGGGCAAACCGAATCCCAAGTACTCGCTGCGCCCCGTGGTCGACCGTCTGCGCGAACTCCTCGACAAAAAGGAAGACGACTACTCCATCAACGTCGGCTTCGCGCCGGACTGCGTCGGCGGCATCGCCAATGAACTGGCGCGCCAGCTCGAATCGGGCCAGGTGCTCCTCCTTGAGAACCTTCGCTTCCACGCCGAAGAGGAAGCCAACGACCCGGCTTTTTCGAAAGCTCTGGCCTCGCTCGCCCAGGTCTATGTCAACGACGCCTTCGGCTCCGCGCATCGCGCCCACGCGTCGACCGAGGGGATCACGCACTTCCTCAAGCCGGCCGTGGCCGGACTGCTCATGGAAAAAGAAATCACCTACCTCGGCAAGGCGCTGGAGAGCCCCGAAAAGCCCTTTGTCGCCATCATCGGCGGCTCCAAAATCAGCGGCAAAATCGACGTCATCGACAACCTGCTCGACAAGGTGGATACTCTGGTCATTGTCGGCGGCATGGCCTATACCTTCCAGCGCGCGCTCGGCGTCACCACCGGCAAATCGCTCGTCGAAGAAGACAAGATAGACATGGCCAAAGCCGCACTCGACAAGGCGAAAGCCAAGGGTGTGAACCTCCTCTTGCCCGTCGACAACATCCTCGCCGACAAGTTCGCCCCCGACGCCAACACCCAGCCCTGGGACACCTCGGTCGACTTCCCGGCCGATTGGCAGGGACTCGACATCGGGCCCAAGTCCATCGCCGCCATCAAATCAGTAGTTGCCACTGCCCGCACCATCGTCTGGAACGGCCCCGCTGGCGTCTTCGAGTTTCCCAAGTTTGCCGTCGGCACCAACGCCATCGCGCACGCCGTAGCCGCCAACAAGAGCGCCATCTCCATCATCGGCGGAGGCGACTCGGTGTCTGCCATCAACCAGGCCGGCGTCGCCGACCAGATCGCTCATATCAGTACCGGCGGCGGCGCCTCACTCGAATTTTTAGAAGGCAAGAAGCTACCCGGCGTGGAAGCATTGACGGATAAGTGAGCCAGAGGCCATTTTTCGGAGATCAGAGATCATTTACAGCCTGCGAATCGCCCATGGCTGAAGGCTAATTGGTCTGGGTGCCCCAGGTCTGGCTTTCAGACCTGGGAAACTGGAGACCATATGGATCGTCCGTCTCGGATTTCTAAGCGGTGTCCGCCTCCGAGGCCTGAGGTCTTTGCGATCCCACGTCTCAGAATCGAGACCGGGGCACCCAAGTCCATGTAGGATGATCGAGATGTGGGCCGGCCGCCGAAAGAACCACGAGACCGCGATTCATTTCAGAATCCCGAGCAGGCTGCTCGCGGACCTGATTCTGGTTCTGGCCTTGCCTTTACGAGCCATAAGTCAGACCGCGCCTCCCGCTCCGAATCAGCCCTCCCTGAGTGAGCAACCGACAGAGGCCAAAGCAAGCTCTACCGCAACGCCCTACATTCTCAGGTTGACGACCCATGAGGTTGTCGTCGAACTGGTAGCAAAGGACAGCCATAACCATCCAATCAGCGATCTGGAGGCAAGCGAACTCCAGGTTTTCGAAGTCACGAAGCATGCGCCGAAATCGCCGCGGAGCATCTCGGCGTTTCATGTGATCAATCCGGCTGAGGCTAAGAACGACCTTAGCGCAGCTTCCAGCGGCTTCCAGGTTAGGCAGGGTGGAGGATGCGCCACCAGCACAACATTCCACTACGAAATTGCATACCAGCCGAGCCCCGATGGCTGGACGAGCGGCTACCACGACGTTCTGATCACCACCAGCCGTCCTCACGTCACACTATCGTTCCGTCACCGATATTACGTGGGCGCCACGACTGTCCTTCCCTCTCCCAAGCCGCCGAGCGCCAAGGAGGCGGATGCGACATTGCGAGAAGCAGCCTGTTACCATCCAGCGACGCCTCCCTCGATCGCGCTCGAGGCCAAGCTTGTTCAAACGGGAGACGGCGGGCCGGTCCGATACGCGCTGGTCGTTAAAGCCGATTCGCTTGCATTCATTTCTCTTTCAGACGAAGCGCGGCGGGCAGACGAAGCGCAGCGGGCAGAAGAAGCCCGGCGGGTTCAGCTCGACTACGGAATCTGCACCTTCGATGCCACCGGCATGCCGCTCAAATACCTGCACACGTCCGTCGAACGGGTGCTGACTTCGCTCGAATACGAGCGGGCTTTGGTGCAGGGTCTACCCAATCTGCTTGAAATCCCGGAGTCGGGAACTCCCGTGATGGCGCGCTTCGTTGTGCGTGATCGCGGAACCGGAAACCTCGGCTTAATCGACGTCGTCCGTCCTGATTCGCACGAGGAAGAATCGAGCCGGCGTCAGGCCCAGACGCCGCCCGGCTCCATTCGAGCCTTTGGATCGGTGGTGCCCAGCCCGGGTTCTTTTTGCGGCGACGTCTATGAGCTACCAGATACGATCTCCAACCTCCCGGAATTTTGGGATTGGTATCCAATCGGATCGCTCTACGCCGACACACTGAATGTACCGGCCCAGGACGTCACGGACACCGTTGGAATTCCCGGCGTAACCAACCGGGCCTTCTGGTTCGGCATCGACTATCACGGCGAATTCTGGATCCGGACGCCTGGGGATTATCAGTTCAAGCTGTACTCCGACGACGGCGCGGGACTGTTCATCGACGACCAGCAGGTTATTAATCTGGATGGTATTCATCAGGTGGAGAAGGGGGAGGGTCGCGTGACGCTCGACGCCGGGATGCATATCATGCACGTTCCCTACTTTCAGGGACCGCCCACTTCGCTTGCTCTCGTTTTGCTGGTAAGGCCACCAGCTGGTGTGTACAAGGTATTTGACCTTCGAGACTTCAGACCACCCGCGAAGACCGAGTAATACGTTCGCAGTTCGCTCACTGACAAATTGTTGCTTAAGCCGCCGCGTCCATCCCAGTGCAGCGTCCGACATAATGGCCAGCAGTCCGATCTCCCACGGGGTGATCGCGCTGACCGCAATCCGTTCACCCATCCAGAGCACGCTGCCCTTCATCGACCCGACGATATTCTCCCGCGTCGGAATCGGCACCACCTGCGCCACTGGCTTGCCGCGCTTTGTAATCACCAGCGGCTGGTGATCTTCGCATACTTTGTCTAACATTTTCAAGCATTTAGCCTTGAAT
>JBEKVS010000292.1:0-7805 GCA_049513795.1 Occallatibacter sp. | reverse complement strand
GCTGGCCTGATCGAAGGCTGGCCGGTCTGTCCTTAAATCGAAATTCGAACCGTCGCCACCTTGCTGCCGGTTATCCTCAGCCGTTTCTTGCGCATTCTTCACGCCCAGCACGAAGAGCAGATTCCTCAATCCGCTTAGCCTGGAAGACAGGTTAGGTGAGAGCTCTTCGCGCTCTCCCGCGTGCGCTCCCTGGGAAGCGGCTTCCGAACTCAGCCGGCTGTCCCGTTCGGAAACGGACTCCCAGGCCTGTTGCGAAGTCGACCATGGCTGGGGCCTGTCTGCGGGGATAGCGGTGTTCGTCGGCAAAGACACTGGGCCTTCGTCCGGCACCCGATTCATGGTGACTCGGGCAGGTTTCCAAAGGACCGGCGGACGGTTGGGAGCTCTTTGTCGGCGAGTCTCATTCAGCCACCACGGCGCAACCGGTTCGGCAACGGCAGGCGGCGCCGCAGCGGCAGCCACGAAGTCCGGTGGAGCAGCAAGGTCGTCCGGCCGAGGGTCGACCAGGCTCTCCACAATCGGCTCCGCAGCTTGAGGTATGGCCCTCTCTTCAACAACTGCGGCGGCTTGTGGCAAGGGTTCAAGCGTCTCATGAACCTGGAGCTCTGGTGCCCTCGCGGGCTCTTCAATCGCCGCCGTTGCCTCGGCTTCGGAGGCCTCAGCAATTGGCTCCGTGGCCGCGGAATGCGGAGATCCAGTTAAAGGCTCAGAGAATGCAAAGGTTTTAATATTCTCAGCCTCGTCAGGATCGAGATCAGGCTCCGTTGCCACCAGGTCGGGCAGCGTAGTCGACGAGATGTCGAAAGACGACACATGCCGGGCAGCTTCAGCAAATGGGCCAGGAAGAGGCGGGTGCGCCATGGCGTCCGTAGCCTCGGCGGTCAATCGGGAATCGGCTTCCGCCGAGGTTTCTACCTGCGCCACGGCGGATTCGACCGCCGCTTGCGCAGAAGCAACCATCGGAGCTGAGTGCTCCAATGTCACCGGTATAGACGGGCCCAGTATCGGATCAACCTCGGGAGTCGGCGCAGTGGTCGAGGGCAGGCAGGACGCAGGCTCAGGCTCGGCAGGGTGGGAGAAGCGCTCAACGGCAGCGCCCGCCGCAGCCAGTTCCGCTTCAAACAGCGCGCGCGCATTATGGTCGGTGGGAAGAATCTCGTCGCCGGCAGGTTCCGCGGGGGGCCACGGATCGGAAGCGGCAAAGGACCTGGTGTTCTCCGACCGGTAAGCCGTATGACTTCTCTGCGTCTCGAGGTGCTTTTCGATGGCCTGAACAGATGCGCGGAATGCAGGATCGGCCTTTTCCAGTCCCACACGATTCAGCACAAATCCGACCGCAGCTACATCCAGCCTCACCAGCGTTGCGGCGGCCTCGCGCAGCTCCCTGCGCGTGGTCTTGCCTGACTCGATGACGACGATGGCGCAGTCTACAAAGCGCGCCAGGTATTCCGTCTCAGCCGAAACCGGCAGCGGTGCGGTGTCGGTGAGCACCAGGCTCTCTTCCTGCGTTTCAGTCTCTTCAGCCATTTGCTGAAGTAAGGCTGTCGGTCGGGTTACGCGCTCGGCCAGTACAAGGCCGGGCGTGTCCTGAACCGAGCGCGCACTGGGATGAGTCAGCGGAGCCGGGGCACCCGACGCGTCGACCAGTACCGTAGGCCGGCCCATAGCTTCAAGCATTCCTGCGACACGATTCACCAGCATCGTGACGCCGTTCCCGGCGTCTGTTCCAGTGAACACGCAACTGCGCAAATGGCTCTGCTTGCGGGCGTGCTCGATGGCCGAGGCGAAGCGCAGAAGATACTCCTCCGCCACTCCGTTCGAGACCTCATTGAAGTCCGGCAGTTGAGCCAGCGGCGGGTAACCAAGGACCAGCTCGACATCCTTGCCAATCCAGACCTTGGGGTCCAGCTTGTGAGCGAGAATCGCGGCGAGAATTCCGAAGAAAATACCCGCAAAGACGATCAAGGCCGAGTTGCGCAGAACTCCCGATTTAGCGCGGTTGATGGGCGGCACGGCGGGAGTCACCTGGAAAGCCGATGTGGGCGCATTGTCTTCCAGCATCAGGTTATGCAGCTGCTCATCGACGGTGGCAAAACGAGCTTGAAGCCGCGTGATGTCCGATGCCAGATCGCTTGAACGCTGCATCTTGGGCGTGGCGCTTCCGGCAGCGCCGACGAGCTGGCGAAGCTGGCCGTTCACTTCGGATTCCACGCCCGCGGTGCGCTGCAGTTCGGCCTGCAATTTCAATTGAATCCGCGCTGCTGCCTTGGCGCGCAGGTCCTTCATCATCGAATCCAATTCGTTGTTGATCTTGGCCAGTTCGACTTCGTCCTGTTTATATTGCGGGTGGCTCGGGGTCAGGTTGGCCATCTGCGAGATGATGGTGGCGCGCCGCTGGTTGAGCGTGGTCTTCATGCTCACCAGGCCCGCGTCGCTTGCGATCAATTCATCTGCCTCGGCGTCGATGGCGGCCGAAGACAATCCATTACCCGCATCGAGAGCGGCGAACTTGGCCTCGGCTGCGTCGTGGTCCGTGCGTGCCTTGATCAGTTCCGTGCGCGTCTCGGCAATATCCTGGTCATAGTGGTCGGGGACGGTTCCGCCCACAGATGCCACGCCCAACTGCTTGTTCAGAGCTTCTTGCTCGGCGCGGTCGGCATCGAGCGCGGTGGAAATTCGTTCCTTTTCATCGCGCAGCATGGAAAGACGCTGGTCGTTGCCCGACCGCTGGTCGCGCGCTGCGCTCTCCATATAGGCTGCGGTCACATCGTTGGCGATGTCCGCTGCCATGGCCGGACTGCCGGCGCGGGCACTGATGGAAAACTGGTAAGCAGACCCCTCCCGCGTAACGAAGATATCTTGAACCAGGCGCCGGGCGGCAGCCTGTTCGCTTTCTCCTTTCGCCTGATAGTCTCCAAGTTTCTTGAGCGCGCTGGCCAGCACATCGTCGCGGGTCACGTTCATCATCTGCTGCTGAATGTAGGTTTCGTAGGTGTTGGTGTCATACGGCCAATGCGGAGAGCCACCAGGGCTTGGCTCGAAGACCTTGGGAGACGTGGGCGGGACATAGACAACGCTGTCGGCCTCGTAGACCGGCCAAGTCTTGAACACCAGGGCGTGAAGCAGGAAGTACGCGAGCGCCAGCACGGCGCCCGCAATGGCTATGTTGACCGCCAGACGCCAATGCAATTGCAGGCTGCGTTTGACGTCGAGATGAAAGAACGCCTGCTCGGCGCCTCCCACGGGCAACGGGCGCGAACCGATCGGAGACGAAGCGAGATCGGTATCACCGGCACGAACCGAATCGGTGGATTGGCCAAACAGTTGGTTCATGGTAGTCCCACTCCGATCAGAGCCCCTGCCGTGATCAAAGGACTCAGCCGCTCAACAACGTAGGTGGCGCGGTATAGGCCGCTCTGCGGCACAAAAATAATCTCCCCTGGCTTGGGTGTAACTTCCAATGACTTGGCCGGCTTGAGCAAGTCGTTGAAGGGAACGATGCGAGAGAAGCCAGTCGCCGGGTCCACGATCTGGATGTGTGGCTTGTTGCCTGCCGGTGCGGCGAACCCACCTGCCGAAGCAAGCACGCTGGCCAATGTCGACGTGCTGGTCAGCTGAATCGGGCCGGGATGTTGCACCTCGCCGAGCACCGAGACAAAGCGCTCGCTTCCGTTGGGAACATAGATGACATCGCCGCGGCGCAAGCGCAGATCGGCCATAGAGTTTCCGGAATCGATCATCGACTTCAGATCGACCCACACCACCTCATCTTGGCCGCGATAGATGGCGCATCGTTCCGGGATTTGTGCCGCCTTGTTGGGTCCGGTCTCAAGTCCGCCGCGGGAGAGAGCTTCGAGCAAAGTCGGCGTGCCTTCGAACGTGACCTCGCCCGGCTTCTCAACCGCGCCCAGAACCAGCACTTTGTTGGCCGAATATTTGGTGACCGTCACCTGGGCTGCGAGATTGGCATAATACGTGGAGAGAGCCGTATCGATGGCCTTGGCCGCGTCTTCGCGCGTTTCGCCGGCCAGCATAACGTCGCCGGCGAGGGGCAGCGTAATGCGCCCGTCCGGTCCCACGACAAGCCTGGCCTGAAGGTCGGGACGCCCGGCAAAATCCACCGTGATCTCGTCGCCACGGCCAAGCCGGTACTCTTCGTCAACGGGCGGCTCGAAATTGCGCAATGCTTCGATGGGATTGATCTTCAACGCTGGCGCGGACGCTTGTGCCGGGGTGTCGTCACTTCGCGTCTGACCGGCGGTCTGGGCCCATCCCGTGCTTGATACACCACTGGTTACGATTCCGGATAGGGCGCAGACTCCGGCAACGAAAAGAACATGGTGAACGATGCGTGTCCGATGGTTCATGCCGTCGCCTCCTGGCCGCGGAACACTTCCAGGCCCCGGTGCAGGAACCCATATCCCTTTTGCTTTTCCTCGTCGGTCAACACCCACCGATACAACACTGCAACCAATATCGCCGCGTAGAGCAGGCCCGCGGCGAAAAGAACGCCCGCGCCCTGCCAGCGGTTCACGTCTGCAACCAGGCGCGCGACAGGCCAGGCCAGCAGGCCGGCCACCGCGTAACACGAGAAGCCCGGCACCACCACCACGCGCAGGAACCGCGTGAGCTTCATATCCAGGACAAAAAGCACCCGGCCCATGAGCACGCAGGCTGAGCCGGCAGTCGCCACCGACACCGCCACGCCAATGCCGAAAGGCGTCCACCTTCCCAGCATCCAGCGCGACAGCGGCAGGGTAACCGCCAGCATCAAAATGTTGGGAATCGAGTAATTGAACTCTTCGTACACTCGTCCCATGCCACGAAAGATCGATGTCCCCGGTCCTGTCAGCATATGGAATTGCATTGAAATACTGAATAACACAAACAGGGGTATAAGTGACTCCCTCATGGGTAGTGCGGGACCCAGCCAAACGTGCAGGATGGGGAGAGCCCAAAGTGCCATGACAGAAGAGAACGCAGCCGTGCAAAGGTTCGAGTGGCGCGCGGCGCGCAGGTAAAGCTCCTGTAGATTGTGCAGCCATGTGGAGCGTTCCGAAGCCGCATCGACGTGCGAGGCGGCGGGCAGGAGTGCAGCGAAGAATGCCGTCGGAATCGAGGAGACGGATGTCGGCCACTTCTTGGCCACATCGAGCAAACCCGCGGCCGAGGCGTCGATCAACGTTAACGCCGCCAGTCGATCGACCGACACCTGAAAGATGCCTAGAATGCTTTGCAACTGCACGAGCCCGCCGAAGTGGACTACATATTTAAGGCATGCGCGCTGGACTTTGCGCGGCGAAAGATGCAGCCACTTGATGGTGCGGTGAGCCCACCACCAGGTGAGTCCATCGTTGATGACCGTACGCGCAAGATAGGCTTCCGCGAGTCCGCGAATGCCGCGCCCATCGTTGACCAGCCAGACAATCAATGCGAATTCCGCCAGGATGCTGATGGTGAGGAACACCTGCGTCGATGCAATCTGCTGGGTTCCGGTGAGCATGTCGCCAAATGCGTTGAAAGCAATGCTGGAAAGAAAGACGCCGAGGACGATCAGCACCGCTTCCTTACCGTCGCTGGCATGCGATGCGGGTAAATGCAGCCAGGGCGAATACCAATTCCAGGCAAGCAGCAGGCCCGCGAAGATGGCGGCGCACAGCGGAATCGTTACGGCCAGCCCGGTCGACAGCAGAGCATTGGCCTTATCGTATTCGCGTTTGGCGTGGAACTCCGCAACGTATTTGATATAGACGTTGGAGATGCCCATGGTGGTGAGCCCAACATAGGTCACCAGAATGAAGATTGTGGTCCAGATGCCGTAGGCCTCAAGGCCGATGTGCGCGAGCAGAAACGGCACCAGGCAAACGCCCCGGGCCATGTTCACGATCCGCGCGACGATGGTGGCCATTACGTTGCGGCCAAACTGGCGATTCACTTCAACCAGTGGCTCTCGTGCCGCGTCGGGCGAACCGAGCGCGACGGCCGCCTCGGGGTCCATGGCCCACTCCATCTCCACATGAGGACGCTCGAGCTGGCCGGCCTCAAGCGGGCGAGGGTCTGCAATCACAGGCAGCTTGATCATGGCTGTGGCGCCTCGCGTTTGGTGCGCGCCCACTCCGCGCGGCTGCGCGACTGGCGTAGAACGAGTGGCGTGATGACCGCCTTCCATGCCAGGTACAGAGGCGCCATGGCCAGCGCGGCCAGATCCCGGGCCGGTTCGCTGCCTAACAGAGCAGCCGTCAGAACGTACATCAGCGCAATCACGGCGCACACCAGCGCGAACACATGCAACCAGTGCACGGCAAGTGCGAGAGTCAACAGCAACGCAAGGATGCCTCTCGACAAAGGCAAGCTCCACACGTCGGCCAGCGTCTCAAGAGCGCGCCACTTGCCCTTGAATAAAGCCGAGCCCAAACGGGGGGTAGCCTGGCTGGCGACGCGCAGCCGCCCACCTTCCCAACGCGCTTCCTGCGTGGCTTGCGCCTTGCTCGAAGCCGGTGTGTGCGCGTGGACATAGGCGTCCCCAACCCAATAAACAGGTACGCCGGCATTCACGAGCTTGGTATGGTATTCCACGTCTTCGGCAATGCTGTTGGCATTGAAAGGCACACGCTCAAGAGCCGCGGTGGTCAGGGCAAATCCGTTTCCAAACAGACCTGTGGAAAACCCCAGCCCTGCGCGTCCGCGAGCCCTCACCACATTCATACCGCGGAAGGAAAGCGCCCGCAAGCGCGTCAATGGATGTGGCCGTCCGCCTTGCGGTTTGTTGGCCGGCAACTCAAGTTCGTAGCGGCATTGCACAGCATCTGCGCCCTGCTCGAGCGTCTGCTTTGTGGCGGCAATCAAGTTAGGGCTGACGATCGAATCCGCGTCCACCACCAGGATTGCCGTTGCCCGGCCTTCGAGGGCTGCCGCAAAGCCGTAACGCAACGCCGCTCCCTTTCCGCGCAGCTTGGGGTTATTCAACTCGACCACTCGTGCACCGGCCTCTCTGGCAGCTTTGGCTGTGCCGTCGGAGCAGTTGTGCGCAACCACATAAATATCCGTTGCGGTGTCGGACGCCCGAAGCGAGTACACCGTCCGCGCAATCATCGATTCCTCATCATGCGCCGGCACTACCACCGCCAGGCGAAGGCTGCGCCGCGAGCCCGACCGTGGTTTGCGGGCGCTGAACAGATTGCCGGCGACGCAAAGCGCCAGATCGAGAAACAAGGGAGTAGCGAACGCGGCCATCACCCCTGCCAATATCAAGATCGAAACTCGCTCCATTTATATTCTCTGCTTCCTAGAAATATTTTTCATGCGTGTCGCTTTATCGATCGCTTCCTCAACTGTTCCTGGCATCCCAACGGCATCCCATTGATCGCCGCGGCTCCAGGAAACGCACTCCATCAAGTCAGGACTTTCTGAAACTGGAATTCAGGCACCATCGCCTTTCCGACTGCGGCTTCAACCCCGGCCGGCTTCATCCCGTGAATCCAACCGATCATGAAGAAAAGCAGGATCAACGCCTGCTCGCCCAGATAGACGCTTATCAGCGCTACTGTCAATCCCAGCAAAATGGTCAAATGCGCGAAGACCAGAGCCCGGTCCTCGGGGAAGATCGGCCCCGATGCCAGCCGGAAGAGCCGCATTCCACTGGCCAGCAAGATCACCACAAACAAGCCCAGCCCGACAAGCCCCTGCTGTGCCGCGAGCAGCAGATATTCGTTGTCGACCGAGCGTTGCCCATGCACCGTCGGCAACGTGGTGATGCCCCAGCCAAATGCCTTGTGCTCTTCAATAATCGGGATGTAGCTTTGCAG
>JBEKVS010000291.1:0-10493 GCA_049513795.1 Occallatibacter sp. | reverse complement strand
CGAACTTCTTTATGCCTTCCCGCGCCAGCTTTACCCAGCTTTCCGTCGAGACCGTGGACTTGAGGAAGAGCTTTTTCGCGGAGTCGTTGACGCGGGCGCAATGCAGGTCGAGGTCCGGGGTTACCCCTTCAAAGAATCGAGCGCCATCGAAGACAATTGAACAAAGCCACGCAGCATGCGTGCGCGGACCCATGATCCCAACGTTACCCTCGTGCCAATCCCCTTGGAAATAGGTCCAGGTTTTAGACCACCCGCTCCCGATTGTCAATCAACTCCTCCGTCGCTACCGCGCTTTGACAAAGGTTCCTCCCGAGGAACATTCGTCCCGGTTGATCCTACTTGCCAGAGGCGTAGCCGAAAATCGCCTTCAATTCCAGGAACTCCTCGAGGCCGGCTTCACCCCATTCTCTGCCGTTCCCAGACTGCTTGTAGCCTCCAAAACAACCTCCGAAATCGACCCGCGCGCCGTTAATGTGGACGTTTCCGGATCGAATGCGCTTGGCAACGCGGCCCGCTCGCTCCCGGTTTGTCGATGTTACAAAACCGGACAATCCATAGGGAGTATCGTTCGCTATTCGTATCGCGTCTTCTTCGCCTTCGTAAGGGATGATGCAGAGGACGGGTCCGAAGATCTCCTCGCGGGCTATGGTCATGTCGTTGCGCACATCCGCAAACACGGTTGGTTTCGCGAAGTAGCCTTTTGCGAGACCATCCGGACAGCCAGGTCCTCCGGCGACTAGCTTCGCACCTTCTTGGATACCTTTCTCGATGAGGCGCTGAACTTTATCGAATTGCGCTTTGCTCGACAAGGGCCCGATGCTCGTGCTTTCCGCGAACGGATCACCAACCTTAGTGGCTTCGGCCGTTCGTTTCGCTGTCGCTGCAGCCTCCGCCATCTTAGATCGGGGAATGAGCATCCGCGTCGGTGCGTTGCAGGACTGGCCGGTATTGCGGAAGCATTCCTGAACGCCTTGCTTGACTGCGCTCTCAAAGTCGGCGTCTTCCAGAATGATGTTGGCCGACTTGCCGCCGAGCTCCTGCGTTACACGCTTTACAGACGGAGCAGCAGCCGTGGCCACAGCCACGCCGGCTCGCGTGGACCCGGTGAAGGAAACCATGGCTACATCGGGATGTGACGAAATCGCGGCGCCGACCGTGGGCCCATCGCCATTCACCAGATTGAAAACGCCCGGCGGAACGGCAGCCTCATGCAGGATCTGGGCAAATAAGTAACCGGACAGCGGAGCCATTTCGCTGGGCTTGAGAACCATCGAACATCCCGCTGCGAGTGCAGGCGCTACCTTGCAGACGATCTGATTCATGGGCCAGTTCCAGGGGGTGATGAGCCCGCATACTCCAATCGGCTCTTTTCGCATGAGCGTCGAGCCTTTGAGTTCTTCGAACCTGAAGTGCTCCAGCACCTTCACGATTTCCAGCAAATGTGCGAGTCCCGCGGGCGCCTGTGCCTTGCGGGCAAGTGAACTGGGAGCGCCCATCTCCTGCGAGATGGTGTCAGCCATCTCATCGATCTTCGACTGATAAACCTCAATGATCCGGCGCAGAAGCTTGAGGCGCTCATCCGGAGTGGTTTCGGAATACGACTCGAAGGCACGTTTGGCCGCAGCCACAGCACGATCAACGTCGGCAGAGCCGCCGAGCGAGATTGTGGCGATTGGTTCCTCGGTGGCAGGATTGATGACCGAGAAATCGCGGGATTTGGCGGGATCGACCCACTTTCCATCAACGTAAAATTGGCGACAATCTTTCATGAGTTCCTGTTTTTCTCTTGGGGAAGCGCGATCCTCAATGATTGGATACCGACGCCACCTGGCCTGTTGTCCCGTGTGTTGTCCGTTCGTTCTCCGTCAGGGCGAGCACCGCAAACGCAGTAGCCGCGTCGCTCATAAAGCGCCCCGTGTCGGAGGATATGTGCCGTCGCTTGTTCACGGAAGACGCGGGCCAGAAACCTTCCTTAGCATTCTGGTTGCTCATCAGCCAAGAGAGACCCTGCTTTAGGGTACGCCTGCCTCCTGCAATGCAAGCGTGATAAGGCTGGTCGCAAGACCGTCGCTTTTTCCCTCCATCGGGGTCCCATCTTCCCGGATCCACATATTCTCGAAGGACTTAAGACTCCAACCATTCCACTTCCAACTGATTGAAGCCAACCTCCATCCGCCGTCTGCCTGCTGCTTGCTGAGGGCCTCATGAACGATCGCCTGCTGCTGTTCCGGCGAAAGGATCTCTGGCAATTTGGTGGAAGCCCAGAGCAGGAAAACCCGATTGATTGTGGATTGCGCCGCGCTCTCCCGGTTCAAATAGTCACGCAAACGCGTGAGACCGCCTTGGATTTCAGGGGTCGATGCATAGTTCCCCGGAGCCGTCCCCACTGCCATCGCGGCCAAGGCCGCGCCGTAGTAGGCGGAATCGTTCGCTTCCCAAGGCTCCTGATCGAACTGGAGCCACGGCCATGATCCGGCGTTTTCTCCGCTGGTTTGCTGCAATGCCCACATGTGGTCGAACGCGGCCCGCGTGTCGTCACTGAGTTGTGCGCTCGGCGCATCGTGGCTGGCAAGGATCAGTGCATTCAGAACCGATTCAGTTCCACGAGACTCGGCGGTTTTGTGGTCGTAGCCCCGGTCGCTGTAGTACGGCCCGACATCCTTCCAAAGCCGTACGCGCTTGGTGACGTCATCGATCAGCCTGCGTTCATTGACCGACGGGCCTGGTTCGGCGAGTGCGACTCGAACGGCAGGTCGGGAGAGAGCATAGGGCAAGGCGGTGTGACACGATACGCAGAAAGTGCCGTGATCGCGGGCGGATCCCGGCCACTCCGCCCACCAGCCCTCTCTGTAGTCGAGGTAGGCTGCGGCGGCTTTTGGATTCCAGGTGGTGGAGGTCTGCGATGCGGGGTGAGAGCAATCCACCATTGCTCCGGACGCGAGGCAGACCAGTAGGGCGCTTATACCGAGCATGCCTGCCTTCATTGAGATCGCTTCTCCATATCGGTCGAACATACCGGTCGAATCCTGCCGATCGAATAAAAAGACTGCGCTGATTAAGGGTAATGCAGGGGAGGAAACGGCCGGCAGAATCTGATGGCCGAAGGGGTACCGCAATTATACAGGGAGATTGGGCAATCTTCGAATCATAAACACCTCTCGTGCCGATCCAAAAACCAGATCAGCCCTCGCCCTTTTTATTACTGGATGAGTCGATTTCTCCAAGGAAATCTGGAAAGGAATTCTAAGACCGTAATCTGCCAGCAATTCGGTACGGTCTTCCCCACAGCAGGAAGAGTTACGTGTGCCTGGCGGTCCCAAGCCGAAAGCATTTGTACGCCAAAGAGATCATCCGCAGGAGCGCCTGCCTCGCGACAAGGACAAACCAAGCCGATCTTCCGATTGATGGCAGTCTGGCAGTCTTCCACATGGACGTTATCAATCGCAGGCGCTCTCGGTTCGTCAGCCGAATTCTTACGCCCTTCGAGGCGATGAGGTCGTACGTCCTTCTTTCCAAATATGCAGACCGAATATCCTTCCGAAAGCAAGCAACCACAGATAGCGGGATGTAATGTTCGACGATTGCATCGGGAACGAACAACGGGAGCTCGCCAGCTTGCATAAGGTCAGCCAACAGAAGAGTGTCCTCAGCTCTGAGCGCGATTGGATCAAATGCGCCCGCCTCGATGTCGACCCGCGTGCGTCGAATGGCAAAACCAGCGGTGTTCAAGTATCGAATTCGACCGTCCGGCTGAAGCATGTGGTGCTGAAAGGTTATGAGCCGCAGTTCCTCGGCTTTGCCTACCAGGTTGGAGCAATTTCCAACGAGCCGCAGTTGAAAGCAATTGTGCTGCGGCGAGTTGTTGATGGCTGACGCGAGAGCAGCCAAACAATTTGTCTGAAGTCTGGAATCAGCGTCCACGAATAGCAGCACTGCGCCCTTGGAATTTCGAATCCCTCTATTTCTGGCGGCCGGAATCCCCGAGTGAGGCTGTGGGATTAGCATCAAGGGGTAAGAGAAGCTGGAGCTGCGAACAAAGTCTGGGGCGGGTTCCGTGCTGCCGTCGTCCACAATGAGGACTTCGAAACACGGCCCGTTCGTTTGCTGTGCCAGGGACTGCAGGCATGCTTCCAGCACAGCCCAGTCGTTATAAACGGCGATAATAACGCTGAACAGTGGCGTCTGACCTGAAATCTGTTCGTGCTCGACCATGCGAGTTCTTCGATCTACGCTCTTCCCGGAGACTGCGGAATGTAGAATTGCACACTCAAGCGTGAAATCAAAACTGGCGTGAAATGACTTTGGTCATTGAAATGAATCGGCGAGAATAACGGCAAAACGCTTTGCGCAGGACATGGCTGCTTCGTGGTTGCCGATCTGGCAATCTCAGCAGCTTCCACAAAGCGCAGCTAGCTCGGAGAATTTTGGCCGGCGAGGAAGCCGCCGTCGAGAACCAGCGCCTGGCCGGTCATGAAGGAAGCGCGATCCGAACACATCCATAACACGGCTTCTGCGATTTCCGACGGTCTTGCAAAGCGGCCGATGGGATGGCAACTGACAACGTACTTGTGGACCGCGGGAGCGCGAAAGATCCGATCAGCCATAGGCGTTTCTGTAAATCCGGGGCACACTGCGTTGATCCGAATCCCGCTTTTAGCGTTCTCCAGCGCGGCAGTCTTCGTCAGACCGATCACTCCATGTTTGCTCGCACTGTACGCTGCTACACCAGCAGAACCGATCAGGCCTAGAATCGACGCCATATTTACAATCGCTCCGCCACCGCCCTGCTTGAGCATCTGCCGAATCTCGTACTTCAGGCAGAGCCAGACGCCCTTGAGATTGATGTCGATGGTCCGGTCCCAGTCCTCTTCCGATTGTCTGCTAATGGGCGCCTGGACACCCTCGACCCCGGCGTTATTGAAGGCAACATCCAGGCGGCCAAATTTCTCCACTACCTTCTGAATGAGCGTCTCCACTTGGGAGGCTTTCGACACGTCGGTTTTCACAAACAGGCCATCGCCGCCCGCGGCACGGACCAGTTCGACCGTTTCCTCGCCTTCCAGCTCACGCCGGCCCGCAACCACTACTTTGGCTCCCGCTTTCGCGAAGAGTATGGCGGTATCACGGCCAATACCCGACGTCCCACCAGTCACGAGGCCAACTTTGCCTTCCAATTCCATTGCCATAGTTTCCTTCGCCGATCAGAGCTCTCAAGATAGAACCGCAGGGTATCATTTGTAGCGAAGCAAAGTGCAGTCCTCGCAAGTCTGATCAGGAACCGACCGAGCCGCTCCAATGTGGCGAGTCTTTTTTCGACGGTGCGGAGTCAGTTTGCGGAATTAGAATCAGATGGAGAACCGGGATGAGAACGGCAATTCCTTTGATGGATGAATATATCGCCTCCCAGTGGGTGTATTCGTGAACATAGACGACCAGCTTGTGGGCGCGTGGAAACTGGTTTCCGCATCGAGCACCACGTCGAAAGGAGAGCCATGCGAACCTCCCTATGGTCTCAACCCTCTTGGTTTTCTGACCTATTCCGCGGATGGCAGAGTGACCGCCCTGATCAGCTACAGTGGGCGAAAGCCACTCTCCGGAGGTGGTGGGGCTCGCGCGCAGGAAGAACAGGCCGAGGCATTCAGAACATTTCTTGCCTATGCGGGAAGGTACACGTTCAGCGGTGACAAGGTGACCCATCACATCGAAATCTCATCGATTCAGAACTACATAGATAGGGACCTCGTCCGCAGCGTCAAATTCCAAGGTGACCAGCTCATATTAGTCACGCCACCGACGCCGGTAAACGGAAAAGTCCAAATCATCGAATTGACCTGGCAGCGTCTACCGGTCGGCTCCTGATAGCGCAGCTCTTGGGGGAGTGCGGCTGAGTTTGACAACAGCGCGATCCTGCCAATCGCGCCCCACCCTTCGCGCTTCAAATCGTTGTTTCCTCGGTGTTAAACTCAACACCGGTAAGTTGCTGGTTTCTGCGTGACTGAAACTCTGATTTTGCGAATAGGTGAAGGTTGCCCAAGGTTATCGTTCCGAAGAAGAAAGTTCTTTTCACCGACGAAATTCTGCAGGACCCGTATCCCGCGTACGCCCGCTTGCACGAAGAAGGTCCGTTGCATTACCTGGATGTTGACGGTAAATGGGCGCTATGGTCGATTGTGAGCCACGCCGAATGCTCTTCGGCTGCTAAAGACCCCAGGCTTTCCGCAAAACGCTCGCAGCAGATGATCTTGTCTCTTCCGCTCAGCAGCCAGTCCGAGTTCACCGAACTCGCGCGCATGCTGGGCTTGTGGCTGATTTTCATGGACCCGCCGGAGCACACACGGCTGCGCAAACTTCTCAATAAAGGATTTTCGCCCGCGGCGATTGAAGGCTTGCGTCCGCAAGTCGAGGCGATCGTCGATCAGATGCTTAAGCCTTTAAAGCATGGCTCCGAAGTCGAACTCATGCACGAGTTCGCGAACCCCATGCCGGTGCGCATCATTTTGGAAATGCTGGGAATACCGCAGGAACTGCGCGACACGTTCGTCAATTGGTCGCGCGACATCGCGGTGTTTCGAGGCAGTCCAGATCGCACCGTGGAACAGGCACGTGCCGCGCAAGATGCCCTCATTGCGCTAACCGATTTTTTCCGAAAGACTGTGGCGGAACGGAGGCGCCACAAAGGGAACGACCTGATTAGCCTTCTGATCGATATCGAGGAAGAAGGGGAAGTGCTGACCGAAGAAGAGCTCTACGCGCAGTGTATCGCGCTGCTTTTCGCCGGGCACGAGACAACTCGAAATCTGATCGGCAACGGAATGTACACGCTCCTGAAGCACCCACAAGAGACAGCGGAGTTGCGAGATAACCCGGAGATCATCCGCTCGGCTGTAGAGGAGATTCTGCGTTGCGAAAGTCCCGTGCAATTCACGGCCCGCGTGCTTAGGGAAGATGTCGAGATTTGCGGCCAGCACATGAGGAAGGGATGGTCGGTCCTGTGCATGCTCGGTGCGGCGAACCGGGATCCAAAACGATTTAAGGAACCGAATCAATTGGACCTGAAGAGGCTGAACAATCAGCACCTGGCGTTCAGTGCAGGTCCGCATGCTTGCATCGGAGGCCAACTGGCGCGGCTAGAAGGACAGATTGCGCTTCTGAATCTGGTGCAGCGCTTTCCGGAGAT
Organism: Occallatibacter sp.; assembly: GCA_049513795.1. Lineage (GTDB taxonomy): Bacteria > Acidobacteriota > Terriglobia > Terriglobales > Acidobacteriaceae > Telmatobacter. The sequence goes on along the minus strand of JBEKVS010000291.1, from coordinate 3,316 downwards.
GAAGCTCGCTGGCCCGCGGCCAGAGTGGGCTCCAACATTTGGGTTCAGGGGTGTCAAGAGTCTTCCGGTAATTTTGTGAAAGCTCGTTCGATCTGTGGAGCCACAGCCAATCGCGAGAAGGAAATTGGAATCGAAGGCTAGTTTTCTGTTGGACTTGCCAGCAATTTCGATAACCGGCGAAGGCTGGACATAACGTCGTTGAAGCCGATACCGAAGTCGATGAGGCAGGCGATCTCATCTACTCCATTCTCGCTCAGGCGTTTGGCTTGCTGAGCACAATGATCGAAAGTCCCGATAAAACTCAATGGGCTACGCAAGTTGTTACGGACCTGAAATTCGACCATGATTTCAGTTTCCTGGTCGCTGAAACTGGACAGTTCCGGCTTCACCCAACTCGTTTTCCGCAAAGAGCCTTGATCATCTTTGGTCCCCTTAGAATGATCTTTCTGCATCTCGATGTTGACTTTGAGATATTCAGCCATTGCTGGGTGGGCTATTGTTTTTATCTCATCATCATTCTCCCCAACAAAAGTATGCGCCATCAACGTGATATGGCCGCGATGGCCATGATGGGTCTGGATTGCGTCTCGATAAATCTTGGATTTACGGACGAGCTCTTTGAGGTCGTGATTAAGCGAGAAGTTCGCGGTCAGAACATTGAACCCGAGCTTACCGGCATTCAAAAAGGTATCGTCCGACTGACCAGTCAACCAGATCGGGAGTTCGGGTTGAATGGGTGCTGGCAGGATGTTAACCTCGGTCTCGACTCCCATTCCATTCGGTAGCGATACCTTCTCGCCTCGCCAAAGTTTCTGGATGCTGGCGATCTTTTCAAACATGTCGCTGTAGCGGTTCTTGTAAGTATCAGGCGAAAGAACAAAATCATTTGCGTGCCATCCTGAGGCAGCCGCGATGGCAACTCGTCCGTTTGAGAGATTATCAATCATCGCCCATTCTTCGGCCACACGTAAGGGGTTCTGCAAGGGTATGACGACACTGCCGGCCCGAATGGAGACGTGTTTTGTCAGGACCGCGAGCGCCGCGCCCGTAACAGACGGACTTCCGTACAGCCCCCCGAACCGTTGGAAGTGTCTTTCCGGCGTCCACACGGCAGTGAACCCATGCTCGTCCGCGAATTTCGCAGACTCCAGCAGCAGCTGGTATTTGCCGCCTTGCTGTTCTGCGGAGTCCGCGCTGAAGAAGAACAAGCTGAGCTGGGGCGTCATTCGGAATCTCCTTGGACCTCAAGAGCGCCAGTGATCATACACCTGTTTTTCTGGCGGGGACAGCCATTGCCTCGGCGGAGCAACTGGTCGGGAACGCAACTTGCGCTGGGTAAACCTCGCATTCTGGACGATCTTTAACCAGCGTGGAAGGTGGCCGCACTTCGATACGAGCGCTTTCCGCCGAGCTTATTGTCTAAGATGCAACTGAGCGTGGCATGATGTGCAGAGTGTGATTAGGTTTTCTTCGGAGTCCTCGCCGGATTGGCTGCGAAACTCTTTGTGGTGAACCTCAAGATTCGACATCGTGCCGCACAATTGACACCGCCAGCCATCGCGACGCAAGATCTGCTGCCGAAGCTGATCGTACGCCACCGGATCCAACCCCAAGCGGTCGGGCTTTTTCCCAATCGTGCTCATGAGGTCTTCTCGCTCAGGCCTAATCAGAAATGCTTGCTGTTGCTCGCCAGGCAGGAACTTGAAGAATCTCGTCATCGAGAACAACAGTGTTTCTGGATCTCCGTTATCCAGGTTAGCGCCCGCCAGAAAGTCCGCGCAGATCATTTCCAGGCAGTAGCCTCGGGATCGGTCGCTTCCCAGCATCAGGGATGCGGTCTCGATCGCGCGCTCGATGATCGGCATCTGGCTCTGGTAAAGTTTGAAGTAGACAATTTCCCAGGGCTCTGTTAATTTCCCTGTGAGTTCGCGTTCCACTTCCCTCTGAAACTCCTCCTTCGGCAACTCACGAGCTTTGTGCAACCAGGTTGCACAATCGAAGTCCTGTTTGTCCCTCCGCGCTAACTTCGCCAGCTCAATCCCCTTCGCCCAACCAATTTTCTTTAACTCCTTCCTCGCCTGCGGTGGCATGTGTTCGTGAATCGACATCAGGTAATAGGCTTTCCGCCGCGACCCGGGAAACCGTTTTTCCAGGAGATCATCGAAGGACTTCAGGTTCTCCAGGCGCCAGTACTGTCCCGAACGCACCTCGCATAAGTAGCGCCCCAGCTCCACGAACTTAGTGTCGCGCTCCGTCTCCCTTCGTCTTTCCCAAGCCAGAATCTCGTCGATCTTGTTCAGCACGAAGAGCGCGCGGGTCCGGCTGAATTTCGGCGGCATGGGCGGATTCCTAGTAATTAAGCTCGTCAAGCCAACCAAGGCTGTCTGCTCCTGGACGCCGCACGAGCGCAGCGTCGGCCATCTCCTGCTTTCCCAGGCACAGCCCCACATACGGACAGCTGCTGCAGGGATTCTGGGGGAAGCGGATACGGACTGTGTCTTCGACCAAGTGCCCAAACTCCTGGCGTTGTTCGTCGCTAATGGTGGTGCGCAGGTATTGAACCTCGACCAGTCGCTTGCGGACGAACACGATCTGGGCGACTTCGGCAATGCCGGTGATCCAGGAGTAGCAAACCAGTGGTAGCGGCTCGCACTGGTCTTCCACTCCAGCAGGCAGCGTGTGCCGTCGAGTTTGCCGATGGCGTCGATGTAGGCGACGAAGTCGTTCCTTCCCGCGACTGGCCGGTTGAACTTGATCTGCTGGTTGCGGCGTGGCTGGGGGATCTGGACACGGTCGTCCTGGCAGAACCGGTTCAAGAGCATGAGTCCTTGCCGCAGCATGCGATCCCAGGAGTCTCGGTTGGAATAGTGCAAGCCCAGGTTCTGGCACTCCGACCACTCGGAGAACAGGACAGCTCCGGGATCTTCCCGGCGAAAAACGGCACCCAGAGCTCGTTCGAAGGCACGGCCGAACAGCATTGCCGCCCGGGTGTCCTTCTCCTTCCAGCCATCAAGATAGCGATGCCGGTAACGCCGCGGGCAGGTCAGGTACTGGCTGATCTGAGTGTAGCTGTAGGTCATTTAAGCCACCTGAGGGCTGTCGAGATTGGCTGGCGAAAGTTCTTCCCAGCGGCCAGCGGGTGCAAACCCATCGAATCGAAGCAGCGAAGCGCCGTTGAAGACGATATGGCTGATCTTGACCACGCCCTTCAGACCAACGAGCTGAGTTTCATCGACTTCATCTCGTCCGAGCAGCTCGGTGTCATAGCCGAAGTCGCGCAGGAACCAGTTGAGCTTCCACAAAGCTTTCGGGGTGC
>JBEKVS010000290.1:0-7812 GCA_049513795.1 Occallatibacter sp. | reverse complement strand
CGCTGTAATGTGGCTCATACTCCGGCTAATGCCACGAGTCAACGCTGCAACTCGCCACGCTGTCTGGTGGGCTGTACTGGCTCTCGTCGTGCTCATGCCTCTCACCACTCTTCTTCCTCGGCATGCGGCCCTGCCTGCTCCCGCCACCCGGACCGAAAAGCAAATCCGAACACGCCCCCTATCCGCTTCCGCCGTGAAACCCCTCGCAGTTAGCGGCGCCTATACCCCTGACCCGCCGCTCGCATCGGCTCCGTTGCCTGTGCTGAACTCTCGCCCGCCTGCGGCGTCTCGCGTACGCATCCCCATTGAGTTTCATCTGGGAAACTGGCCGTTAAGCCTGCTATTTCTCTGGATCTCCGCGTGCTGCGGTCTGCTCAGCAGACTTGTGTTCGGTTACTTGCGTCTTCGCGGCGTGCGGAATCGGGCCCGAGTTGCAAGCGCAGATCTGGTTATGCGTTTCGAGCGGCATCTGCGTGACTCCCGCACTTCGCGCGCCCCTCAGCTTCTTGTGTCCGATGAAGTTATTTCACCTCTGGCGGCGGGATTCCTGCACCCGGTTGTCATTCTCCCCCAGACCCTTTCGGAGAAGATTGCTGAGCCGGAACTCGACTACGTCCTGCTTCACGAACTGGCTCATATCGCCCGCCGCGACGATTGGACCAACCTGATAGGCCGATTGGCATCCGCCGTTCTTGTCTTCCATCCCGTCGCTGCGTGGGTTTTGCGCCGCATCCAGCGAGAAAGGGAGATCGCCTGCGACGATTGGGTTGTCGCGGTCACCGGCTCTCCCGTCCACTACGCCTTCACTCTCGGGCGCCTTGCCGAATTCTGCTCAACGCGCCGCCGCGAATTGCTGGCGACTGAAATGGCTCACCGATCCTCCAACATCAGCGAGCGCATTGAGACCCTGCTTCGTCCGAGGTTCCATTTTTCACCGGGCGCTTCACTGCCGCGCGTTTCGTTCTGCGCTGTGGCCGGGCTCGCTCTGCTCGGTTTGAGCGTGCGCATGCCGGGATGGATCGCGTTCGCCAAGGACGCGACCATCGCTGTCGCAGAGAACCAGGCGGCTCCGCAGTCTCACGGCTCCGCTGCACACGTCGTGCTGGCTCCCCAAACATTCCCTATCGCGCCTGCCCTTGTGGCAACGCTCTCCCCAGCGAACGCCGCACAATCCTCCGCGGCTTCCGCAGGCACTCTTGCAACACAGGACAAGACTTGGCGGCACGAATGGAAACTCACGCGGGATTCGTCGTCGAGCAAGGTGCAGTTCTCGCTCATCAGCCGCGATGACATCGGTAACGATCGAATGAATACCGAGAGCGTGCCGCTCTCCAGTCTATCCGGATTCTCTCTCTCCGAACTCGATCATGACGGCCCGATAAAGTTTGAATATGTCAGAGACTCCGGGCGAATCGTCTGTGAAGGAAGCGTCGCGGGCGGTCGCGCTTCAGGGCCGTTCACGGTCGTTCTCGATCCGTCCTTCGTTTCCGCCCTCGAGAAGATGGGATATGCCGCACCTCATGACGACGAGGCGTTCTCTCTTGTGACTTCCGACGTGACTCTCAGCTATTCCCGGGCCGTCCGGGACACCGGACTCACATCCTCGATAGGAGATCTGGTCGAGTTGCATAATCACGGCGTCAGTTCGGACTATGTTCGCGCCGTGCGCCAGGAAGGGTTCACGGATTTGTCCGCGTCGAGTATTTCCGAATTGCGCGATCACGGCGTCGAACCCAAGTACCTCAAAGCAATCAAGGCTGACAATCCCGATCTCTCCATTGAGGCGATCGACAGTTTGTACGATCACGGAGTCAAGCCCGACTACTACAAATCAATGAAGGCTGCTGCCCCGCAACTCTCGATCGAGCAGATCGACAGCCTGTTCGATCACGGCGTTGAGCCGGATTCGTACAAGGGCTTTGCCTCTGTAGACAGCAAGCTCTCAATCGAGGAAATCAACAGCTTGCGCGATCACGGGGTCAAGCCGGAATACTACCGGAGCATGAGATCAGTCGATCCTCATCTCTCCATCGAGCAAATCGACAGCCTGTTCGATCACGGCGTTGAGCCGGATTCATACAAGGGCTTTGCCTCTGCGGACCCCAAACTTTCCATCGAGGAAATTAACAGCCTGCGCGACCATGGTGTTAAGCCGGAATACTACCGGAGCATGAGATCTGTCGATCCCCATCTCTCCATCGAGCAGATCGATAATCTCTACGACCATGGCGTCGCACCTGAAACCTACAAGGGATTCGCCGCTGTCGATCCGCAGCTCTCTGTCGCGCAAGTTGCCAGCCTTCACGACCACGGCGTCGAGCCGGAATTTTACAAGGGGACGAAGTCAGCAGACTCGACGGTATCGATCGAGGAGATTGACGGGCTGCGTGACCATGGTGTCGAGCCGGAATATCTGAAGGAGATTCGCGCGCTGCCTGATCGGTTCCCCACGTCAGACATCTCGGAGCTTCGCGACCACGGCATCACTGCGAAGTACATCCGCGACCTGCATGATATGGGAATGAAAAATCTAACGGCAGCACAGATTGTTCATCTCCGCGAGGGGAATTAGCCAGAAATCGGCCGGAGATTGGCGACCAAGCAGGTCAACTGGCGGCCTCAGGCCAAACCGCTCATCGAGCATTGGTTGTGGCACCGTTCCTAGGATTACTCCCCGAAAACGCCGTTCACGACGGCGATCATCGTTGCCAGGCGCGCTCGTGAGATCCGCTGACTGGCCGACATGTAGGCACCACTTGCTTTTCAGTCACCGCCTGTGGCTCTGATCGAACCCCATGCGATATCGAGTCTCACCATCGGAAATACCACACAAAAACGATCGCTCGGGCGGACTGACCTGAAAATCCCAACGTCTTTGGAGAATCCTGAGAACGCAGGCGCAGCAGCGTTCGCCGGCTGATGTTAGGTCGGCAGTGCAAAAGGCATTGTTGCCTCAGCGCTCGGACACTCATCCCAAACTGATTTTGACCTCAATTCTGCACGCTCAGTGGATAGGTCCTCAAGCTCCCATTGCGACGGCGAACTCGAATCTCCGGGTTCGGTTGTGAGATCCCATGACACTGGCCGACTTCAGGGTACGAATCTGATCCTCATCGAGTGAACTGGCGATTTACCTAGCTTCCGTCGTCGTCCCCTCCCGCCGCCCGGTCGAGCGTTAGTGCGATCACTTGATGGCCGGCCTTCTGCACGATCTCGCGCATCGTCTTGCCTTCAGGCGACCCCAACGTCGTATCCTCTGCGTTCGGGGTACCATCGCCGGGCGAATCAAAAAATCAATGCCCCCTTGCGCTTCTATAAGAGAAGATGTACAACTCTTGTAGAAGCCGGAGGGGAAGGGATGGCGGACCAGCGCGTTGATCTTCCGCAAGGCACGCTTGACCTGCTCATTCTGAGGTCGCTGCTTTGGACCGCAGCATGGTTGGGCGATCTCCGAGCGAGTGCATCAGGTTTCGAGTGAGGTACCGACGATTCAGCAGGGTTCCCTGTATCCGGCTCTGCACCGGCTCGAACGGCGAGGCTGGATCAAGGCCGCCTGGGGCACATCGGAAAATAATCGCCGTGCCAGGTACTACGGGCTAACTCGCAGCGGCGAAAAAGCAACGTGAAGTGGAAACTGACAGTTGGCGAAGGTTGACCGCCGCAGTTTCCCAGATTCTTGAGAGTGCGTGAGGTGGCACCATGCTGAACGATCTACGATTTCGTTTTCGTGCCTTGTTCCGCCGCGGCAGCCTGGAAGAAGAGCTGAACCAGGAACTGCATTTCCACTTCGAACAGCAGGTAGAGAAGTACACCCGTGCGGGCATGCCTTCCGAGGAAGCCAGACGCCGCACACGGCTGACCTTTGGCGGCCACGAACAGGTCAAGGAGGACTGCCGTGAAGCGCACGGAACGAGTCTTATCGACGCCGTGTCTCAAGACGTCCGCTATGCCTTGCGCGTTCAGCGCAAGAGCCTCAGCTTCTTCATCGTCGCCACGCTGACGCTAGCGCTCGGCATTGGCTCCAGTACCGCCGTTTTCAGCTTGGTGAACGCGATCTTATTGAAATCGTCGCCCTATCCGAATGCCAGCCGGATCGTGGTGCCGTGGCTGGTGGCTCCGGCAGCTTCCGCTTGGGGTACCGACACTTTTCAATGGATGGGCCTGCAGTTCGTGCAACTGACGCAAACCAGCGGCGCATTTCAGCACCTTGGCGCTTTCCGCAAGGCCGACTTCAATCTCACCGGCATGGCCAACCCGGAACATCTCACTGGCATTCGGGCCTCCGCCGGATTCTTTCCTGCGCTGGGGATGGCTCCGCTCCTGGGGCGCACGTTCACCGCGGATGACGATCAACCGGGGCACGAGCTGGTCGCCGTCCTCAGCCATCGGTTGTGGACATCACGCTTTGGTGGTGACCCTGGCATCATCGGGAGAATTGTCCATTTAAATGGAGTTCCCTACACCGTGATCGGCGTCATGCCTGCCGTCTTCACTTTTCCCAATCTAGCCGGACTACCTGCGTCCAGCGATCTGCCCAAGGAGACCCTGCTCTGGGTGCCGCTGGCGCTTCCTGCCGCTCCCGCTCCGTCACCCAACGATCTCAGTTTGATTGGAGAGTTGAAGCCGGGTGCAGGGTTACCGGAGGTACGGCAGGATCTGCAGGCTTTCGATCGCCAATGGCTGAAAGAGTTTCCGCGCGCGAAAGGCTGGTCGTCGCGAGCGGTTCCGTTGACGCAACAAACAGTGACGGACACCCGCCGGCCCCTATTGCTGCTCTTCGGCGCGGTCTGCGTGGTGCTGTTAATCGCCTGCTCGAATGTCGCCGGCCTCACCCTCAACCGGTCTCTTGGCCGCCGCAATGAGTTCGCTTTACGCGGAGCTCTGGGCGCGAAGCGGGGTCGGCTGGTGGGCCAATTGATGATTGAGAGTCTGTTGCTGGCGCTCACGGGCGGAATCCTCGGCATTGGATTCGCCGAAGCTAGCCTGTTGCTGGCGCGACGCATCGGACCGGACACCGTCCCCCACATTCACGAGGTAGGTCTTGATCTGCGCGTTGTCGCCTTCGCGTTGGGCATCACCCTGCTAACGGGACTGCTCTTTGGCTTGGCTCCAGCGTTCGGAGCCACACGCGTGAATCTGGTTCAGGTACTCAAAGAAGGCGGCCGGCGATCCGGTGGGAACACCTCCGCACCGAGGATTCGTAATGCGCTCCTCATCACGCAGGTGGCGCTGGCGCTGGTGCTTGTTGTCTCGGCAGGCTTGCTGATGCGCACCTTTTATCATCTGGTCACCGCGCAAAGCGGCTTCGATGCGACGCGGGTTGTGACTTTCGATCTTCCCTTATCGAGCTCCAAGTACAGCGATACCGGCCGCATGGCGCAAATCTATAAACAGGTGCAACAACGCCTGCAAGCCATCTCAGGGGTCGAGTCGGCGGGCTTCGCAACCGTTGTTCCTCTGGCTGGCCCCTCCGACGCAACCGCTATCCGCATCCCGGAGCACCCTGTCATCGATCCCTCGCTGAGCCCGCAGGCGAATTACCTGTTTGTTTCGCCGGACTACTTTCGCACAATCGGCGCAACGCTGCAACGCGGGCGCGACATCACCGATAGCGACACCCTGGCGTCGGTGCCCGTCACCCTGATCAACAGCGCCATGGCAAGGAAATACTGGCCGGGAGAAGATCCCGTCGGTAAGCATGTGGGCGTCGGGATGACCCGGATTCCGCTAAGAACAATCATCGGCATAGTACCGGACTTCAAGCAGGTGTCGCTTCGCGAAGCGCCGGCCCCCGCAATGTATGTGCCCTACACACAGAATGAGATCAAATCCTGGCCCGACATGCAGACCATGCAGTATGCGGTCCGCGTCAAGGGCGATCCAGCCGCGATCGCCGGCAGTGTGCAGCAAGCGGTCCACTCCATCGATCCCGATCTTCCGGTGGCCAACTATGTGACACTCACTAAACTGGTCGACAGTTCACTTACGGCCGATCGCTTCGCCATGCTGCTGCTTGGAGCCTTCGGGCTGGTGGCCCTGCTCTTGGCCTCGGTGGGCATGTATGGCGTTATCTCTTTCGCGGTAATCCAACGTACGCCCGAGATCGGCATTCGCATAGCGCTCGGTGCGCAGCGCGCGCAAATCCTCGCAATCGTCCTCAGCCAGGGAGCCCGCCTGGCCTGCATCGGCATTGCTCTTGGCTTGTTTGGGGCATTCACTGCGACGCGCTTGATGACAGCCCTTCTCTATGGCATCCAGCCGACGGACCCCGTGACATTTGGCGTCGCCGCCCTGCTTCTGATATTAGTTGCCCTCGCGGCCTGCTACGTGCCAGCGCGCAAAGCCATGCAGGTGGATCCAATCATTGCCTTGCGCTACGAGTAACCCTCACCAAATCGATTTCGATCCGTTGCCTTTCGCGCGGAAATTTGTTTTTGGATGGCAAGCATTGTCTTCAACTGCTGACAGATCTCTGGTGCCGTATCGGCGAACAGGACCATGCAGTCGTCGAGGCAGGCGCAGCAGCGTTCGCCGGCTGATGTTAGGTCGGCAGTGCAAAAGTCATTGTTGCCTCAGCGCTCGGAGACTCATCCCAAAGGCTGCCGGGCGATGAGCCCGCGAATGGTTTCCACATCTCCCATCGCGACTGCTGAAAAGATGTTGTGCGGCGCGCCGTTTCCGCGAATACATACCTGTGCGCGTTCATCAGCCGTTGGTTTCAGAAGGTCGCAAGAGGTCAATAAACACATTCCGCAACCAGCCAAGAGTCACGATAGCAGTGCCGATCATCAATGCACCCCTTTTCGGTACCTTGACAAGGTTGCGTTCATTCTTCTGCGGTCGGCAGATCCGGAATCACTCTTGGGAATCAGCTTTATTGCCGTCTGCTCGGTTTCGATGGCTCGCTCGCGGTCTCCCGTGGCGAAATAAGCGCGGGCAAGCAGTTCAAGAATGTCGCGGTCCGGCGCATTGGATTTGGCTGAAGACCTCTGCGCCAGTTGAAGAGCCGCGGTCGGATTTCTCAAATCCGGCGGCTGGCAATCAAGCGTCGTCAAGGCGTAGGCATAGAGTTCGTCAGCGGTCGCGTCTTCTCGCGCAGCGAGCTTCCGTGTGATTTCGAGGGCCAGCAGAGTTTCTTTGCGCGCATCGTCCGTCTTCCCTGCCCGCTCAAGGAGATCGGCAATATAAATGAGCATCTCTGCGCGCCGTCCCTGGACGAGCACGTTGTCGGGCTGTTCGACTGCGAGATGGTCGAGGGTCTCTTGAACCCTTCGATATTCCGCCAACGCTCCCGCCGCGTCGCCTCTTTTTGAGAGCAAGTCTCCGATGTAGCGCAAAGTAATCGCCTGGGACATGGCCGCTTGGGCATTTTCCGGATCGGAGTTCAGCAAGTCTTCATTCACCTTTGCCGCGGTGGCATAGCTTCGCAAGGCACTCGCTTGATCTCCGGACTCCTCTTGAACTGCCCCGACCTTGCGATACCCGAGCGCGACAAGGTGGAGCGTCCCCGCATTCGCAGGATCATCGGCGGAAAGCTGCTGTGCAGCTTTAAGAGCACTACTGTATTGGGTCAGGCTTCCTTTTAGGTCTCCTCGGGAAAGAGCAATGTCGGCAATTCTTACGTTGACCATGGCCAATCCGGCCTCGGCTGCCTTGGGGTCTGAATGCGTCGCAACAAGATCTCTGTAAACCTCACTTGCCTTCTGGTAGCTGATTCCAGCCGCGACCGTGTCGCCCAGATTTTGAAGCCCTGTATGCCCCTCCAAATCGCCGCGCATCAGCAGACAGTTTGCGAATTCCAGCCGCAATCCA
>JBEKVS010000289.1:0-8354 GCA_049513795.1 Occallatibacter sp. | reverse complement strand
GAGCAGCGCGCCCATGGCGGGATGCAGCTTGTCGGGCGGCAAGGTGAAGTGCAGCGTGGTGGCCATTTGCGCGGCTGTCTCGCCGCGCGCGCCGGCGTAGGCCATGGCGAGGGCGGTGGAGACGCTCTCGGGAGAAAAGAAGAGATTACCGTCCTGCTTGCGGAGTTGGGCGTAGAGGTCGAGGGCGAAGGCGTTGTTGCCTTCGACAAGAGCGGACTGGGCAGGCGTTTGAGAAGGAGATGTCTGGGCCAGGGCGGCCTCCTGTAGAACCAATCCGAGAAGTATCGCCGCCAGCGCCAGCCGCATCATGACCTCCGCACCAGCACAAAGTCCGGCCAGGTCTCTCTTATGCCCTGCTCAGATAAGCCCCTTCGCTGGTATCCACGCGGATCTTTTCGCCTTCGTTGATGAAGGCGGGCACCTGCACAACCAGGCCGGTCTCAAGCTTGGCGGGCTTGGTTAGCTGACCTTGATCTGCAGGTTGGGCGTGAGGTATTCGATGGCGTCGCCGAGCGTGGAGCCTTTGAGCACGGTCTGCTCGTAGTCCACCGGGTTCATGAAGTAGTAGTCGTCGCCGTCGGCGTAGAGAAAATCCATAGAGATCTCGTCGACTACAACTTTCTCGATGGCGTCGGCGGAGCGGAAACGATGCTCGAACATGGCGCCGGTGCGCAGGTTGCGCAGCTTGGCCTGGATGAAGGCGCGCAGGTTGCCCGGCGTGCGGTGCTCCACCTTGAAAACCAGGTGCAGCTGGTCGTTGTGCTTGATGATCATGCCGGGACGCATTTGTGTGGCGGGAATCGCCATAAGTGTTCGAAGCTCCTTGCTCTAGTTGCGCTCAAAGCGCAAGAATATTTGGCCTTGGCCCATCCTTGATTGTAACTTAGCAGCGGATTGTAGCTTAGAAGCAGATTCGATCCTGCCGAGCCGCTCTCCCAGCACTCAGCGCTGCGGCTGGTACGGCTCGGCACGCAGAACGTCGGTGAGGATGCCGCGCTCCTCCGGCGAGAAGGCATTTTGATAGCGGCTGGAGTTAAGCACTGTCTGGCGCTGATCGGGCGGCACGGCGCGGAGATCGCGGAAGGCGCGACCGACCACGGCCTGGCGATCCGCAGGCAGGGCGGCCAGTCGTCGGCCGGCAAGATTCACCTTCATGCGGTCCTGGGGCGACATATGCTCCAACATCTCGTTGCGAGCCAAGAGGCGCTGCCGCTGGTCTTCCGGCATCCGGTCGACTCGATTCAGTTGCTGCAGAAGCCGCTGCTGATCGCCAGGAGGCAGCCGGTTAAAGCTGGGATCGCTGCGCAGCATCCGCTCCTGGTCTTGAACAGGGGTTCCACGGTGCTGATTGAGCCAGTCGCCCAAGTGCCCCGGCGGCGCCGATGGCGCATAGGGTCTCGCGCCGTTGGCCCCGCCTGGACCGATCGGCTGATACGGGCCGCGGGCGGGGGCACCGGTATATCCGGGACGCACCGCGGGCGCAGCGTATCCCGGCTCAGAGCGCTCCATACCATTGGGCTGCGGCCTGATTTGATTCTGATTCTGAGCACCCGGGCGGGATGGACCTTGCTCCTTGCTGGGCTTTGGCGGATGAGAGGCCGAATGGTGAGGGGCGGGAGCGGAATGTGCCGGCGCATGTTGCGAAGGCCAGCCGTGAACTGCCCACAGCGCAGGCGCAGAGAAGGCGACAACCACTGCGACCAATGCAGCGCACCCCAACCGTCCCGCCTTATGTCCCCCGCTCATCATTTCATTCCCGATCAAACCCTGCTCTCGAAAGACCCGAACACCCCAGATCAGGTCTCAAACCAAGCCTTGGTTTCTCATTCTTCAACACTCAGCTTCTTCAACTTCTCAGCTCACTGTCGCAATATTGCATTGACGCCCGGCCATAAACGGCCTCCGCTCCACAGCAGCAACAGGTTGCGAGCCTTCCGGGTCATCTCCGAGGGGCCGGCTCCGTCTAGTCGCCACCGTTGTCACCCGGAGTCGACATGGCTTCCATCTGGTCGAGCAGCTGAGAGTTGTTATCCAATGTTTGCAGGTCGTGCACCACGGCCGCATGTTCAGATGGCGGCGCAGCCTGATCCCAGTTGGCTATGTCCAGATACGCGCCTCCGCCCAGCAACAGCATTACCGTCAGGGCCATGGCTGCAAGCGGCCGTACATGCATCGAGGGGCCAAAGGCGAACCGATCACGCAGGCGGGCCAGCCAACCCTCCGGCGGCGCCTCACGCTCTTCGCGCATCCGCGCGTCCAGCCGGGTAAGAAAATAAGGGCTGGGCTCAGGGCTCTTCCAGGTATCCATCAGGGCCATGGTGGCGCGCAGTTCGGCAAGCTCCGCCTGGCAGTGCTCGCACTGTTCCGCATGATCTCGAACCTTGGCAGGCGCCGCGTCCGGATCGAGCAGCAAGTCCGCCAGCTTCGATTCCATTCCGGTGCAATTACGTTTCATGGTTTCCATGGCTACCTCCCCACCTCCCCGCCGGTGGTTCCCGGCTGCTTCACTTGAACATGCGCATTCTGCTGCTTGCCTATACAAATTCCTTCAACTTGTCGCGCAGCGTCTGATATGCCCTGAAGAGGAGCGACTTGGTCGCCGATTCGCTCAACCTCAGCACATCCCCGATCTGCCGGTAATCCATCCCTTGATACTTGTGCATCAACACCGCCATGCGCTGCCGCTCGGGCAAGGCCATCACATGCATGCGAATAGCGGCCATGCGCTCATCGCGCATGAGCCGCTGCTCCACCGATGGCTCATCGTCGGCCACGTCCGGCGTGGTGCCGCTTTCCTCGTCCGGCGCATCCAGATAGATCGTCTGCGCCGAGCGTTCATGCTTGGTGTCCCGCGCGTGGTTCACGGCCAGGTTAGTCGCGATGCGATAAAGCCAGGTGGTGAACTTGGCCTCCGCCCGATAGCTTTCCCTGGAACGGTAGACGCGCAAAAACACTTCCTGGGCCAGTTCTTCGGCAACCGCTTCGTTGTGCACCATCCGGAAGAGGAAGTGGATCATGGCCCGGTGGTATTTCTGCACCAGGTAATTGAACCCCGCTTCATCGCCTGCCGCGACGCGCAACATGATGGCTGCATCGCTGGCTGGATCGCTTGCCGCATCGAACACAGCATTCAAACCCGGTGCATTGGAGCCGGCCGGGGAGCCTGGCCGGCCCTCCGGCCGCCCTGCCGAACCCGCTCCCATGGCCGATTTGTCCAGCACCAGGGTTGCCATATCTTCTGGAACCCCAGCCGCGCGGGAAGGTTGCGCCCCACGCCCGTTTTCCGGGCCAATTTCATGTGCGGGTTCCCGGCGCGGAAATCGCGTTGCAGAACCGCTGGATTGGACGTCAGGACGGCCTCCGGCATCTTTGGCTGAAAGATGCGTAGGGCCCGAATTCGCCGATCCCCTATTCACAGCTTCTGATACGTCAGGCCGCCAACCACCCAATCCTGATCTGCCGAGACCCGACCCGCCCAGCCCGCCCCCTGCCAGCTCCACGCGGCCCATCCCCGGCAGAGGACGCAACGCCGCTTCTCCGTCAGGGGGAACGTCGGCCGCGTTGCGGATGGATCGCACTCTCCAGCGCATCAAATTCTCCGAGCAAGCAGGGACCCAAGCATGGACCAGGAGGGGTATTCTCCCGGTTCCGTCGCAGCGCCATAGCGGGTTGGCCGCAAAGCCCCGCTGGTGTTACTCTAACCCATGGGATGCCCCATTGGCGCGGCATTCTTGCCCTTCTTCTGGGCGCTTAACTCAGCGGTAGAGTGCCACCTTCACACGGTGGAAGTCGCAGGTTCGAATCCTGCAGCGCCCACCATAAATGACTGTTTAAATGGTTTATCTTAGGGCAGCCCGCGTTCGATATACTCGAATCGGATCGGCGCCGTTGAAGTGGAAAAATTGTGCCTGATCCCACTGAGATGGCGAGAATGTTGCCCGCCGGATTCAATAGCATCGTGGGCAGTTTGAAGTGGCGGGCCTTCTCAGGACGCCTGAGCCGAAGTACCCTGATTCGGGCACTCTTATCTGGGATTTGGGCTTGCCGCTGAATCAAGCCCAAGATCGACCCCGGAAACCGGCCGTAGGTAGATGACCTGGCCACCCTCTGATCGCCTCCTTACGCGGCGCGACGTTCGCTTTCGAACAACGTTGTTCGCGGGCGAACAGCATATCTCTTTACGCAATCGACGATTCCTATCAATTTCAACTGCTTAGCTGGTGCTTCATATGGCTGGAAGATTGCTGGCAATGTAAAAGGTCGCTCTCAGCTTGAGGGCATTATTCCCCGCACATTGAGTGGACAAGTTGACTACCCGACCTGGAGGCTAGCGTGAGAGTGCTGATTCAGGACTTGCTTTTTGCTTTTCGCCAGATGGGAAGAAGGCCGGGGTTCGCGGCCGTTGTCGTGATCACCATGGCCCTGGGGATCGGCGCCAATGCCGCCATCTTCAGCGTGCTGGATGCGATCCTGCTGCGGCCTCTGCCCTATAGCCAGCCTGAACAGCTGATGAAGGTGTGGTCGCGTTTTACCGGGATCGGCCTGCCCAATGACCAGAACTGGGTCTCGGCGCCGGAGTTTCGCGATATCCAGCTGTTGAACCGCAGCTTCAGCGACCTGGCCGCCATTGACACCGGCTCTTTCAATCTGGGGGTCAAAGGAAGTCCGCAGCGGGTTGTCGGGTCGTCGGTGTCTCCCAGCCTTTTCAACATGCTGGGAGCGCAGCCGCTGCTTGGCCGCACCTTTCTGGCGGAAGAGGGTCAGCCCGGCCGCGACAAGGAAGTGGTGCTCAGCTACGGACTTTGGCAGCGCGTCTTTGGCGCAAGTCCGAACGCGGTCGGCCGCACCATTGACATCGACGGCGTACCCATGACAGTGGTGGGCGTGATGCCTGCCGGGTTCGCTTATCCCGACGAGGCGGAGATCTGGGGGCCGCTCGCCTTCTCACCCGACGATCTAAGTGAAAACAGCCGCGGAAGCCATGGGCTCGAAGTGCTGGGCCGCATCAAGCCGGGACTTTCCCTGGCGCAAGTTCAGTCGGACCTGGATCGCGTGGGCAAGACGATGATCGAACAGCATCGGTCCTATCCGTACGAAAAATACGGGTACGGAATCATCCTGCATCCGCTGCTCGAAGAGACTGTGGGCGACGTGAAGGCGTCGCTGATGGTGCTGATGGCGGCGGTGGGATTGGTGTTGCTGATTGCGTGCGCCAACATCGCCAACCTGTTGCTGACGCGATCGAGCGAGCGGCAGATGGAGATGGAAACGCGCATGGCTCTGGGCGCGAGCGGGTGGCGGCTGGCGCGGCAACTGATTACCGAAAGCGTTGCCCTGGCATTTGTTGGCGGGCTGGTGGGATTGGCGATTACGCCATGGGTGCTTCGAGGGTTAATCGCGATTGCGGCCAAGTCTTTGCCGCGCACCGTCCACACGTCCATCGATTTCAGCGTGCTTGCTCTCACTTTGGTGGTTTCCCTGGCCACGGGAATTCTGTTCGGGCTTGCGCCCGCGTTGCAGGCCGCGCGCAAGGAAAGCTTCGACGGGCTTAAGAGTGGAAAGAGCACGGAGGGCAGGCGGCCGAAGCGTCTGCGGGCCACGCTGGTGATCTGCGAAACCGCACTCTCCATGCTGTTGATTGCTGCGGCGGGTCTGCTGCTGAGAAGCTTTGCGCAGATATTGAAGGTTGATCCCGGTTTTCGCCCCGACGGAGTTCTG
Organism: Occallatibacter sp.; assembly: GCA_049513795.1. GTDB lineage: Bacteria > Acidobacteriota > Terriglobia > Terriglobales > Acidobacteriaceae > Telmatobacter. Next base: position 2,636 of record JBEKVS010000289.1, on the reverse strand, counting down.
ACCATGCGAGTCGCTCTGCCGGATGCGGTCTACAGCAAACCTGAACAGGTTCGCGGCTTCTACAACGAGCTGCTCGAACGTGTACAGCGATTGCCCGGTGTTCAGTTTGCGGGAGCCGTTTCAGCCCTGCCATTGAGCGGGGATGGAGGCTCAGGCACCATGACGGTCGATTCTCAATCCGTGCCCCCGCAGGATACAACGCCAGAAACAGACCAACGGGTGGTCACGCAGGATTATTTCAAGGCCATGGGAATCCCATTGGTCCGCGGCCGCTTCTTCGAGGCACGCGACGCTGACACGTCGCCGCGGGTGGCCATTATCGACGAGAGCCTGGCGCAAACTTTTTGGCCCGACCAGGATCCAATTGGAAAGCGGCTGCACACGGGCGGCGCCAAGTCCACTGCGCCATGGGCGACTGTGATCGGCGTTGTGCGGCATGTGCGCAACCGCACGCTCGAGGCGCGCTCACGCGTGGAGGTCTACTGGTCAGAGAATCAGAGGCCGTCAGGAGCGATGACGCTGGCTGTCCTTGTTTCAGGAAACCCGATGAGCCTGGTGCCGACGATTCAACGTGAAGTGGGCTTGATCGATCCTGACTTGCCGGTGTATCACGTTCGGACTATGAGCGAAGTTATGGGCGATTCGCTGCAACGGCGGCGCCTTGCCTTGACACTTCTGGCGGTGTTCGCGGGACTGGCCTTGCTGCTGGCAGGTGTGGGAATTTACGGCGTCATGTCCTATGGGGTGGCTCAGCGCCAGCGGGAGATCGGCTTGCGCATGGCCCTCGGCGCCGACCGCGGCCAGGTGATGGGCATGATGATCCGCAACGGGATGGGAACAATTGCGGTCGGGCTGGCGCTTGGAGTGGTCCTGGCGGTATCGCTTACGCGGCTGATGAGCGGCTTGCTTTTTGCGGTCAGAACCTACGACCCGCTGGCGCTCGCCGGAGCCGCGCTGCTGCTGACGACCGCGGCTTTCGTGGCCATCATGATTCCCGCGCGCAGAGCGACAAGGGTAAATCCCGTGGTCGCCTTGCGGTACGAATGAGGAATGTGGCGAACGGCAAACCTGGTGGCCATTTTTGCTTTCTTGCCTCACCGCATTGCGCCGTCGTTTCGTACAATCGGTGATTATGAAAGCAATTGCAACCGCCATTGTTGTATGTGCCAGCCTTCTCGCCCAATCTCAGACGCCGGCACCGAAAACCGCTCCCGCTAAAGCCAGTGCCGGCCATACTGCCTCTGCCGGCCCGCGCCCCTCTTTGCTGAACCCGGCATCGCTCAAGGCCAAGGCGCCAGCGGTCTTCAAGGCGAGGTTTACGACCACCGCGGGCGACTTTGTGGTTGAAGTGCATCGCGATTGGGCGCCCCTCGGCGCAGATCGTTTTTACAACCTGGTTCGGTACGGCTACTTCACCAACGCGGCCTTTTTTCGCGTTGTGCCCGGCTTCGTTGTGCAGTTCGGACTCAGCGCCGACCCCGCTCTCAACAAGGTGTGGAAGACGGCCAAGATTGCGGACGATCCGGTTGTTCAAAGCAACAAGCGCGGATACCTGGTTTTCGCCACCGCCGGACCCAACACCCGAACCACGCAACTGTTCATCAACTATGGTGACAACGCCCGGCTGGACGGCATGGGCTTCGCTCCCTTTGGGACGGTCGTCGAAGGTATGGCTGTGGTCGACAAAATATTTCCAGCCTACGGCGAATCCCCGCGCCAGGACCTGATCACCGATCAGGGCGACGCATACCTGAAAGCCAATTTTCCCGACATCGACAAGATCAAGATGGCTCGGATCGTTCCGGCTGTTCCGCCCGCGACGCACACACCGGCAGGAGCCAAACCAGCGGCCAAGCCATCTCCCAAGCCCGCCGGCTAACCCACCAGCAGGAAGATGGTTGGAATGGGGGCCGCTGTTGCATGTAAAAGCAGCTGCCTGTAACTGACGGCCCCCACTCTCTGTCCGTACCACTCGCAAAATCGTCCTCTTTGCAGAGAGACTGCTAGTCGCTCCCGCTCCTTGTCTTGCGCTCCAGATGCACTTCTCAACTCACATCCAGGGCAGCCGCGTAACGACGATCATGCCGCCATTGGGGCCGCTTGTACTCGCTATGGTGTGAGGCGAGCCTGGCGCTTCGACGATGCTGGTCGGCGTCACCGTATACACAAAAAGGGTGGTAGCGTCGCTGCTAAAGGCATAGAGGTGATTGTTGCTATCCCATCTGGTCCAGTCGATCGATGTGGTTGTGAGCACTCCGCTATAGTGCGTGATCGGCGCCGCTCCATTGAAGTGGAAGACCTCGAGACCGTCCGGGGTAGACCCGCCGCCACCCCAGGGAAAATAGCCCTGGTTCCCGACAACGGCCAGAAGCTTCCCTGACGGAGACATGACCAGACTGCTCGGAGATATGTCCGGCGTGGGCATGTTCTTCCATGTATTGGTCGAAACGATGTTGCCCGCACTGTCTACCGAGTAACTCGCAAGCTGGATATGGTCGCCTGTTTTGGTTGTTGGGTCATACGGCACAAGGCCGATGGCCAAGTGTTCGGCCGGATCCTCCGTGATGGTGTCGGGCCAGAACTGCCACCCGGACTGCGGCTTTGGATCGGTCTCATGGAAATTCAACTTCTCCAAC
>JBEKVS010000288.1:0-7925 GCA_049513795.1 Occallatibacter sp. | reverse complement strand
TGCTCATCTGAGATATTCTGGCCGTCATGGGTCTGCCGGCAAAGGACGGGAGTCTGGTGCAGATTGTGGATGCTGCGTTGAGCGACGCGTCTCGGCGCGCTGGACCGCTGCTGGTTTGCCGGCTCGGGTGCACTCCATGCTGCCATGGCGCCTTTGCCATCAATGCGCTTGACGCCTTGCGCCTTCAAGAAGGGATGCGGGTGCTGCGGGTCGCCGAGCCCACGTTAACAGCTGCAATCGAGCAACGCGCCCGTCTCTGGATTGCCCAGCACGGGCCTGAGTTTCCTGGAGACGTAGCAACAGGGGTATTGGGCGCATCGGACTCCGATCGCCAGCGCTTTGAAGATTTCGCGAATGAAGCCGCTTGTCCTGCGCTCGATCCCGTAACCGGTCGATGCGACGTGTATGCATGGCGGCCTATGACCTGCAGGGTGTTCGGCCCACCGGTTCGAATGGATGCAGGCGAAGGCGAAGCCCTGGGCCACTGTGAGCTGTGCTTTCAAGGGGCGACTCAAGCCGAGGTCGAAGCATGCGAGATGCCGGTTCCAAATGACCTTGAGGCGGAGCTGCTCGGCGAACTTGGAGACGTTCGCGAGACCGTTGTTGCCTTCGCCATTTCACCAGCCGCGCCAACCCCCGCCGCGCTAGACTGATGCTTGGAATCTTCCATGACAAGCCGCCCCTGCTGGGTTGAGATCTCAACCCGCTCCCTCGAACACAACTATCGATTTCTCAAGAGCCTGGCCGCCAGCCACGCGGAGCTGCTGGCAGTGGTGAAGAGCGATGCCTACGGCCACTCGCTCCGTCTCTGTGCGCCGGCCGCAGTACGCGCAGGCGCCCAATGGCTCGGCGTCACCTCTGTTGAAGAAGGCTTGACGGCACGCCTTTTGTGCCCGGACACGCGCATCCTGGTCATGAGCGGCTGCTTCCCGGGCCAAGGCGCGGCCTTGGTGGAGCAAAGCTTGACACCAGTGGCCTGGGAGCCATGGCATTTCGACGAGCTTGAAACGGCAGCCCATGCGGCGCGCGTCCAGGTTCCCGTCCATCTGGAGATCGACACCGGCATGAGCCGGCAGGGAGTTAGCCCGAACCAGCTAGCCGACGCGGCGGCCAGAATAAGCGCCAGCAACTCGATGCGCCTGGAGGGGGTGCATACGCATCTCTTCGCCGCGGACGAGACCGATGGCTGCGCCACCGCGGAACAACTGGCGCGACTCGATGAGGCCCTGCGCCAGATCGTGTCAGCAGGCTTGCAGCCGGAATGGCTCAGCGTCGGCGCTTCCGCAGCGCTACTCATTAGTGATGCAGTCAAGATCGGCGCTCTGGCCCGGAGCCGGGGCATGAAAGCGTTGCTCCGCCCTGGCCTCGCTCTTTACGGCATTGCGCCGCAGTTCTTGCCCGATGAGCCGGCCATGATCACCGCCACGCGCGGCAGTCTCAAGCCGGTTCTCACCTGGAAAACTCGTGTGGTCGGCGTGCGATCCATACCGGCGGGCGCCGTGGTCGGCTACAACGGTACTTTTGTAGCTTCGGAGCCCATGCGGTTGGCATTGTTACCCGTAGGCTACGCGGACGGCCTTGACCGTCGCCTGGGAAACCGGTTCATCCTGCTGGTGCGCGGCGAGCGGGCACCCCTGGTGGGTCGCATCAGCATGGACCTCGCGGTCGTCGACGTAACGGAGATTGAAGGCGTTACTGCCGGCGACGAGGTTGTGATTCTGGGCACGCAGGGAGGGGAAACGATCAGCGCAGAAGAACATGCGGCAGCAGCTGGAACAATCCCCTGGGAGGTGTTTACGCGCATAGGGGCGCGTGTGAGGCGAATCGAAGTCTAGGCCGCACAAACCTTATGCCGGCTGCTCCGCGTGAACCAGGCGAGCCGCACCCTCGACCGAGGCAATCATGGCTTGGTTGCCGATCGCCGAGTTAAGCAGCATGTGGTAGAGCCTGCGGGCGCACCACTCCTGCTGATACGCTTTGCGAATTACCGCCGCGCGGCGTTTGTCAAAAGCCGCCAGCATGTGGTCTGCCTGCTCAGCCTGTTTGGGAAATGCCTTCATGAACCACTCGCGCTTGGCGGCCGAAGTGGCATATACGAACACGTGAAAGCAGCCCGGCTGGTTGGCCAATGCACAGGCCGCGCCGCGTCCCACCAGCACGCAGTTGCCTTCCTTGGCGGCGTTGAGAATCTCTTTCTGGATCAAAGCCAGCATGCGCTCGGAATCAAATACCTGGTCATCCGAGATTCCGGCCAGCGAGTAACCCGAGTCGTGCCAGAAAGCCTTGCCATAGCGGTAGTACCAGGGGTCCAACCGCTCGTCGTACTTCTTGGCCAGCTCCGGCGAAACGCCAGCGGCGCGCGCCGCGGCGCAGGGCAGTTCGGAGTCCAGCAGCCGCCAGCCAAGGTGCGCAGCCAAGTCGTGCGCAAACTCGCCGCCGCGCGAGCCGTATTCCCGTTCCACCGTAATCACACGAATAGGAGTGCTGTGCATGGCTATCCCCCTCCTGCGACTGGAGGATACAACGAAAACAGCCTCGAACGAAATAGCAGTTAGACAAAGACTGCGTCGAATTATCGCAAATCGCAGCTGGGCAACAAAGGCGAGCGGGCAAAGCCTGCGAGACAAGGCGGATTAAAATGACCGCGTGTTCACCACGCCGGCAAGAGTGTGTCTATGAGCCTGGGACGACGGGTTACAGTTCGCGCAGTGGTTCTGTTGGCGCTCGCCCTTGGAATGATCTTCGTGCCCGCCGGTTCATTCAGGTATTGGCAGGGCTGGGCGTTTCTGGCAGCGTTTTTCCTGCCCGGTCTCTTTGCCTTTATTTACTTCCTGACCTATGACCGAGAGCTTGTAGCGCGAAGACTGCGCCACCGCGAGAAGACTGAAGTGCAGGAGCGCCCGATGCGCTGGGGCTTCCGGCTGTTCCTCGTCGCATTTCTTCTGCCCGGATTCGACTTTCGCTGGGGTTGGTCCCGACGCTTGTTTGGGGGTGTTCCAGTGTGGCTCACCATTACCGCCCTGGCGACGGTTGTGGGCGGTTTCCTCTTGGTCTGGTGGACGCTGAAAGTCAACAGCTTTGCTGGCCGCACCATCGAGGTCGAAGCCGGGCAGACTGTGATCTCCAGCGGGCCATATACCTGGGTTCGGCATCCCATGTACGCAGGCTCCCTGTTGGTATGGGTTTCAACTCCCCTGGCTCTCGGCTCGTGGGTTGCGCTGCCGGCCTTCGCCTCGTTGATTCCCTTCTATGCTCTCCGCCTGCTCAACGAGGAAAAGGTCTTGCGCGCCGAACTGCCCGGCTACCCTGAGTATTGCCTCAAGACGCGCTACCGTCTGATTCCCTTTTTGTGGTAAGACGCAAAAGAAATCTCGCTCCCTGGACACATTTCCCATTGATACCTTGACGGTCTACACTAGTTTGTTGTAGATAATCATAGTATGGGAAAACCAAACGATCTCGTTCAAGGCACGCTCGACCTTTTGATATTGAAAACAGTCTTGCTGGAGCCGATGCACGGCTGGGCCATCGCCAAGCGCATCCAACAGGTTTCGGGCGAGGTGTTGCAGGTACAGCAGGGCTCGCTTTACCCGGCGCTGCACCGCCTGGAGCAGCAAGGCTGGATCAAAGCCAAATGGGCGGAGAGCGAAACCGGCCGTCAGGCCAAGTTCTATGCGCTCACCACGGCCGGCCGGAAGCAACTCGAAGCCGAGACTGCCAACTGGAACCGGCTCTCCGCTGCCATAGATCTGGTTGTAGCCGAGGCTTGAGCCCGCAGCCAGTCCAGTAAATAGGACACACACCAGGAGGTCGGCATGCGTTGGCTAGCCCGCTTGCATATTTCAATTGCAATGCTCTTCGGCCGTTCCCGCGCCGCGGCCCGGCTCGACGATGAATTGCGCGATCACCTCGAACGCCAGATCGCGGAAAACCTGGCGCGAGGCATGACCGCCGAAGAGGCGCGCTACGCGGCGCTGCGGACCTTCGGCAATCCCGCCTTGCTGCGCGAACAGGCGCGCCGCACGTGGAGCTGGACGTGGCTCGAAGCGCTTCTGTGGGACGTGCGCTATGGCATGCGCACGCTCAGGCGCACGCCGGGCTTTGCGGCCATCGCCATTCTGGTGATGGCTCTAGGCATCGGGGCCAACGTTGCGCTGTTTACCATCGTGCGCTCCGTACTGCTCAACCCGCTGCCCTTCAAGGATCCTGACCGGCTGCTGCGCCTCTACGAAGTGAGCTCGGTCGGCAAGTTTCCCTTCAACGCGAGCGCCGGCGGCGTTTATGCCGAGTGGAAAAAGCAGAGCCAGAGCTTCAGCAGCATGGCCATCTCCCGCTGGGCCAGCTATAACCTTTCCGGATCGGGCGAGCAGTTGCCCGAGGGTGTGCAGGCGTCGATGATCTCCTGGGATATGCTGCCCACGCTCGGCGTGCAGCCGGCGCTGGGCAGGAACTTTACCGCGGACGACGACAAACCCTCTGCCAATCCGACTGTCCTGTTGAACTGGGGTTTGTGGAAGCGCCGCTTTGGCGGCAGTCCCTCCATCCTCAACCAGAGCATCTTTCTCGATGCAAAGCCCTATACGGTCATCGGTGTCATGCCCGCATGGTTTGCCTTTCCGGACGCGGCGGCCGAGCTTTGGACCCCCGTCTATCACGAGCAGCCGGCCAGCGAGATGCAGGCTCTCGACGATCACGGTTTCAGAGTCATTGGACGGCTCAAGCCGGGGGTCACCCAGAGCCAGGCAATCGCAGAGCTGTCGCTGATCACGATCCGTCTGCACGATCAGCACCGCGACATGGCGTTCGTGGCCAAAGACGCGAACGCAAAGCCTTTGCTCGAATCGATCGTGGGCGACGTGAAGACGCCGCTCTACGTGCTTCTGGCCGCCACCGGCTGCGTTCTGCTGATTGCATGCCTCAACGTGGCCAATCTGCTGGTGGCCCGCGCCGCCGCGCGGCGCAAGGAGCAAGCCGTGCGCACCGCGCTCGGCGGCAGCCGCTGGCGTTTGCTGCGCCAGCACCTGATGGAGAGCCTGCTGCTGTCAGCCGCAGGCGGCGGAATTGGCCTCCTGCTGGCATTCGGCATAACTCAGTGGGTGGTTACCGTGCGCCACGACATGGCTCGTGTGGAAGCGATTCACGTAGATGGCATGTCGGCAATGTTCGCCGCGGGGTTGGTGGTGCTCTGCGCCTTGTTCGCCGGTCTCATTTCTTCCCTGGCCGCGAAAGGCGACCAGGTGCTGTCAACGCTCCAGGAGTCTTCACGAGCCAACAGCGCGGGGCACGGCCGAGCCCGCCTCCGCGCGGTCTTGCTTTCTCTTGAAGTGGGCCTGACGGTGATCTTGTTGATCGGAGCCGGCCTGCTGCTCAAGAGCTACGGCAAACTTCGTTCCACCCAGCTGGGTTGCCTTACAGAGAACGTAATGAAAATGGACCTCAGCTTGCCGCAGGCACGCTACGGCAAGCCTGCGCAGGTGGTTGACTTCTTCGAGACGCTGCTCACTCGTGTGCGAAACCTTCCCGGCATTCAGGCCGCTGGGCTAGTGTTCCCGGTGGTCCCCGGGGATGGCTATGGCGGCGACAACGGCTTTCTCGTCGAAGGCCATCCCGCGCCTCCATTGAATCAAAGCCCCTACGCGGAGCACCGCTGGGCCGATCCAGGATATTTCGCCGCGATCGGAATTCCCATCGAGCGCGGGCACACGTTCGACAACAACCAGCGTCCCGGCCATGCTACCGAAGTCATCATTAGCGAATCGTTTGCCCGCCAGTATTTTCCCGGCGAAGAACCTCTGGGGAAGCATCTTCTGACTTGGGGCAACAAGCCTTATGAAATTGTCGGCATTGCGGGCGATACGCGGATCGACCCTGAGGATCCCGTCCTGCCAACGATGTATTTCGCACTCTATGCGAAACAGGACATGAGCGATGCTGGCGCCGCGCTGGTGGTGCGCTCCGGCCGGGATGTCACGCAATTCGCCATGCCGATTCAGCGCGTCGTGGCCCAGCTCGACCGCGATCTGCCGGTTTCAGACATCCTCACCATGGACCAGGTTCTGGGCCGAAGCACCTTGGACGCCAGCTTTGATGCAACGCTGCTGCTGGTGTTCGCCGGACTGTCTCTGCTGCTGGCCGCGGTAGGTCTGTTTGGCGTGTTGTCGTATCTCGTGGCCCAGCGCACCAGCGAGATCGGTATCCGCATGGCGCTGGGTGCGCAGCGCGAACAGGTGCTGCGCCTGATGATGCTCGATGGCCTGCGGCCTGCGTTGATCGGGCTGGCTCTCGGCCTGGCCGGTAGCGCGGGTCTGGCCAGGCAGATCGAGTCAATGCTTTACGGGACCGAACGGTTTGACCCGGCAGTGTTTGCGGCCGTGAGCGCGACGTTGCTTTGCGTGGCTGCATTTGCCTGCATCGTTCCCGCATGGCGCGCTTCGCGGCTCAATCCCATGCAGGCGCTGCGCACGGAATGAGAATCAGCGCAACTTCGCCTGGATGTCGGCGAGCGCCTGCTGCGCCTCGGCATTCATCAGCTTTCCCCCTGGCGATACAGCATTGTTCAACAGCTTTGCCGCCATCTCCGCGTGCGGCAGCGCCTCCTGGTACTTGCGCTGCCCGGCGAGCGCCTCGGCCCAGATCATTTGCGTGGCGCCAAAGCGGCGATCGGTGGCCGCAACCTTGCCCTCCTGCACCGCCATCATCTCTTTTGCGCCCAATTCGCCTTCAACAAAATGCCCCGTCTGCACGTAAGCGCGCGCGAGAAAATAGAGCGGCTCGGAAAGCGCTGGCGTTTCTCCATCCAGCTTTCTCCATGTAGGCATCGCCGCCTCCATCATCGGCAACGCTTCCTTCGCGCGTCCCAGCTTCATCAGCGCGCCGGCCAAAAACTCCTGCTCGGTTAACGCTCCGCTGCTGTCCGGGCCGGTGCATCGCTTGTAGCCGTCATAGGCACGCTCGTAGATCGGCACCGCCCCCTGCACATCGCCGCTCATCTCCTTGGTATAGGCCAGGTCGCCGTAGACCTCCGACTGGTCGCACAAAGCCAGCGGGTCTTTCGAGTACACATCGAGCACTGCATTGAAGGTCTGCTCCGCCTCATCCAGCAGTCCGCGCAACTCGAGATCCTGGCCCAGGAAGTAGAACACGTCGGCCGTCTCACGTTCGCTCAGATGATTGTCGCGGCACATCTTCGCCGCCTCGTGCAGCAGGTGCAGATTTTCGTCGCTGCGATATCCGTTGTTATCGCGATTCCATGCATAGAAAGCCGCACTCCACGCGCGCACCGAAGCCGGCACGCCCGGCTGGCGCGAAAGCTCCAGCGCGTGCGCCGTCAGCGAATCGCCGGGCTCATTCTGGCCCAGCGCGTAAGCGATGGTTCCCGCGAAGGCTTCGGACTCGGCTTCTGCAGCAACATCGTTCGCCGCCTTGGCGCTGGCAATGGTCTGCGCAAGAACCTTCTGCGCGCTTTCCATGTCGCCGTTCTCATACATTGATTCCGCCATCCCCAACTGCGCCTCGCGCAGGTCAGCCGGATTCGTGATGTACTGCGGCAGCAGCTTCACTCCCAGTTCGAGAAACTCCGGCACCGTGGCCGCAGCTTTCCCCGTTGAGTTGGAATTGGCCAGCTTGAACAGCCGGTACATGAAGGTCTGCATGCGCAACGCCCGCTGTCCTTCGCGCACCGCCTGCTCCTGCCTCCAGCCCGCGTAGGCAATCGCTGCCAGCAGCGCAATCACTGCCAGCAGCGCAGCCGCCACGGCGCCACGATTTCGCCGCACAAATTTCCCCATCCAGTAGAGCGTCGTTTGCGGACGCGCCAAAACCGGCCTGCCCGCAAGGTAGCGCTCAATGTCCTCGGCCAGCGTGTCGATCGACGGATACCGGTCCTTCACTCGCGGACGTAGGCACTTCTGCACAATCGTCGCCAG
>JBEKVS010000287.1:0-8807 GCA_049513795.1 Occallatibacter sp. | reverse complement strand
GACGTTTCGGGAATGAGAGCGCAGCCTGAATTGCCGGCCTCATCAACGGCTCACACCGATCTCGTTCTTCCTTTTCAAAGTCTTGAGGGTTTTCTTACGCTTTGGGTGGAAGAATTAGAGTGTTATGCAGTGCGCCCTGATGACAACACCTGAAGCTGGAGACACGCTGGACCACTATCGCCTGGAGACGGCGGTGGCGCGCGGCGGCATGGCTACGCTCTTTAAAGCCACCGATCTTCGCGATGGACGGACGGTGGCTATCAAGGTGCCGCACGCGGAGATGGAAGCCGATGCGGTGCTGGTGGAGCGCTTCCGCCGCGAGCAGGAGATTGGGCAGGAGCTCGATCATCCGGGCGTGGTGAAGACCTACGACGGCGAAGAGCGCAGCCGCCTTTACATGGTGATCGAGTGGGTAGAGGGAAGACTGCTGCGATCCATTCTGAACGAGGAGGGCGCGAAGGAAGCGGGCCTGGATGGAGTGCACGGGCTCTCAATCGAGCGAGCCACAAAACTTGCTCTGCAGATTCTGGACGCGCTCGACACCATGCACAAGCACGGCGTCGTGCATCGCGACCTGAAGCCGGAGAACATCATGGTCGATGCTGACGATCGCATCAAGCTGATCGACTTCGGCATCGCCATGCGGGAAGACGCGCGGCGGATCACGTTTGTGGAAATGTCGCCTACGCTGGGCACGCCGGACTACATCGCTCCCGAGCAGGTGAAGGGCCAGCGCGGGGACCAGCGCAGCGACATCTATTCGCTGGGCGTGATGTTTTACGAGATGCTCACGGGCGAGCCGCCGTTTACGGGAGCGAATCCTCTGGCGGTGATGAATGAGCGATTGCTGCACGACCCTGAGCCGGCGCGCAAGCGGCGGCCGGAGGTTTCAGCGGAGTTGGAAGAGATTCTGAATCGAGCCCTGGCGCGCGATCCGCGGCATCGCTATCAAACGGCCAGCGAGATGGCCTGGGAACTGGAGCACCAGGAGCAGGTGGGGGTGGACGAAAGCCAACAGCGGCCCGTTTTGCGCGGTGCGGGTCTGCCGGCTGTGCGGCGCATGCTGCTCTACGCCGGCCTGGCGCTGGTGCCGATTGCGATTTTTGTGCTGATGGTGGTGCTGGCGAGACGATAGGCGCAGTGCATCTTTTCCAGTCCGCCGCGCGAGACATTCAAGCCGTTGCATGTCGAGGGTGCGGATCGAGCTTCAATTCGTCATCCTTGGCCATGTTCACCGAAAAGAGCTGGTAGCGATTGCGACCCAGTGCCTTTGCCCGATACATGGCAGTGTCTGCATTTTGCATGAGCGAGGTGGAATCTTCGCCACCCGCCGGATAATCGGTGACCCCGACGCTTACCGAAACGGGCACCTCGCATCCGCGAACAAAGATGGGCGCAGAAACCTGGGCCAGGACGTGCGTGGCGATCCTTCTCCCCTCTTCCATGGAATGCACTCCGGGGAGCAGTGCAGCGAATTCGTCGCCGCCAATCCGCGCTACGGTGTCCGTCTTGCGCAGCGAAGCTTGAATGCGCTCGGCGACGATGCGCAGGACTTCATCGCCCGTCGCATGGCCCAGCGTATCGTTGACAATTTTGAAATTATCCACGTCCATCATCAGCAGGGCGAAGGGGGTTCTGTTCACCTTGGCCGTCGCAACCGCCGTTTCCAGTGCTTCATGCAGCACCGAGCGCACGGACAGGCCAGTAAGGGAATCGTGATGCGCCAGGTGGCGGAATTTTTCTTCGCTGCGGCGGATGACCAGGGTCTGTTCTTCCACCCGCTTGCGAAGGACGACGACCCAGCACAGGATCGAAAGCGTCAGAATGGCCAAGACGCCCAGGACCGTCAGCGCATGAGCGCCGTTCCACCAGGAGGGCGTCTTGATCACTACGACATCCGCGGGCGAACGCAGCAGAATCTGGAACGACTCAAGCCGGGAGACACCCTCCTGGCGAGTGACTTGCCCGGCGTCGATGATGCCCAAAAAAACGCCGGTGACGCGGACCGTGCTTCCCTCGACCCATGCGGGCCTGTGATCGTTGCCATGATTGCGCATCGCGGCAGGCAGCACTGCTGTAAAGACAGTCTGGCCCGATGAGAGTAGAAGCGCCGGATTGCCCATTACCTGCGTGGTGCCGATCAATTGTCCGTCAACTCCGACCAATTCGCCGGTGTGGTCGCCGTGGAATGGCTCGTCCGCAGAGATCTTTTCGGCGGGAACGGCGAAGCTGTCTCCGGCCTGCCGGATCTGCACGTCGGATAAGGTGGCATGAAAACTCTCTCGCTCGGGAAAGCCCGTCATGTCGACCAGTTCGCCTTCTTGAACCGAGGCCTGGTCCGTTGTCCGGACGCAAATTCCATCGTTGCGATCCAAGATACAAAGCTTTTGTCCTGGCCAAAGGAGGGTAACTCGCCCGCGCACATGGACCCGGTGCTGAAGGGGCTGCGATGGACTGTACTCGAGCAAACGGTTCAGCGGACGGGTTGGCAAGTTGAAGGGATCGTCGGGGGCGGGCTCTTCGACTGTGATGGCCTTGAAGTCGGGGAACAAGAGGCGCACGCCGATCATCTGTCGCTTGTTGTCGATCAAAGGGCCGGCTACGGCAGGGATCAAGACTTTGGAATCGATCAGACCAGCGTAGTTCGCCCCATCCTGCTTCAGGGTCGTCGCAGTGATCAGGCCATCGGTGGTGGCCAGGGTGAGAACCACGTGCATCCCTTCCGATGCAACGGAGTGAACCAATCCCTCAACCTCGACAAACTGGCCATCCAAAGCGCCTGTAAGAAGAAGAGGAAGCGTTGCCCGGCGGGGGGTGGGCAGAGGCCGGGAATCTGCATCGATGCTGATTCGGGGGCCTACGATGATCGGTGCGTACCCGCCAGGATCGGTTACGCCGGACACTTCTACTACGGAGCCGGCGTGGATCGGCAAGATCGTGTGCGCCCCTGACTTCACGAATATGCCCCCAGTGGCGTCGGCGATAAACAGAGCGGGGTTTCCTCCCTGGTAGGGATCGTAGAAGGTCACAACTCCGCGAAGCTGAACCGGGTAAGCGCGCGAGGCCTCCTGGAATGAGAGGCTGTGCGCTTGCCGTGTGGTCGTGAGCACGGGGAGTGTGGCTAAGAAACGGCCAGGGGTCTGGCAGTTTGCCGCAATGGCCGCGAAGAAGGCCGCAGACGCAGCGAAGGCGCACGCGAACTGCGTCAGCGTCTTCGATCTGGAATGCCGCCTATTCATTGCTCGAGCCATGATCCGGCCAATTTCTCGCAAGGCCTTCACCCCTGCTTGCGGCTGGTTTTTCAATCGGCGGTCAAGAGCGAGTTCTTAAGATGAATTTGCTCGCCGCTCAACCTGCCATCCGAGCTATATCGGCATTTCGAGGCGCTTCTTCAATGGGTTGGCTGCATTTCCTCGCGACGATGAGGCTGGAGCCCACAACTTTAGCGGTACGAATCGTCGCGGTGAATCACGAATTCGGGATAGGCGCCGCCGCCGAGTTCGTGCAGGTCCATGCCGACGCGTTCGCCGTCCGCCTCGACGCGCAACGGAACCACGCGATTGAGCAACCAGAAGAGCAGATAGACCAAAGGCAGGATGAGACCGAGAAGCGTGGCGATACCCGCCAGTTGGGCAATGAGTTGTGCAGCTCGAGGAGCGAAGATGCCGGCGGCGAGCAATCCCCACAGTCCGCCGGCGGCGTGCACGGCAATGGCGCCGGAGGGATCGTCGATGGATGCGGCGAGCTCGAGAACCTCTACCAACAGCGGCGTGATGACCCCGGCGACGAAGCCGATGAAGAGCGCCGCAACCGGCGCAACAAGCGCCGCGCAGGCGCTCGATGCCACCAGGCCAGCGAGCCAGCCATTGGCGCAAAGGCTGGCGTCCGGTTTGCCGAACCGGAATCTGGTAACTGCAATGGTGGCACCTACGGCGCCGGAAGCGGAGAGCATCGTATTGATCGCCGTAACCGGTAGTGCGGTCAGCGGCGCATTGACCCAAAGAATCGCGCCGGCGAGATTGAAGCCCAGCCATCCGGCGAGCGCCAGCAGGCAACCAAAGAGGATGTAAACGGCATTGTGGCCGGGCATGGCGGTGGCAAAGGCGCCTGGCGGGAACTTGCCTTTACGCGGCCCGGCAATCCACACCACGGCCAGGGCGCTGAATCCGCCCAGCACATGCACCGTAGCCGCTCCCGCCGGGTCAATAAAACCTGAAGCCAAGGAAAAGTTGACGCCCAGTTGCGCCAGCCAACCATCGGCCCAGATCCAATGGGCCACGAGCGGAAACAGGATTGCTGCCAGCACGGCAGCAATCGCGCAGCCGGCAGCAAGGCGCAGACGGTCCGCTCCCGATCCCCAGGGAATGAGGGCTGCCAGGGATACGGCAAGAAACTCGAACAGCAACCCGAGCTGGGTTCGCGCCGGCGCGTTCCCGAGTCCGCGGAGAAAAAAGGGTCCCGCTCCAAGCCAGTTCCAGGGCTTGCCGGCCAGGTGAAAGGTGTGGCCCGCAACGCCGGCGGATCCGGCAAGCGTCGCGCCCAGCAGTGTGAACACGATGACCGCCGTGGCCACGACGACTACACTGCCGAGGATGGACTGGGCCGACGAGCGCGACCGGCCGAGGCCGGTGTTGACCAGGGCTACCCCGGCCAGCGCCAGCGGAGCCATCGTCAGCAGAACAAGAACCAGGGCGAACGCGGATTCGGAAAGGAGCGGCGGCAGACTGGAGATCATTTGCGGCTCATTCCTTCCCCTTCAAGATGCCCGCGAGCGGCGACAATCAGGCCCAGTACCTCGACGGCCAGACCGCAGAGAATGAACCCTCCGCGCGCCGCGCCGTTTGAAGCCGGGAACAGGACCAGCGCAGCAACAGAGAGAAAGAAGCCGGCCGGCATCACCAGCAATCCTGCGAATTTCATGGTTGGCCCTTCCCAAGGCTCATGCGTGCTGCTTAGAGACGGTGGATCGAGTGGTCTGCTGCGCACCATACCAAAGCGGCAGAGGTCGCGCAGTTCACTGAATTTCTTACCGGGTGTAAGTATTCTCTCAGTTGGATTCTAAAGCATCTCGCCGTGCCGTTTGCAGTGGCCGGTATGCGCATGGCGTCCCAAGCGAAGACAGGCTCGCCGGGCTGTGGTTCGATTGGATTGTCCGCGCTTGCCCTTACAGTTTCCTTTCGAACGGCGGGCCATAATAGCGCATGTACACCCGCCTTTCCCGGAGTCACAGGGCTCTCTCCGTCATTCTTGGCGCCCTGGCGCTGGTGGGCGTTGCCGTGCTTTTCGCATGGGATGCCTTTCCGCGTCTGTTTCCCGCCAGAAGCCATGACATTCTGGCTACATATTCGTTGACCATGATTGCCGTCTCCTACCTGGTTTACCAGGTCGCTCACAGGCCCGCGTTCAAGGAACTGGCCAAGGCCGTGATGCTGGCTCTGGCGTTTCTCTTCTGGGCCGCCAATCAGTTATGGCCCGACTTGCCGCAGGCGACGCTGTTCAACGACATTGCCATCGCGCTTTTCGTGTTGGATGTCTTTCTGGTTTTGCTCGGGTGGCCGACGAGTTCTCCCGATGGCTCTTTTGCGGAGACGATCGAGAATCGATAGAGCCCCGTTTGCCGTGGATGCTGGAGGAGCGTTTGCTGGGAAGCCATTGGTTTGGCGCGCTGCAACGCAGGCAGATTTCAACAGGAAGATCTTCGACATGGCGTGTGGCGGCTGGGCGAGACAGCCTTGGGCGTGCTATTTTGATTGCCTGAATCCCAGTTTCTGGTACAAGCGCGGCCAGAGAGCGCATTCCTGTTCCATGCATCCGCGCTTATCACAAGCGGTTTTCTTTTCAGCGGATTACAAATCTGTTCTGATCTGGTTCTTTTTAGGATTTTTGCGTTGCAATCTGCGCGCGCAGATGCTGGTGGCTGCTATATTGATTTTTCGGGGTTCTCCGCCTCTCGGGTGTTGCTTGCCCAAGAACGTTTTTTGAACACAACCTGTGTGACCGCTGGCACAAATGGCGGGATCCAACACGAAAAACAAGCAGGATTCGATTCATGGCGCAGATATTTGACCGCAGCTCCAACGCTCTGGCTCGCGCGAGCCTGGTGTTGACGGGGCTGATCGTGATCGCCCTGGGGGTCACGCTGGACCAGTTGCAGCGCTCGCCCTGGGTGACGCGGCAGGGCCAGCGGCCGGACCAGCCGGTGCCTTTCAGCCACAAGCACCACGTGCAGGGGCTGGGACTGCAATGCCAGTACTGTCATGTGACGGTGGAGAAGTCGAGCTACGCCGGAATCCCGCCCACCAAGACCTGCATCAACTGCCACGCGCAGATCTGGACCAATGCGCAGCTTCTGGAGCCGGTGCGCAATAGCTGGGCCACGGGCCAATCTTTGGTCTGGACGAAAGTACACGACCTGCCGGACTTTGTTTATTTCAGCCATGAGATTCACGTGAACAAGGGACTGGGGTGCGCGAGCTGCCATGGCCGTGTGGACTTGATGCCGCTGATGTACGCGCAGAACACGCTGCAGATGGAGTGGTGCCTGGACTGCCACCGCAACCCGGCCAAGAATTTGCGACCGACCAGCGAGATTTACAACATGGCATGGGAGGCTCCGGCGGAGGACAGGCCGGTGTGGTGCTCCGCAGCCGATGAGAAACCCGGCGTGCCGACTGCGCAGACTGTGAGCTGCACGACCAAGGATCCGGCGAATGCGGGGCCGGAGATGGCCTCGCTCGAATTGCCTGCTCATGGCGCACCTGGCCTGGTAAGCGATGTTGCGGCCGCTTCGATGCCGGCAGCGGCCGCGTACAAGAAGTTCACCAGTCAGGATGAGCTGGGGCATTTCCTCGAGACGAGCTACAAGATTCGCACCCCGAAAGACCTGACCAGCTGCGAGGTCTGCCACCGATGAAGAAAATTGAGAACGGCCAGATGATCGCAAATGGGTCGAGCGGGAACGCACCGAGCGAGAACGGGACGAATCAGCATGCGACGATGACGCTTGAACAGGTGCGGCATAAATTGCAGGGAGTTAAGGGCAAGCGCTACTGGCAATCAGTCGACGAACTGGCGGATACGGCCGAGTTCCAGGCCGCCGTCGAACGCGAGTTTCCTTCGTCGGCGCAGGAGTGGGTGGATCCGGTCTCGCGACGCGGCTTCATGAAGCTGATGGGCGCGTCGATGGCGCTGGCTGGCCTCGCCGGCTGCACCAAGCAGCCCGACGAGCCGATTTATGCGTACGTCAAAGCGCCGGAAGATCTGATCCTGGGCAAGCCGAATTATTTTGCCACCGCCCATCCGTTTGTCACCGGTGCTGTTCCTCTTCTAGTGAAGAGCGACCAGTTCCGCCCCATCAAAGTAGACGGCAATCCGGACCACCCATACAACCACGGTTCCTCGGATCCGTTTTCGCAGGGAACACTCCTTGACCTTTACGATCCCGACCGCTCGCAGCATGCGAGCTATCGCGGGGAGAACCGCGACTGGGCGGAGTTTGCCCAGGAGCTGCGCGAGAAAGTTGCAGGCACGAAAGACGGGACGGGAATTTATTTCCTGAGCGCGACCATTACCTCGCCCACGCTGGCGAGGCAGTGGAAGGCGGTGCAGCAGGCCTATCCAAAAGCCACGCTCGTCCAATATGACCCGGCGATTGCAGGAACAGCGCTTGCCGGCGGGACAACGGCGCAGTACAACCTGGCCGATGCGGATGTGATTGTCTCGCTCGATGCGGACTTCCTTTCCGGGGCGTCGTATCCGGGCTTCCACAAGCTGGTGGGCGATTACGCGGCGCGGCGCAAGGATCCCGCCAAGCTCAACCGGCTTTACGCCATCGAGTCCACGCCGACGACGACAGGGCTCAAGGCAGAGCGGGCGTCTCCGATTCTGGTTATGCATGGACCGATGCGCAGAAGATGTTTCTCGCCGCGCTGGCCAAGGATCTCAAGGCCAATGCGGGCAAGAGCGCGGTAATCCCCGGACTCTACCAGGATGCCTCTGTGCCGGCTCTTGCGGCGGCCATCAACAGCGCGCTGGGCAATACCGGCAAGACGGTCACCATCTCGACTGCGGCTGCGATCCCTCTTCCTTCCGATCAGATCGGAGACTTGAAGAAGCTGGTGTCCGACCTGAATGCGGGCAACGTGGACTGGCTGGTCATTCTCAACTCCAACCCCATCTACTCCGCGCCTGCGGATCTGGAATTTGCGGCAGCCTTCGACAAGGCCAAGATCGTCGCGCATCTCGGTTCGCATCTGAACGAGACGGGACAGGTTGCGCACTGGCACATTCCCGCCGCGCATTATCTTGAGTCGTGGTCGGATGCGCGCGCGTATGACGGGACGGCTTCAATCGTGCAGCCGCTGATCGATCCCCTCTATGGCGGCAAGACGGCGCACGATGTCTTGCAGACGTTGCTCAACGAGCCCGACTTGAGCGCCTATGAAGCCGTTCGGGAGACCTGGAAGCCCGTGATCGGAAAGGGAAATCAGGGGGGCGATTTCGAGACGGGCTGGCGCAAGGCGCTGCACGATGGATGGATTGAGGGAACGGCGTTTGATACCAAGGGCAGCGGTGCAGTGGGGCTGATTGCAACGAAGAGCGCGGTCCCCACGCCGGCATCGAAAGACGCGCTGGAGATCATCTTCCGGCCTGACCCCAATATCTACGACGGGCGCTGGTCGAATGTGGGCTGGCTGCAGGAGTTGCCCAAGCCGGTGACTAACCTCAGCTGGGACAACGCGGCGCTGGTTTCGGGCGCGATGCTTACCCGGCTCGGCCTCGAGGAAGACAACATCATCGAGATCACT
>JBEKVS010000286.1:0-7963 GCA_049513795.1 Occallatibacter sp. | reverse complement strand
AGCGCGCCGTGGACAATGAGCGGGAAGCTTACCGTGTAGGGGTGGAAGCCGTAGTCGATGAGGCGCTTGGCGATGTCGCCAGTCTTGACGCCTTTGGCCGCCTGACGCTTGTCACTGAAAACCACTTCGTGCATGGAAGCGGTCTTGTAGGGCAGCTCGTAGACGTCCTCAAGCTTGTGGCGGATGTAGTTGGCGTTGAGCACGGCGTCTTCTGTGGTCTGGCGCAGGCCGTCTGGGCCATTGGCAAGGATGTAAGCCAGGGCGCGGATGAACATGCCGGTGTTGCCGTAGAAGGCGCGCACGCGGCCCACGGAGCGGGGACGGTTGTAATCCCATGTGAGCTGGCCGATGTTCTCGCTTTCCCAGGTTATGGAATCGAGGCCCAAAGTGCCCCGCGAAGCTTCGTAAGCCGGAACGGGCCCAGCAGGAGTTTGGCGCACCAGAACTGGAGTGGGTAGAAACGGCTCGAGGAATGCCTTGCAGGCTACAGGGCCGGAGCCCGGACCGCCGCCGCCATGGGGCGTAGAGAATGTCTTGTGCAGGTTGAGGTGCATGACGTCGACGCCGAAGTCGCCGGGGCGCGCCTTACCGACAAGGGCATTCATGTTGGCGCCATCCATGTAGAGCAGTGCGCCCTTGGCGTGGAGGATCTCGGCAATCTTATGGATCTGGCTTTCGAAGACGCCGATGGTCGAAGGGTTGGTGAGCATCAGCGCGGCGGTCTCTTCGTCAACCTGCCGGGTGAGGGCTTCAAGGTCGATTCCGCCTTCGGCATTCGATTTTAGGTTCTCGACCTGATAGCCGCAGATGGCCGCCGTCGCCGGATTGGTGCCATGCGCGGAGTCGGGAATCAGGATCTTCTTGCGCGGATTGCCCTGCGACTCGTGCCAGGCGCGCACCAGCAGGATACCGGTGAACTCGCCGTGAGCGCCGGCGGCGGGCTGCAGGGTGATGGTGTCCATACCCGTGATCTCGATCAGGCAGCGCTGCAGCAGCGCGATGATTTCAAGCATGCCCTGCGCGCGGTGGTCGGGGCGGTAGGGGTGGGCTTCGGCCAGGCCTTCAATGCGGGAGACGAGTTCGTTGACGCGCGGGTTATATTTCATCGTGCATGACCCGAGCGGGTACATGCCGAGGTCGATGGCGTAGTTCCAGGTGGAGAGGCGCGTGAAGTGGCGAATGATTTCGATCTCGCTGAGTTCGGGCAGCTCCGCGCTTTTGGTGCGATGGGCCTCGCCGAGCAATCCTGCGGGGTCGACGGCGGGAACGTCGAGCGGCGGCATTTTGTAGGCGCGCTTGCCGGGCGAGGACTTCTCGAAGACCAGCGCTTCGTTCTGCGTCTGGTGGGGACGGACTTTACCGAGCGTTCTTGGCGTGGAGTCTTCTGGCGACATGCTTCGCATTCCCTCGGGGGCTAAAGCCCGCGTTCGTTGCTGCTTTTCTTGTACGGGCTGAAGCCCGTACCCTTCAATGGCCTGCCTATACCTCAGGGGCTAAAGCCCCTTTCATTCTTGCCTGGGATTGTCAGGGCTGAAACCCTGACCTACCTTTCAAAGCAAAAGCTACCGCAGTACAAGAACAACAGCTGGTCCTTCTACGTTGCTCAGTGTCGGCTTTCGACATCGGTCGCCGCGGCGATCTTCGCTCAGGATGACAGAGTTGGTGGGATCGCAATTCATGCCTCCACCGGTGCGGTTGCAAGGACGTGCGCGGCGGTGTCGATCTGGTCTTTGGTGATGATTTCGGTAGTGCACCAGAGTGTGGCGTTGGGCAGCTCGGGATACCAGCGGCTCAACGGTACGCCGCCAACGATCTTCACATCCATCAGGCGCTGGCAGAGCGATGCGGGGTCTTCCTGCGTATCGACCACAAACTCGTGAAAGCGCGGTGCGGCGTTGAACAGAACTTTCGCGCCGGGCTGAGCGGCAAAGGTCTTGGCGGCGTAATCCGCCTTGGCGAGATTGTGCTCGGCCAGTTCGCGGATGCCTTCCTTGCCGTAGATGGTCAGGAAGATGGTCGCCATGAGCGCGACCAGCGCCTGGTTGGTGCAGATGTTGGAAGTCGCCTTTTCGCGGCGGATGTGCTGCTCGCGCGTGGACAGCGTGAGGACGAAGCCGCGATACCCGTTGGAGTCGACGGTCTGGCCGACGAGACGGCCGGGCATCTGGCGGAGGTACTTTTCCTTGGCGGCGATGACGCCGCAGTAGGGACCGCCGTAGCTGAGGGCCACGCCGAAAGATTGCGCTTCCATGCTGACGATATCGGCTTCGAGGGGCGGGCGGACTACGCCGAGAGAGATGGCTTCGGCGATGGAGACAATGAGCAAGGCGCCCTTGGCATGGGCGATGGCGGCGATGGCGGCAATGTCTTCGACGGTGCCGAAGAAGTTGGGGCTCTGCACGAGGACGGCGGCGGTTTCTTCGGTGACCTGGGACTCGAGGGCGGCCAGATCGACGCGGCCGGTCGCGGGATCATAAGGGACAAGCGTCGAGGGAAGGCCCTGGTGCTTGGCGTAGGTGGCGAGTACTTCGCGGTACTCGGGATGAACGGTGCGGGCGACGACGGCCTTGTGGCGGCCAGTGACGCGGACGGCCATCATCACCGCTTCCGCCGCGCCTGTCGACCCGTCGTACATGCTGGCGTTGGCTACGTCCATGCCGGTGAGCTCGGCGATCATGGTCTGGAATTCGAAAATGGCTTGCAGCGTGCCTTGCGTGATCTCGGCCTGATAAGGCGTGTAGCTGGTGAGGAACTCGCCGCGCTGCACCATGGCGTCGATGACTACAGGCCGGTAGTGGCGATATGCGCCTGCGCCGAGGAAGCTGGTGTAGCGGATGGTGTTCTGCTGAGCGGCGGCGCGGAAGTAGCTGATGATCTCGCTCTCGCCGAGTTGGCGGGGAATGTCCAGATCGCGCTCAAGGCGATATTCGGCGGGGATGACGGAGAACAGGTCGTCGATGGAGCCGGCGCCGATGTCGGCGAGCATCTGTTTGCGTTCCGCGGGCGATTTGGGAAGGTAGCGCATTTCAGCTTCTAGCCTCTAGCTTCTAGCTTTCAGCTAAAAGCTCGTTGTTCAGGGCGGCATGCGTCTACCGACGGATAGCCACGATTATGTGAGAACTGTGTCCAAAGCTAAGAGCTAGTGGCTAGCAGCTGGACTCAGCTTCCCGTTTCTTCCGCAATAAATGCTTCGTATGCAGCGGCGTCGAGAAGGCCTTCGAACTGCGATGGATCGGACAGCTCCACTTTGATGATCCAGGCTTGGTGGGCGGCTTCATTGATTTTGTCGGGCGAGGTCTTGAGCTCGTCGTTGGTGGCGGTCACGGTTCCACTGACCGGCGAGTAGAGGTCGCTGACGGCCTTCACGCTTTCCACCGACCCGAAGACCGCGTGGGCGGTGACGGCGTCGCCCACTTTGGGTACGTCGACATACACAATGTCGCCGAGCGAGTTCTGGGCGTAGTCGGTGATGCCGACGGTGCCGATGTTGCCATCGAGTTGAATCCACTCGTGTTCGCGGGTATAGCGGTAGTTGGTGGGATAGGCCATGGAGGCTCCTCGATCAAAAGATGGTGACGACTTTCCAGTGTAAGGCGTCGGGGCAGGTTGCGGGGAAACCGACTTAACGCAATCGACGCCGGCTGACCTGCCTGCCGTGCCGCTAGACAACCCGTCGGTTGCGCGCCGGTTCTAAGGTAAGTGGAAGCCGTTGTGCAGTTGAATTCGAGCGCTTGCGCGGCTGGCACGATTCTCCAAATCGCTTAGGGTCGAAGTTGTGTGCAATGTGGCATTTCCTGGGAAAGCCGCCCCGCGACCGTGGCTCACGCATTGCGTAGTGGGGAAGCGCCCGGATTTCTGAAGTTGCGGTGAGGTTAACCCGAGAACGTACCCGGTTGCAAATGCTCTCAGCTGAGCGAATCCGGGACGAACCGCACGTTCATCCCCGCCAACATCCCTGCGTGGACTGTGGATTTCGCGCGTTCAACCATTCGCGTATTCAACCAAAGGAGTTGTGCAATGAAATATCGTTCTCTCATTTCGTTTTCCGTCGCAACTGTATCGCTGAGCCTTCTGGTTCCTCAACTGGCAAATGCGCAGACGAGTACGCCAGAACCACAAAGGTCCGCCATCAGTGCCCCAGCCCCTGCGGGGACCAACGAAGCCATGGCGATGGTTCACGCTCAAGCTGCACTGGAGCGGGTTCTTGATGCGAAGAAGGCCACGCCCGGTGAGCAGTTTGAGGCCAAGCTGGCGAGCAAGGTTGACCTGAGAAACGGGCCGGAACTGCCGCGGGGCACTGTACTGGTAGGCAAGGTGGGCACCGACGACATGAATGTCAACGGAGTCTCGAAGCTGGCTTTGCGCTTTACCCAGGCACAGCTGAAAGACGGCCAAACCGTTCCCATCAAGGCCACGATCGTATCTGTCTACGGCCCTGACGCTGGAGATTTCAATCCCTACTCCGTGGCGCCAGGGGACCAGGTTCCCACTTCATGGAATGACGGGACGTTGAGTGTGGACCAATTGAATGCGTTGTCGGGAGTGGATCTGCATAGCAAGATCGCCAGCAACAATTCCGGCGTCCTGGTCTCAACCAAGAATGACGACGTGAAGCTGCGTGCTGGAACCGAGTTCGCCCTGGCTATCGCAGAGCAGCCCAATGGCCCGCAAAACCCGAGTGGAATGGCACGCTGAAGACGGCGACCGATTGGTGGTGATGTGGCAAGAGCGCCCGGGCTAATTTGCTGGGCCGAAGCCGGCGTAGGGCTGCAGAGGCACGAGCGCGGTAATCTCCAGCATTCCTGCCTTGAAGAGGGGAAGGCTGGAGATGGCTTCGCGGACTTCGGCTTCGCTCGCGGCCTCCCACAGGATTGCTGCACCCGGCGTGTCGCCGCGCTTCCAGATATGGCGCAGGATGCCGGCGCTGTAAAGTTCCTTGACCCGTTGACCCTCGCCGGCGACGAGCGCGGGAGTAAAGGATTCAGGGGGAAATTCGTCTGTGCGGCGGCGGGAGATGCTCAGAAATTGCATAAGACGATTGTAAAAGAGAGGCGACCGGGAAACTGAATTCAGTCAATACAGGCCGGGAAAGAGCGCCCAGGTTTCGCGGACGTATCCTTCATAGTCTGCGGGGAATGCTATGCGCAGGTTGGCCTCCTCCATCCGCAACTTGCGGGCGTAGGCGAAGAACGCCATGGCCAGGCCGAGCAGGGCGAGCCAACTTCCCGACACCACCGCCGTGCCGACATACATAGCCAGGATGCCGGTGTAGATGGGATGGCGCAGCAATTTGTAAGGCCCGGAGCGGATGAGTTGGTGGTCTACCTTGATGGTGATCTTGCCCGACCAGTTTCGGCCCAGGCAGCGCCGCGCCCAGATGCAGAGAATGAGTCCTGCGGAAGAGATGACGACGCCTGCGGCAAGGATGACCGCTGACCGGGGAAGAAAACGCGGAACGGATCGGAACTGGACGATCTCAAGCAGGATGGCCGCGTTGGTGAGAAAAACGTGGACGGCACGAGAGCTTTGCGATTCCGACGATTTGTCGGCAGCGGCATTCTTTGCTGCGATTTCCCAATAGAAGCTGAAGATGAGCCAGGGGATTATGGCGAGGAGAAATTGCGCACGGCCAAGCGATCCGGCTATGCCGAAGTCGCGAATGGCGGGCGGAATCACGCCGGTGAAACGCACGGCAAGCGCACCGATCAAGGCGCCTCCAAGCGTTGCCCAGAGAATGATTTTCTTTCGCTCCATAGTGCGTCTACCTGCCGATTCTACGTCGATGAGAGAACCGTTTTTGAGAGAGCCGTTTTGTGGATCAAGCCTTCTCTTCTTCGCCCACTGCCAGGCTGCCGAGCTGGCTGACCTTACTGCCCGATCCCGGTTCCGCCTTCGATGGTCAGCTTGCGGAAGTCGATGAGGAGCTTGGCGCGCCAGATCACGATCATGCCAAAGGCCAGGATGAAGAAAAGAGCCGCGGTCTGCGGTGCGGTAAGCAGGGTATCGAAGTAGCCGCGGGCGAAGAAGCGGATGGCGGCGAGAACCAGAATTACGACGACGAAGGCGCTGGAGCGCTTCATCATGACGGCACCGTCTACGCGGATGAGGCGCGTGGTGAGCAGCAGCGGCCAGGCCAGCGCAATTGCTCCGACTAGAAAGGCGATGCCTGCCCAGGCCCAGGGAATGCGGAAGGCGGGCGCGATGAACATGCAGAATCCGGTGGCCATGCCCAGGGGCGGGATGACGATTTTCTTCAGCGAGACGGCGCTGCGTGCCTCGCGCAGACGCCAGATGATGACGGCAACCATGCCGGTGAGCGCTATGAGGATGGAAGTGCCCGAGGGAAAGGCCATGCAGGAATGATTTTAAGACATTGATGCGAGGGCTGAGGGTTCGGCGAATGCTTTCCTCGTCTTGTCGCTGCGCGAATGAAACCTTGCGCGCACAGCGCAGTTGTGTTCTCAGTTTGGTAAATGCGAGGTTCCTGTCGCACCCACGTGACGCATTTCGATGCTGCCGGCAAAGGCTATCAGCAGACACGCGAGCGTCATGGCGGCGACGCTCAGGATCGAGTTGCGTATCGCGGGCGCAGACGCACTGTTTCGACGGCTCACGGCCCAAAGAACACCAACGACGACGAGGCGAATCAGCAATCCAATTGCCCCGGTGCTGTCATTGAGCGGGTCTCCATTATGAACGTGCGTGAGCACCGCGCCGAACATGTCAATCGTTAGACCGATCAGCGCCGCTGGAATTGCCCATGGGAGGAGTAGGCCGATTCCGCCCAATATCTCGGCAATCACGATGAACTTCAGAAATGCCACCGAGTAGCCTGATTGCGTAAAGAACTCGGTCATGGGCGCCATAGAGAAGGCCTTTCCGGTGCCGGCGAGAGCAAAAGTGAAGGCGAGCATCATGCAAAGTGCTCTAAGGATCATGGGACTTGTCAGGAATTCGCGATAATCCCTGCGCCGCGCCGCCAAACCAAACAGAGCACCGAAAAGAAGAGTCGTAAGGTCTCCGACGATGCCGCCCGATGAGGTCCAGAAGGATTGATGGCTCATCAGCATTGCGCAAGCAAAGACTCCGGCTCGCAGCGTGACCAGGACCGCGACGGCCACATAATAATCTCGCGCCAATGAAGATGGCGCGATCTTTCCTAAGGCCTTACTGAAGAGGAGCCCGACCAGGAAACCAGCCAATAGCACGGCCAGCATGTAGTCCACTCGATAGAACATTTACGACCTCCCCGGGAGACGAGCCGCCGATTCATGCCTTTTTATCCTTGATGTTAGATGGTGGTCGCCACGCATTGTCACTTGTCGAAGAACTGGCCGTGGCCGCCGTTGGCCCAGGGGTTGTAGTTTGCGGCGAAGTTGGCGCGGGTTTTTACGCTGGGGTGGTCGTACTCCCAGAACTCGATGAAGGGGCTGGGATTGGGGTCTTCGAGATAGGCCTCGCCCAGGGCGTTGAACCCGGCTACGGCGGTCTTCTGCGGATCGGGAACCAGGCCGTGGATGGCTTCTTGGCCGTAGACGTCGGCTTCATGTTCGAAGTGGCGGCTGAAAGTGTTGGCGGCGGGTTCGAGGACGAACATGGCCACGAAGAACATGAAGATCAGCACCAAGAATCCTGCGCGGGTGGAGAGCGCGCCGACACTGCTGCCGTTGTTGTTGAGTGGGTTGGGGTTCGTGGTGCCCCACCCTTCCGCGATGGGGCCGCGGAAGGATGGGGCACCCAAATCTTTTGCACCCAGGTCCGTTGACGGTTGCAGACGCCAGCTTGCGCCGTAGCGGCGAGCCAGCCATGCGGCGAATCCGGAGCAGGCCCAGTAGACGAAAAACAGGGCAACAGCCATGCCGGCGAGCTGCTTTGGGATGTGGTTGAGGACGTAGTGGCCGCTCTCGTGACCGAAGACGAACATGACTTCGTCATCGGGAATGCGGCCGGCAGTGGTGTCCCA
>JBEKVS010000285.1:0-8025 GCA_049513795.1 Occallatibacter sp. | reverse complement strand
TCGCCTGTGGTCAATCTGACCGTCACGCCCGCATTGCTTGTTCCAACAGTGGCGGTGAACCCATCGGCATCCAGCATTACCCCTGCGCAATTGTTGACAGTGGCGATTGCGGTGAATGGAACGACTGGCGGTGCAACGCCCACCGGCACCATTTCGCTTGCCAGCGGCTCTTTCGTTGCGCAGCAAGCTCTGGCCGGCGGAGCGGCAAGTTTCACTGTCGCGGCTGGAGCTTTGAACAGCGGCCCCGACACGCTGACAGCCACTTATAGCGGGGACGGAAATTATGCGACGGCGATGGCGACTGCCTCAGTGAATGTCGCGCCAGTGGGTATGACAATTCCGCCTCCGCCTTCTGTTTCTCCCGGCGCCAGCGCCACGGCCACGGCGACGATTACGGCCAGCGGAGACTATTCCGGCACACTCAACCTGAAGTGCTCCCTTACCAGTTCTCCCCCGGGCGCGAATTCTCTGCCCACCTGTGCCTTGAATCCAACCGGCATCAACGTCGCCGCTGGTGGGAACGGAACCACCACCCTCACCGTGAACACAACTGCTGCTTCCACCACCGCCCTCGCGCATCCATTCCGGCAATTCCCGTTTGTCTTCGGCGGAGAAGGCGCGGTGCTGGCCGTCGCGCTTTTCTTTGCCGTGCCGTCGCGCCCTCGCCGCTGGATATCAATGGCAATTCTAACGGCTGTTGGCGTCGTCGCGTGTACTCTCGGGTGTGGTGGCAATGGAGGGCAAACAACCGGTTCAAACACTCCGGCAACCACGGCGGGCAGCTATGTCTTTACTGTTACTGGGACTGATTCAAGCAATGCGAGTATCACTGTATCGACGACCGTCAGCATCGTAGTGCAGTAGCCGCGGACCGCCGTGCCCCCCCGCCTTGACGATGTCCCCGTCATCCTGAGCAAAGCGAAGGACCTGCTTCTCGATACCGCTCATTTTGCGAAAGGGTGTAGAGCAGAGCCCCTCAACGCTTCAACCCTTGGCCACATTCAAACCCACCGCGACGCGAATCAGAGCTTTCAGCGCCTTCTCGTTCACTTTCTCACCTTCGCGAAAATCGATGGCGCGCCTCAGTCTGCCCTCGAGACTGGAGTTGAAGAGGCCTGCGGGGTCGTCCAAAAACGCGCCCTTGGCGAATGTCATCTTGACGGCGCTCTTGTAGGTCTCGCCGGTGCAGATGATCCCGTCGTGGGACCACACAGGGATGCCCCACTTCCACTCCTCGACGACTTCCGGGTCGGCCTGCTTGATCAAAGCGCGCAGGCGCGCAAGCATCTCTCCGCGCCAGTCGCCCAGCTCCTCAATTCTCGCGTCGATCAATCGCGATGCGGGAATTTGAGACGCGGCCGGTTGAGACGCAGAGTCGGCTTTCCGGGAACTGCTCTTTTTCATGACCATTGCCTGCTTTCTCCTTCGGCTTCTCGTATTGGCCCACTTGTTTCCGTTTCCGCCACATTTTATAGAAACACAAATGCGGCGTGCATTCACCAAATCTGGAACAGACCGGCCTGGGTATGGCGCAAAATACTCGACGCGCTAACGCGTCCGCCAAACCGTGCTCTGACCCGAACCAGAACCGGCAACGGCCAGGCGTCCCGGGCAAGCCGCCGTGCTCTGGTATATCTAAAACGATGCGTGGTTTCTTTTCCTGGCCGCTCGCGTGGCAGCCAATCGCGTTTGGCCAAGCCTCCTGTCGGCGGCTCGCGTTCTGGCCAATCTCATTCAAGCTCTGCGCACTTCTCGCCGCCACAACTGCCGTCGCCGTCGCCCAACAGTCTCCCGACCCCTTTCGCTGGATGGACTTCCATGCGCAAAAGGATCAGGATATCGTCGTCTGGGTCAGCCATGCCATCGCCGCCGAGAAGTGGACCGCGATCCGCGAAATCGGCGTCCAGTATGACGCGGCGCTCGTCGTGACCACCCTGCGCGCCAGCCCCGACTCGCCCGCTAACCAGGACTCCTTCAACGTGTGGAGCGTGTCTCTGACCACGCACGCGCTCACGCCGCTGCTCACCGGCTACAACCTGCGCTGGCTCGACTTCATGACTTTCACCGAGGGCGAACCGCAGGAGCTGGCGCTGCTCTATGACAGTTGCGCTCAATGCTCGCCCGAGACCTACTTCACCGCCTTCCACTTCGATATTCCCCAGCACATGTGGGCGGCGCGCTGGCTGCGCGGCGGCCAGGGCGCGCCGTTGTGGAACGCCAATCCTCCCGCCGGCGTTGACTGGACGCAGGTCTACGCAGGACTCGCCGAGCCCAACGGCCGCGACCAGGTCGGCACCTGGAGCCACTTCGACTACGGCAAGCAGAAGCCGGCCGAAGACTTCGTCTACCGCTACGATCTCGATCCCTTCAGCCACCTGGAGCGGACCCAGTTGCTGAGCGGCAAAGATGCTGATGCCATGAAGCTGCGCCTCTGCCGCAGCGGCGAAGTGCTGCCCGGCCTGGCGCGTGGACAGAACTCACCCCTTTGCCAGCAACTGGTCAATCCACGTCCCGAGCGCAAGCCCGTCACCACCCCTCCAGCTCACAATCGCGGCCAGTCCATCCCGCCCGGTTCGCGCCCAAAACCAGCGCATCCGGCGCAAAGCAATTAGCCGCCAGGAAGGTCCCCGCTGAAATGACCGCTTGAACCTTAGCCGGGAGTGCTCACCACGGCATCCAAGCTTGTGGAAAGCCGTTGCTCTCCGGAGACTCCATGACCATTTGTCGTTCGTGCAGGTTCGCTGCCCTCCCACTGCTTGCCGTTGCGCTCCTGCTTGCAACTGCCGGATGCAAATCCAACCCCAGCGCGAATCAGGACCAGCCCGCCGCCGCGGACGTTTCTTCAGATCCGGCCAATGCCAACCTGGCTCCCATTTCAAACACTCAGGCCGCTCCTTCAAGCAGCGATCAAGCCAGCGCGCCGGTTTCAAGCGACAATGGGTCCTCCTCGGGTCCGAGCGATCAAAGTGACGACTCCTATTACGGGGAGCAGCCCGCCGAAACGGCCACCGAGCCGCCTCCGCCATTGCCCGACTATCAGCAGCCACCGGCTCCCGCGGACGACTACTTGTGGACTCCCGGCTATTGGGACTATGCACCCACCGGCTACTACTGGGTTCCCGGCGTCTGGGTGCAGGCTCCCTATCAGGGCGCATTGTGGACTCCCTGCTACTGGGGCTGGTTTCACAACCGGTACGCCTTCTTCCGCGGCTATTGGGGACCGCACATCGGCTACTATGGCGGCGTGAATTATGGCTTTGGCTACGCCGGAGTCGGCTATCAGGGCGGCTACTGGAACAGCGGGCGCTTCTATGTGAACCGCGCCGTCAACAACGTCAACGTCACCATTGTGCACAACGTCTACAACCGCACCGTGATTGTGAACAATAACGTACGCGTCAGCTACAACGGCGGGCCCGGGGGAATCCAGGCGCGCCCCATGCCGGCGGAACTGGCCGCCCTGCGTGAGCCTCACGCTCCGCCCATGACCACTCAGCTCCAGAATCAGCGTGAGGCCAGCGTCAATCGCGCCCAGTTTGTGGCCGTCAATCATGGCCGCCCGGCAGATCTGGTAATCGCCAAGCCCCTGGTGGCTGACCGCGACGTGCGGCCCGTGGCTCCGCCCCCCATGCGCGTCGCGCCCGCCCCAGCGCGCGCTGGCGTCCCGGAGCCGCGTCCAGCTATTAGCCAGCCAACGCCAGCCGCGCCCCGCCCCGGCGCCGCGCCACCACCCCGCGTCAACGAGCCGGTTCGCCCAGAAGGCCGCCCAAACACCCCTCCGCCGGCCCATGCAGCTGCGCCAGTCCGGCCCGCTGCCCCGCCCGCTGCCCATCCCGCAGAGAGACCGGCGCCGGCACGGCCTGAGCCCACCCCCAGAACGGCGCCCAAGCCGCAGGTCGAGCAGCGGCCGGCTCCCAAGCCGCAAGTCGAGCAGCGGCCAAATCAACCGCATCCCGAAGAGCGGCCCGCGCCTGAAAAGCCCCGACCGCCGGCGGGACACTTCGAACCATGAATCCGAAGTTTTACTAATTGAGATGGATCCCGCTCAATCTGCTGTCTTTACTCGAATCGCCACCAGGTTGCGAACCCAGCGCGCCGGCCGCTTCTCGCCGGTGGTCACCAGCTGCACCGGGCCGTTATCTCCCAGCGGCTTGCCGTCGAGTGTGTCCGCAACCATTACCGTTCCATCGTGCACATCGGGCGACACTTCGCCGATCGAGTAGGCCACCTGGTAGCCATCGCTTCCTTCCGCCACCAGGTAGAGTCGGAAGTCCTTGCCATGCGGCTTTGGGTCCACGCCGAGCGGCGTCAGCAGGTCCATCAGTTCCACGCCCGTGTAAGTCTGACTCGCTTTCGCGTGTTCGTTGTAAACCGTAATCGTCTTATGCGGCAGCGCGGCCAGCGTGGCCGGCGTCCACTGCGAGGATTTCTTCCCAAAGCTGATCTTCAGCGGGCCAGCGCCGTTCATGGCCCCGTTCATGCCTTGCCCATGGTCCGCGCCTACGCCGCCAATCGGGGCAGTCGCGCTATTGGCCATCGGCTGTCCGTTGTTCTGGCCGTTCTGCCCGTTTTGTGCGGAGACCACAATCGCTCTTGCATTCATCCCCATCGCCAAGACCAGCATCCAAACCTTGATTCGCATCGAAAGGTCCTCCACCGATTCATCGTATACTGGCCTTATGTCGGTCGTGAACAATCTCGCTGGCATCGCCAAAGGCATGGGGATTAAGTTCTCGGAGATCCTGCAGCCCACCCAGGTCGAGAACTATCCCGATGGCAAAGGCCCCTTGCGCGGCGCCGTCTTCGAGCAGCGCTTCCGTGGCGCGCACGTGTTGCAGCGCGACGAGAATGGCCTGGAAAAATGCGTAGCCTGCTTCCTCTGCGCGGCTGCCTGCCCAGCGAACTGCATCTTCATCGAGGCCGCCGAGAACACCGCCGAGCAGCGCATCTCGTCCTCAGAGCGCTACGCCAAGGTCTACAACATCGACTACAACCGCTGCATCTTCTGCGGCTATTGCGTAGAGGCCTGCCCCACCGACGCCATCACGCACGGTCACGGCTTCGAGTTGGCCACCCTGAACGCAACCAACCTCATCATGCGCAAGCAGGACATGCTGGTGCCGGTGTCGTCGCTGACGGCAGCGAAGTAAATGCCGCGCTCCACGCCTGTGATTCGCCTCACATATTAATTTTGCGTGCGTCAATACTCTGGCTCAAGCGGATGACGAAGCTGCTCCAATTCGTAGCCGGTTTTGTGGTCGCCATTCTCACCGCCCAGCCTGCGCTGGCCGGGTTGACGTGCGGCACGCGCACGTTGAACGCGCCCTGTGCGCCAACTTGCGCCATGATGCACCACGGCGCGGGGGCTGATTGCCAGATGCCCGAGCACGGCGCTGGTTCCGGCTGCCTGCTGGATTGCTGCCGCCTCGGTTCACCGCTAGCTGTCTCCCGCTCCGCGACCGGAAAGAAGCCCAGATCCAACGCAATGCTCTCGTTTCTTGCCCCTCCCCCGCGCGTACCCATGGCCGGCCGTATTCTCTTCGCGCATGTGCCCGCAAAACTCGTCGCTTGTTCGCCCCCGCTCTACATTCTCTTCCAGGTCTTTCGCATTTGATCCCCTCCTGACGTCCGTGCAAACGATGCTGCCATAGCGCTGTTCGCGCCTTGGCAAGGTTTGAATCCATCATTTTCAACGTCGAAGGAGATATCCATGAAACGCACCATCGCTATTCTCTCGCTCGTCCTCGCCTTTACCGCCGTTGCCTTCAGCCAGACTGCGCAATTGAAGGCCGCCTGCTGCAAAACCTGCTGCCCCGATGGCTGCGGAAGCTGCTGCTCTGACGGCTGCGGAAGCTGCTGCCAGGGCAAGTAGCCGCGGGCGACGACACGCTTCTTCGGTCATCTCGAGGATGAGCCGACGGATCCCGTGGTCATAGCCTGAGCAAGATAGGTCCGGGTCGTATGCCGATCCGGACCTATCCTTTTTCGGCAACGCAGATCACGTTGAGCCATAGGCTTCCCCGTTGCAGGCGGCCCATAGAGCCCACGCCCGGTGCGCCAATTGCCCCGTCGTATATCCTAAGGGTTAGCCGTTCTTGGGGGGAAACATGACGGACGTCGCGCAGCATCCGCTTCAAGCCATCCTCGAAGATCGCATCGCCATCATCGACGGCGCGATGGGCACCACCATCCGCACCTACGGCATGAAGGAAGCCGACATCCGCGGCGAGCGCTTCCAGAACTCCACCAAGGACCTGCTCAACAACGGCGACCTCTTCTCGCTGACCCAGCCGCAGATGATCTGCGATATCCATCGCCGCTTCCTCGAAGCAGGAGCGGACATCATCGAGACCAACACCTTCGGCGCCACCAGCATCACGCAGAGCGAATTCTTCGTCGAAGACCCACGCGAGCGCGGTGGCCGCAAGGATCCTGCCTTTTATCAGAAAATCGTCGACGACAAGTTCCTCAACGACCTGGCCTGGGAGATCAACGAGCAGTCCGCGCGCCAGTGCCGCGAGTGGGCCGACCGCGTCGCCAACCAAACCGGGCGCCAGCGCTTCGTAGCCGGAGCCATCGGACCATTGACGGTCTCGCTTTCCAACTCACCTGACGCCGACGATGCCGGTTTCCGCGTCGTCACCTTCGACCAGGTCAAGGCCGCCTACAAGCATCAAGTCCGCGCCCTCATCGCCGGTGGCGTCGACCTGTTGCTGGTTGAAACCATCTTCGATTCGCTCAACGCCAAGGCTGCGCTCGTCGCCATCCGCGAAGTCTTCAATGAAGACGGCCTCGCTTCAAGCAGCCCGTCCGCCGGCAAGCGCGAACTGCCCATCATGATCTCAGCCGCCGTCGGCCGCGGCGGCGAAACGATGATCTCCGCGCAAACCACCGAAGCCTTTTGGAACGCGGTCAAGCACGCGAAGCCCTTGTCCATCGGCCTCAACTGCTCGCTCGGCCCCGACCTGATGTACCCGTTTCTCGAAGAGCTTTCCGAGAAGGCAGACGTGGCCATCTCCTGCTACCCGAATGCCGGCCTGCCCAACCCGCTCTCCGAGACCGGCTTCGATCTCGGCCCCGCCGATATGGCCCGCTACCTCGGTGACTTCGCCAGCGCAGGCCTCATCAACATCGCCGGCGGCTGCTGCGGCAACACGCCTGCCCACATTGCGGCCATCGCGCAAGCTCTATCAGGCAAGCCTCCGCGCAAGCTGCATCCCGTCGAGGTTGCCGCGTGAACGCAGCTGTAAGCGCGGTTCCAGAATTCAAGCCGCTTCGCCTCTCCGGATCGCAGCCCTTTACGCAGCAACCGGGCGTCTACATCATGATCGGCGAGCGCACCAACATCGCCGGTTCGCCGATCTTCGCGCGCCTCGTCAAGGAAGGCAAATTCGAAGAAGCCGTCAGCATCGCCCGCCAGCAGGTCGAGAACGGCGCCAACGTCATCGACATCTGCATGGACGAAGGCATGATTGACGGCGTCGCCGCCATGACCCGCTTCCTCCAGCTTCTGTCGAGCGAGCCCGAAGTCGCCAAGATCCCCTTCATGATCGACTCCTCGAAGTGGGAGGTCATCGAAGCCGGCCTGAAATGCCTGCAAGGGAAGGGAATCGTCAACTCGATTTCGCTCAAGGAAGGCGAAGAGAGATTTCGCGCCAACGCACGCACCGTCCTCAAGTATGGAGCTGCAGTCATCGTCATGGCCTTCGATGAACAAGGCCAGGCTGCCACTTACGCCGAAAAAATCCGCATCTGCGAGCGCGCCTACAACATACTCGTGAACGAGGTCGGCTTTCCGCCCGAAGACATCGTCTTCGATCCCAACATCCTCACCGTCGCCACCGGCATGGAAGAGCACAACAACTACGCCGTCGACTACATCAACGCCACGCGCTGGATCAAGGCCAACCTTCCTCACGCCAAAGTCAGTGGTGGCGTGTCAAATATTTCCTTCAGCTTTCGCGGCAACAACAAAGTCCGCGAAGCCATGCATTCGGCGTTTCTCTATCACGCCATCGCCGCCGG
>JBEKVS010000284.1:0-14353 GCA_049513795.1 Occallatibacter sp. | reverse complement strand
CTGTTCCCGGAGGTGGAAATGGCGCCTTGGAAGTACACAATACCATTGACAATCTTCGCCTTCGCTTGACCGGTGCCGGACTCGTAGTCTGTCCAACCGTTCGTCAGCGAGAGCTTATCAAACCCGCTATCCTTGGCGACGAACCAGGCGCCGTCCAGAGACGTGAAGCCCTGAGCATCGCCGAATGAATTACCCTCCGCCTCGACGTATACAAGCCCATCGGGATAAATGACGAGCCGCCCGTTGGTGCCACTGGTCAGATCGACCGGGACGTAGACCAATTTGGCTGGGCGAAATCCGGACGGCAGCACAAACGGCTCATCATTCGAACCGCCGGCGATAGCGCCCTTGAGGTGCACAATCCCGTTGACGTTCTTCACCTCTGCCTTGGCGACACCGGCCCCGTAGTCCTGCCACCCATTCAGCAGCGTGAGAGACTTGAATCCGCTGCTATTCAGGGCAAAAGACGCACCGTCGAGCGACGTGAAGTTCACGGCATTGCTGAACGAATTCTGCGCCTCGACGACTACCTCCCCGGTGGGATAAATAACCAGCCGCCCGTTTTGCGCATAATAGAGATCGATTGGGATGTAGACATAGCTCGAGGGGCGAAACTCAGGCGGCAGCACAAACGCCTCTGAACTCTTACCGCCGGCGATGGCGCCCTTGAAGTGCACAATCCCGTTGACGAGCTCAACTTCCGCATCGCTGGTGGCGTAGGGGGCGTTGGTCCAGCCGTTGATCAGGGTTAACGTGGTTGGACCCGGCTGCGGAATTGAATCATCCTCAGACTGGGCCAGAGCAGACGACGCCAGCGCGATGCTGGCGCTCAGAAGAAGCATTTTAGAGATACGCTTGATATTCATACTTAATCCTTTCATTGTTGGAATTTGATCGTTAGTGGTGCTCCATTACATGCCATAGAGGAAGCGAGCACGATTCTGACCCGGGGAAAGGTTCAAAACTACTTGTCTTCCTTTCTCTGAACCAGTGGAAATGTCGATCTTGTTTCCAACTGTCCGATGAAGAGTGGTGAGCCGCGCCACTTTGTGACAGGGCACTCCGGCATTTTTTGGCGGTTGGCAGCCGAGGGGACCAAGACAGGAGAATCTATTAGGATAGATAATCAACAAATTAAACAACTTAGCTTGCAACCGCGAGTCGCTGCCGGGATCGGTGTGCTGTACCGGAGACGGAGCGAATCCTTGCCAGCGAGCCCCTCGGACTCAGCGAGAACGCTGCCGGCTTCCGAGCTGCTGAATAACCACTTCCAAGCCGCTGACTGCTTCCCGTTCCATGCGTTCCGAAGCTCGTTAGCTTATACCGTTGAGATCCAGGCGGGATTGCAGCTGCTTGCGATAACGCCGGCTCATGCGCAGTCTGGTTCCATTGTGGAGCAGTACGTCGTATTCTCCATTCTCGTTCAACTTGAGACCGCGAACGAGATCAAGCCGAACGATGGTCGAACGGTGAATCCGACAGAAGACCGACTGATCCAGCTCTTCGTCGAGTTCCGCCATGCTGCGCCGGAGAAGGTGCGACTTTGCGCCCACATGCAGGCAGGAGTAGTAATCCGCTGCCTCGATCCAGTCGATCTCGGACATCTTGATGAACGTAAGCTGCCCGCCGCTCTTCACTGCGATGTGTTCTCTTATTCGCGGAGAGTTCCTGGCTTGCGCGACTCTCTCTTTGGCGCGTCCGAGCGCTTGCTCGAATCGACCCTTGTCGAAGGGCTTTAAGAGGTAGTCGAGCGCTCCCGCTTCGAAGGCGCGCAGCGCATATTTGTCGTAAGCTGTGACAAAAACGACCGCTGGAGGCAGATCGCCGCCCAGCATCTCAAGCACATCGAACCCATCGCACTCAGGCATCTCGACGTCGAGGAAGACCAGGTCGGGCCTCGCATGACGAATGCCGGCGAGCGCCTCCATGCCCGATGCGCATTCACTGACGATCTCGATCTCGGGATGAAGGCGCAGCGACAAGACAACATTGCTTCGCGCGAGGGCCTCATCGTCCACAACCATGGCGCGAATGCTTCTGGGCTGTTCTTCGGCGCTCATGCTTCAAGCCCTTCGGTGGAAGGGAGAAGCACGAAGGGCAACGAAACAGAGACCTCCACACCGCCCATATTTCGATTCCGCAGGCAAATGTCGCCGGCGTCTCCATAGAGCCTTTGCAGGCGGGTACGCACATTCGAGATGCCGATGCCGAGGCCCGTGATGTTCCAATTGGCGGGCAGACTGGGGCCGTCATTCCCGACACTGAGCGTCAGCACCCCGTCGCGGTGGGACGCCGCGATGAGAATCGTTCCTCCCTGCGCGCGCTTCGCGATACCGTGTTTGATCGCGTTCTCGACCATGGGCTGCAGAATCAGGCTCGGAACCTGGGCGAGATCGAGTTCTCCGGGGACATCCACGCAGATTTGAAGGCGATCGGTAAATCGCACCTTCTGAATGTCCAGATACTTTCGCACAAACTCCATCTCCTCCTGCAGAGGCACATGCTGCCGCCCGGAGTCGTCGAGCATGCGGCGCAGCAGATCGCTCAATTCGGCGATCATGATGACGGCGGAGTCATGGTGCCCTTCCCGCACCAGCCCGGCGACGGAGTTGAGCGTATTGAACAGGAAATGAGGCTCGATCTGCTGTCGCAAGGCATGGAGCTGCGCCACCACGAGCTGCTCGTTGAGGCGCGCGGCTTCAGCCTCGCGAATGGCAAGGCGCCCCCGGGAGTCCAGGACATAGTTCAGCGTCAGGATGGCAGCGTACAGAACCGTGTAGGAGAGAAGCCCGTTGTAGAAACTAACGAACCAGAGATGCAAATAGGGTTGTGGAGCAGGATCGAGATACGGGTTGAAAAGAAGACACAAGCAAGATGTCCAGGCAGAAGAGGCCAACGCCGTACACGCGCATGCCGCGAGATGCACGAGCCAGGTGCGGATGCGCACCGGTTTCCCGAGCGGGAACTCCCGGCTGAGACGCAAGATGAGAGGCGTGGCCAGGGCCCACGGCAGCCAGGAGAACATCACCGTGGCGAAGAGAATCAGCCAGGCGTGGTGCATGCCCTCGGCGTGCATCACGAAGACCGTGTCCAGCGCATCGACGAGCCCGAAGCCGAGCCAAATCGCCGTGGTCCATATCCACGGAATCGAGTTTGAGGGGATGGCGTGCCGGCCCATGTAGGAATCGTAGCCCAAGTCCCAACTGCATTTGGCAAAATGCAGCGATTCGCCGTGCAGGTGCAGGGAACGGCCTATCGCGCAAGCACGTTTGCAGGGAGACTGAATACAAGCACGGCGCAGCCCCCGGATTTACCGCGCCGAGGTACGGAGTGAGCAAACGCGGGCTCGCTGGCTGCACAAACGCTACCCATCACAACCGATAGAGAGGCCGCAATGAATCGCAGGGAACTGATCAGGATTGCAGCAGGACTCGGGATTGCCACCGCCATTCCGTCGCTGACGATGGAAGCGGTCGCAAGCCCAAGCACCGAACAAGCCCAAGCAGAAAAGGCGCAACCAGATGACCAGGCCACTCCGGCGACCAACGATGACAAGAAACTCTGCCCCGTATGCGGGATGAAGGCCGATCCTGCAATTAAATCGGTCTATAAGGGGAAGACTTACTACTTCTGCATGCAGGATCACAAGGTGACATTCGACGATTCTCCCGAAGACTTCGTAAAGGCGAGTTAGGAACGGAGGGATACCCACCGGCCTTACAGGAGAACAGGATGAGCGAACACAAGCAATCTTCCCGGCGCAGCTTCCTCGCCCAATCTTCGCTGGCCGCCGGTGCATTTGTTTCCCCAGCATGGCTGAACCCGCGCATTCTTGATGCCCAGGGGACGGCCGTAAAGATTAAAACTGCGAGCCTGCGCGGAAACGTCAGTGTCCTCAAGGGCTCCGGCGGCAACATCGCCGTGCTCACGGGCAAGGACGGCAAGGTCATTGTCGACTCCGGCTACTCCAGCGCGAAGCCGCAGATCGGCGCGGCACTCACCGCATTGTCCACCGATCCCATTACGCATCTCATCAACACCCACTGGCACATCGACCATACCGACGGCAATGAATGGATGCACGCAGCCGGCGCGGTCATCCTGGCTCACATCAACACCCAGAAGCGCCTCTCAACCACACAAACGGTAGCCGCCTGGAAGACGTCGTTTCCACCCGCCCCCGCCGGCGCCATTCCCACCGAAACCTTCATCGACAAGAAGACATTGCAGCTCAACGGCACAACGCTTGAACTCGCCTATTACGGCGCCGCGCATACCGATACCGACATTTCCATCTACTTCGCCGACGCCGACGTACTGCACGCGGGTGATACCTGGTGGAACCCCCTCTACCCCTTCATCGACTATTCGACCGGCGGCCACATCAACGGCATGATCCAGGCCACCGAACGCAATCTCAACACCAGCACAGCGAATACCATCATTATCCCCGGCCATGGCCGCGTCGGCGACAGGGTGCAACTCATCGAGTATCGCGATATGCTGGTCACCACGCGGGACGAGGTCGCTGAAATGAAGAAACAAGGCAAGACACTCAATGATGTCATTGCAGCCAGACCCAACGCAGCGTTTGACGCCAAATGGGGACCCGCAACAGAGTTCCTCGCATACGTCTATCAAGGCGTGTAGAGCCTTCCTCAGCTTCGACTCACAACAGACAGGAGATCTATAACGTGCTCAACACTACGAGAGTATTACTTCTATCTTTACTGGCAGCCACAACCGCGGTCCAACAGGACACCGATATCCATGGTTTCCAACCGGAATATACCGGCGACGCTCAACTCAAGTTTCCAGAACACTACCGGGAGTGGGTGTATCTCTCCTCAGGCCTCGATATGAGCTACACCGCCAAGACCGCCGGGGATACGAATGACTTCCACACGTTCGACAATGTCTTTGTTAATCCTGAGGCCTATCAGTCTTTTCTCAAGACGGGCACCTGGCCGGATAAGACCATGCTGGTGTTAGAAAACCGCAAGGGGCAGCAGAAAGGCTCAATCAACCAGGCTGGCCGCTTTCAGACCGCGCTTCTGGGAGTGGAGGTTCACGTAAAGGATGAAGCGCACTTTCCGGAGAAGTGGGCATTCTTTGGTTTTGGCGCGCACGACAAATCCAGCACCATGATTCCGGCCACGGCTGCTTGTTATAGCTGCCACGCGCAACACGCGGCCGTCGATACCACATTCACTCAGTTTTATCCGACCCTGCTGCCGATTGCTAAGAGCAAAGGCACGCTGAGCGCCTTGTACCTGAAGGAGATTGACGCCGAAACGTCCGTGAAGAAATAACCTGTGATCGGATCACGAGTCGGCCAGTAACCGGATCACCCATCGATAACTCCGCGCTTTTACCGCGAGCCGCCTTCCCGAGAATTTCTCCGAATCGATTGGTTCGGACTCCGCAACCATATTTATAGTTCTGGGTTCGAGAGACCCGCTCTGGCGGGAAAGAGCTTTGCCAGCGCCTGACAAACAACAGCACAATCTGTTCCGGATGGCGATCTCCGATAAGATAGAAGCTAAGCCAATTCCTGCGCTCATGGTCGAGGTGCAAGCGACTGAAAGAGTCTATCTAATGCGGCGTGTCGCCCTTATTTATAACCCGGCTTCTGGACAATACTCGTCACGGCGAAGGCGCGCGGTGGAGCAGGCTGCCGCCTTGCTGCAGGTTGCGGGCATTGATGCCGAGACAGTGGAGACGCTTGCTCGCGGCAGCGCCGGGACGCTCGCCGAGGACGCCGTGCGCCGGGGCTGCGACACAATTATTGCCTGTGGAGGCGATGGTACCGTCAACGAGGTGCTGCAATCGATTGTCGGCACCGAAGTAGCTCTGGGAGTCTTGCCGCTCGGCACCGCCAATGCACTGGCCGCAAACCTGGGCCTGAACACCTCGCCCGTCAAAGCCATGCGCAGACTGCTGGCGGCGGAGCCGGTGTGCGTTTCCGTGGGGCGCATCTCATTTGGCAATGGCACCGAAAATATGCGGTCGCTTTACTTTACCGTGGCCGCAGGGGTGGGCGCCGATGCCCTGTTCCTTTCCCGCCTTGACGCAGGCAGGAAACGGCGACTCGGTTACGCCCTCTATCTTGTCGAGGCGCTGCGCGTCTGGGCCACACACTCTTTCCCGCTCTTTGAAGCGGTCTTTGAGGAATGCGGCACCTGCCTCCCGAGGACCGTGGAGATCTCTCAGCTTCTTGCCGTGCGGATTCGCGACTTCGGCGGTGTGCTCCATAACCTGGCTCCCGGCGCTACCCTGCACAACGACGGCCTGCGCCTGTTGGCTTTCAAGACCCGCAGCCGCTATCAGTACTTCCGTTTTCTTCTGGCAGTCCTATTCGGCCGGCAGACCTTCTCGCGTCAAGTCGAGTTGCTGGATGCTGTCTCGGTGGAGTGCCGGCCGCGCAATCGGTCTCGAACCCGCGTCTTCGCGGAAGCCGATGGAGAGTTACTCGGCCATCTGCCGGTAAGAATAGAGATTGTGCCGCAGGCCTTGAATCTGCTTATTCCTGCCAACGCCAGGCCGTAACAGTCTGCCGGGCGCCATCGCGGCCCAGCCGCCAATTGATTCCAGTGGTCGGAGCGGAGGGATTCGCCCCCGTCCCTCAGTTCCCAAAACAGATCCGGTCGTCTATCGGCCGGCCAGCGCTCCCTGCACTGAAGCTTACGTCCCTCCCGCCGATGAGATTGCTTGAAGACTCGGAAAGGTGGCTCGGGAGGCTCATGAGAAAGAACATTTCTAGATCGACGACGCGTCGAGCCTTCAACGTCGTAATTCTCGCTTTTCTTTCCATCATGCTGGTGCTTGGTTGGGAAGTTCTCGCCCTGCGAAGAGCCCTGCATTGGATCGATCATTCCGATGAGGTCATCGCCGGCGACCAGGATCTGTTGCGGCTGAACATCGATATGGAGACGGGTGTGCGCGGCTTCCTGCTCACGGAAGACGAGACTTTTCTGCAACCCTACAAAGAGGCAAGTGCGTTGATGGAACTCCGCTTCGACACACTGAATCGGCTGGTTGCGGATAATCCCGCCCAGCAGGTAAGGCTGGCGGGAATTCATGCCATGTATTCCGATTGGTTGCGCGTATCCAACCCAGGTACATCGTACACACGAAAGTCCCCCGACTTCTTCGCGGAAAATTCCAATCAGCACGTGCAGTTGCTGCGCAAGGCTGCCATGGATCGGATTCGAGCGGCTCACCTGGCGTTCGCAACAGCCGAGGAGGGCCTTCGCGAGCAACGTCTCGATACGGCCCGCAGGGTCAAGGCCTCAGTCAATGCGTTGCTCTTGCTGGTCTCATTTTTGGCAGTAAGCGCTGTGTTGTTGGCCATCAAAAAGCCCGTGACGCTCGCCGGGCAACAAGACGCGCGCGGGGGAGCGGCCGCCCGCGTGCTCGAAACCAATAGCGACATCAGCGAGCGCAACCGCCAGGAGAAGGCGCTGAAGGACGCGGAAGCTCGCCTCAAAGCCATCCTGAATAGCGTTGTGGAGGGAATTATCACCATCGACGCAACGGGGACAATCGTCAGTTTCAATCCGGCGGCGTCGAAGATGTTCGAGTACGAAGAAAGCGAGGCCGCGGGCCGGAACATCAAGATGCTGATGCCCGAGCCGGATCGGGGAGCTCACGACGGCCATCTCGCACGCCACCAGTCGACCGGCAAGTCCAAGGTGATCGGCGTTGGCCGGGAGTTGGTGGGCCTGACCAGGACGGGCCGGACCTTCCCCATGGAATTGACGGTCACCGAGATGTCGCTTCAGGGGCAGAAGTTTTTCGTCGGGCTGGTGCGAGACATAAGCGAGAAAAGCCGGCAGGAACTGGCGCTGCGCAAGACCAAGGATCTTCTCAATCGTACCGGCCAACTGGCCGGCGTAGGGGGCTGGGAGCTTGATTTACTCACCAATGAGGTGACCTGGTCGGACGAAACCCGCCGGCTTCACGGATTCGCTCCGGAAGCCAGGCCGGTCATTCGCGCTGCCATTGAGCAAGCCATGGCCAACGGCAAGGACTGGGAAGTGGTTGTCCCGGTGATTCGCGTCGATGGGCGCAGGATATGGGCGCGCGTGAAGGGTACCGTTCAGTTTGCCGACGGCAGACCGGTCCGGCTGGTGGGTGCCTTCCAGGATGTCACCGCGCGGGTTGCTGAATCAGAGGCTCTCGAAAATGCCAATCTGCGCACAGCACTGGCCGCCGAGAGTTGCGGCATCGGCATTTGGGATTGGGACATTTCGAGCGGAACGTTCAACTGCGACAAGTTGATTTACGAGCTCTTCGGCCTCGAGCCGCAATGTGAAAGGAGATTCGACCTCGAATTCTGGGCGGGGCGTGTGCATCCGGAGGACCGCGCAGCGGTGCAATCAGGGCTCCGGGATTGCATTTCGGGAATCAGGCCTTACGACATTGAGTTTCGAAACGTCTGGGATGACGGCAGCATTCACCACATCAAGGCCACCGGGAAGATGACCCGCGATCGCGCAGGCACCGTCTTGAGAATGGTGGGAACCAACATGGACATCACAGCCCGCAAGCAGGCTGAAGAGGCGCTGCGGCTAAGCATCGAAAATGAACAGCGTGTGATCCTGGGCGTGAAGGATCACGCAATTCTGACGCTCGACTGCGACGGACTGGTGACGACCTGGAACGAGGGGGCAGAGAAGATAAAAGGTTATCGGGCGCATGAAGTCATCGGGTCCCACTTTTCCAGGTTCTATCCGCAGGATGCGATTGCGGCAGGCAAACCCACGCGCGAGTTGGAAATAGCCTCCAAGACCGGGCGCTACGAGGAAGAAGGCTGGCGCTTGCGAAAGGACGGGTCAAGATTCTGGGCGAATGTTGTCATAACCGCTCTGTTCGACACGAAAGGCCAATTGCGCGGCTTCGGTAAGGTGACCCGAGATATTACCGAACGCAAGCTTGCCGCTGAAGAGTCGCTTCGCTACACGCAGGCGCTTGAGCGCAGTAACCAGGAACTGGATGC
The DNA here is from genome assembly GCA_049513795.1 of Occallatibacter sp. GTDB lineage: Bacteria > Acidobacteriota > Terriglobia > Terriglobales > Acidobacteriaceae > Telmatobacter. The sequence goes on along the minus strand of JBEKVS010000284.1, from coordinate 5,352 downwards.
CTTTGCTTACGCCGCGTCTCACGATCTAAAGGCGCCCTTGCGGGTAATCCACAATGCTTCCAATTGGATCGAAGAAGACCTGGCGGGACATCTGACAGGTGAAACCCGGGAGAACATGAACCTGCTGCGTAGCCGCGTCTGGCGCATGGACAGGCTGCTTGACGATCTGCTTGAATACTCGCGCATCGGCCGTGAGACGGACGACCGCCATACGGAAGCAATCTCTGGAACCGTGCTGATGGAAAACATACAGGGACTGCTTTCACTTCCCCAAGGCTTCATTGTCGACGCCAACTCCACCCTCGCCGCCATTGAGGTATTTCGCATGCCCTTGCAGCAGATTCTCATCAACCTGATCTCGAACGCCATCAAGCATCACGACAAGAAGACAGGCCGCGTTGAGATTTGCGTTGAAGATCTCGGAGAAATGTTGCGCTTCAGCGTCAAGGATGATGGTCCCGGCATTCCGGCCCAGTACCACGAGAAGATATTCAAGATGTTCCAGACCTTGAAGCCCAGGGATCAGGTGGAAGGCAGCGGCATGGGCCTGGCCATGGTGCGCAAGCACGTCGATTTCGCAGGCGGCGAGGTCAAGTTGCAGTCCGCAGTTGGACTGGGCAGCACGTTCAGCTTCACGTGGCCCAAAGACAACGGAAGCACCAACCAGGCAAAACACACGTTCGCGCGAATTGGAGAAACATCATGACATGGCCCGCAAACCCTTCCCCCAACCCAATCCGCATCCTGCTGGTCGAGGACGACGACGGCGACGCCAAGGCGGTAGTGCGCACGTTCCAGAAGGCCCGCATCGCCAATCCAATCGTGCGGGCGCTGGATGGCATCGAAGCGATGGCAATACTGAGGGGAAGCGATCGAACGCCGCGCCTCGAAGCGCCATACCTGTTGCTTGTCGATCTGAACATGCCGCGCATGGACGGGATTCAACTGGTGACGGCAATCCGCGAAGATCCGGTCCTGCACGACACCATCATCTTCATGCTCACCACATCGAACCGTGCGGAGGACAAGCAGGCTGCCTACTCCCTGAACGTGACCGGCTACATTCTCAAAGAGAAGGCCGGCGAGGATTTTCTCAAGCTGTTCAGTCTTGTGGACAGCTACTGGCGCATCGTCGAAATGCCATGACCGTCGTACCTGTGGAGCGGAGTATGAACGACCAAGTCCTGCAAATTTTGATAGCCGATGACGATGAAGGCGATCGCAAGCAGATCAGGCGCGCCATCCGCCAATCCGGACTTTCCGCCGTGTGCACGGAGTCGGCCAGCATCAAGGACGCAGTCGCGGCATGTGACGCATGCGAATTTGATTGCGTGATCATCGACTATCAGCTTCCGGGCGAGGATGGCCTGGAGGGCATCACTGCTCTGCACGGCAGACTTCCTTACATGGCCATCATCATGTCCACTGGCCACGGAGATGAAACGGTTGCAGCTGAAGCCATGAAACGCGGAGCAGATGACTACGTTTCGAAGTCTCGCATCAATCCATTTTCAGTTCAGCTGGCCATTGAAAATTCGCTCAAGAAATGCGCCTTGCAGCGCAAGGTCCTCCAGCAGCAACACGAACTGGAGAATTTTGCCCGCGTGCTGGTTCACGATCTGCGAGGGCCAGCCAGCTCAATTGAGACCTACGCAACGCGCATGGGTGAAAAGCTCCAGAAAGGGGATCTGACCAAAGCCCTTCAATGTGCCGACTGGGTGATCCAGACATCAAGGCGCATGAATCGACTCATCGAGACCTTGCACAAGTACACCATGGCAGATGCGAAGGTCGAATTTGGCGTGGTTGATATGAACCAGGTATTCGAGGCGGCCACGGCCAACCTCCATTCCCTGATCCAGGAAAGCGGGGCTAGCGTTACCGCGGATACCTTGGCGTCAGTCAATGGCAACGTCCCGCAACTCATTCAACTTTTGCAAAACCTGATCGCCAACGCGATCCGGTACTGCGACAAGCCTGTAGCTTGCATTCACGTTTCCTCCCTGAATCGGGCCGCATCCACTGGCGATGAAACGTCATGTGTATTTACAGTCGCCGATAATGGAATCGGAATTCCCAAAGACAAGCTCAAGTGGATCTTTGAACCCTTCACTCGTCTGACACCCGGGCGCGGAAGTAATGGAACCGGTCTTGGTCTGGCCACCTGCAAGAAGCTCATTGAGCGGCACGGAGGCACAATCTGGTGCGAATCCGAACCGGCCTCAGGCGCTGTCTTTTGCTTTACTCTATCCGCGGTTGAGCGCGATGCTGATCAAGTTAGGTCCCCCGCAATAGCTGGCGAGTCACGCCTGTGAACAACATCCTCTTTCAAACCGATAGTCCGACCGAGAACCGAGGACGGGTGGAATTCTACGAATTGAACCTCTTTGAACGGAGCGTAGCTGGGCGTGAGTTCTTCTTTGTTCGAGTGATTCGAGGCTGGTGGGACAATGAAGCGAGAAGACCACACTTCGATGCGGACTCGTGCGTCCTGACCGAGCCTATTGAGCAGCATTTCGAGGCGATTGGAAGATACTACTCGCAGAGACTCAGTTATGTGAATCGGGGATTCATTCACTCATTCCAATGGCACCCCACCAAGCATATTCCGTCCTTCCACCAGCGCATCGATGCGCTTGCGTTCGATGACCTATCGGACGTCGCGGAGAATGACTCAGTCAACCGCTATTTCGTTCCAAGGCCTCTTTCACCCGTTGGACAAGTTCGCTTTCCGGAATTGTGATCTGGTTGGAGCTAGCCATATTCTTCAGGGAGATGGAGTTTGATGCGTACTCGCTCTCGCCGATGATCACCGAATAGCGAACTCCCTGCCGATCAGCGAGTTTCAGCCCGGATTTGAGGCTCGCATTGTTCAGCGCTGGAGCAGTCCGGATGCCGGCACCCCTCAACAATCGGACGACGCGCCGCAATGCAGGAGCATAATCACCGCTCGTGGAAAAAACAAATACGTCAGGTCCGAGGTTCGGCTTTGGGAGCAGTGAGTTGTTTTCGAGGAAATTCCACGTGGTCACGTCGCCCATCCCGAAGCCCAACCCAGGAATTTTGCGATCCGTGAACAGGCTGGCGAGGTCGTCGTACCTCCCCCCGCCAAACAGGGATCGGCGGTTATTGGGCGACAGATCGAACACCTCGAATATAGTCGAGGTGTAGTAGTCGAATCCACGCATGATCAATGGATCAAAGCGAAGAGGAGCCGATGTCAATCCATCGCGGATTATATTCACTATTCGAGACCTTGAAGTGGCTTCATGCCCAGCGGCCTCGCAGTATGTGTCCAAGTCGAAGCTGATTAGTTTCTCCAGCCGATCCACCTGATTCGGATTGAGTCCTAGCTCGGAAAGTGCTTCATTTCGCTTTTCCGGATCGATTTTTTCCCAACGGTCGATCACTAAACCGACAGCCGGTAAACTCTCTGGGTTGACGCTCACGTAATTAGCAAGCGCAGCATTTACAAGAACTCGATCATTTACGCGGATGACGTACATAGAGGCTGTTGCACCGAGCGCCGACATGAGCGCGGCGATTAGGTCGAATATCTCGATCTCTGCGGCGGGGTCCTCGCTACCAAAAATATCTACATTGAGCTGCCAATGCTCACGGACCCTTCCTCTTTGGGGTCTCTCGTACCGATGACAATTGACGTGGCTATACCATCTGGCTGGAAAGACTATTTCGTTTTGGTGCCCTGCGATTATTCGTGCTACTGACGGGGTCATTTCTGGGCGCAGTGCGAGTTCGCGTCCTCCCTTATCTGTCAATCGGTACGTTTGCTGATTCGCAATTTCCTCTCCAGATTTCGCCTCGTAAATAGCTGCAGATTCTAGAATTGGACCGTCGTACCGCCGAAAGCCGAACAGTTCGACAGTGCGGTATAGTTTCTCGAAGATCTGCGTGCGGACCGACATCTCTTCGGGCAAGAAATCTCGGGTTCCCCTGTACGGCTGTGTGGGAAGATGCTGCATTTTATTGAGCTTATATGATGGGATCAACCGACCTGTATTGGCGGGTGGAAATTTTAAGTCTGGCTGCTGGTTGAATGATGGCTCCCCGACCCTTTCGACTGCTACAAACCTTGATGTAGTTATAGCTTGGCAACTCGCGTAAGGATTGTGAATAGCATGATCGTCTTCCAGTTCGATTCCGGTTTTTCCAAATTGGCGCGTGAGCGACAGCGGCGCGCATACGCGCGCATTTGTCCAATTCCGAACAGACAGGCGCGCAGACCGGGTTCGACCGAAACAATAGTCAGCACAGTTGCGACAGCTGCGATGTGCGTCCATAGGTCCGAGCCAGATATGGAAAATTACTTGGCTGATTCTCTGGAAATGCTCCGAAACGGCGACCGCTACAATTTCGACTACAGTCATGTAGCGGAAAAAGCAGGCGCGTGGGCAGAAATCTCCAATATCGCTTTTATTATCAATACTTTATGCTGGTCGGGGCGGAGGGATTCGAACTCGCTTGCCCTTTTCCCAAAAGAGATTTTATATCAACAAATTGGACTGAGTCTCCGGCGGGTGGTACCTAGGGTGGTACCGCTTTGGCCAGGAGATGACCATGGAAGTGAATGTCACCAAACGAATCGTAACTCAAGTCTGGGACCGTTACTGCCCCGTTGTTGTGAACAGCGGCGGGAGGATCAAAGCTGACTGGGTCATAGTGGACGGCCATCAGGAAAAACACCCAGGAGGCTCCTACTATCTTGAGTGGCGCGAGAATGGCCGGCGCAAGCGGCTCTCCGTCGGCAGGGACGCAGCGGTTGCCTTCAACAGCCAGATTCGCAAAATCAAGGAACTGGAGGCTCGAGCCGAGGGGCTGGAAGTCCAGGTGCCCAAAGACGACCCGAACCGGTTTCAGCTTCGCTCTGCCATGGCCGATTTTCTGGAGGAGATCAAACTCTCACGGCAGGACAAAACGTGGCAGGGCTACAAAGTGTCCTTCACCTACTTCCAGCAATCCTGCGATAAGAAATGCGTGGACGAGATCGAGCGGATCGATCTGCTGCGTTTCTGCGCCTTCCTCCGCGACAGGAAGAAGCTCGCGCCGCGAACGGTCTTCAACAAATTCACATGCGTGATGACGTTCCTCGAGGCGCAGGGCCTGCCCAAGCTGCTCGGAAAAAATGATCGTCCGCGATACGTGGAAACGGAAGTGGAAATTTTCGAGGACGATCAGCTGACCGACCTCTATAGCGTTTGCTCTCTGTACCACCGGATGCTGTATGACTTCCTTTTGATGACAGGATTCAGAGAGCAGGAGGCGATGTACATCACCTGGGAGAACGTTCGTTTCGGGGCGAACATCGTCGAGATGCGCTGGAAGCCTCAGTTT
>JBEKVS010000283.1:0-8100 GCA_049513795.1 Occallatibacter sp. | reverse complement strand
AGTCGCGCGCGATGTTGAGCGAGACCTTGCCTTGCTGCGACAGTTTAGGATCGGCCGAATACCAGGAGCTTTGCGCGGACCAGTAGGTGATGCCGTTGCCGGTTTTCGTGATTTCGACTTTCGGATTTGCGCCGGCCTGGGCGGCGGACACGGTGATCTTCCACGGCGGAGCGAATGCGTCTGCCGGAGCAAAGTGTCGCTTACCGGCGCTTGCGCCGTTGACGAGCACTTCAATATCGGAGTTGTTGGCGAGTTCTCCGCTGAGGCCGAGGTAATCGGTGAGGCCCTGGATCACCATCGAGGTCTGCTTGGTGGATTCCCAGAAGCCGCCGGTATCGTTGCCGGCAAGCCAGACGGCCGCTTTGGGAAGCAGGCCGCTGGATTTGTCTTCGAGCACCAGCAGCTTCAGGGCGAAGGCGGTCGTCTCGGGTGTAGTGTCGCCCCAGTAGTCGAGCAGTTCGTCGTAGTTGCCCGACCAGTTGGCGGTGGTGTCGGTGGTTTTGGCTTTCTTCTCAAGGAGTTCGGCGGCTTGCTTGGCGCGTGGATCGCCGGCCGCGTGAAGGGCGAGACCGGCGAGGGCCAGGCCTTCGTCGCTGAGCTTGGCGCGGCTCGACCACACTACTTCGAGGGACTCTTGCGGTGCGCCGCCGGTGGTGGCGAGCGCGTAGACGGTGTAGGCGCGCAGGTCGGGGATCATGTCGGGATGCGCGGCGAGTGCGGCCTGCAGCCAGGTGCGAGCCTTGTTGAGGCGATCGTCGTCGATCTTGAAGCCGGCGTCTTTGGCTTGGCTGAGCCCGCTGACCACGTAGGCGGTCATGAAGACGCGGCTGGCGTCGTCGGGCCACCAGCCCCAGCCGCCATCGTCGTGCTCAAAGCTGTAGAGACGCTCAAGCCCTGCGCGGACCATGGCATTCAGAGTGACGCGATCGACGGGCGGTTTGAGATGCAGCTTGTCGACGGCCTGCGCCACGATCACGTCAGGCAGGAAGCTGGACATGGTCTGCTCGGTGCATCCGTATGGATAGGACGTGAGATAGTCGAGCGCATCGAAGACTGTGCCGGCTACGCTGGGCGCTACGGTGATGGTGAGGTCGCGCGTACCAACGTCGGAGTCGGCGGGGTAAGCCGATGCCCAATTCGCCTGGCCTGCGCCGGAGAAGATAACACCCGAGCCCGCCGCCCGCTGCTTAACGCCGAAGGCCCGCACGGGCAGCGTCATTTCGAGTGCGTCGGACTCCTCATTCGTAAGCGCCTTTGAGGTGAGGACGGCGTTTCCAGTTGTCTGCGCTTTGACGCGCCACTCGGCGAAGCTCTCGCCCTTGGCGGGTACGCTGATGGTTTGCTGCTGGCCGCCGATGGCCTGGATTCCAGTCACGTCGAGAGCGAAGGTCACATCCTTGGCGGTCTCAAGATAGTTATGCGCGATGACGCGCAGAGTTACCTCATCGCCCTGGCGGAAGAAGCGCGGAGCGGCGAGACGCACGATCAAGTTCTTGCGGACGAGAACGCGCGTGACAACGCCGCCGGCTTTGCCATCGTCGGTCATGGCGCGGATGGTGGTGCGCCAGGTGGTGAGCGCGTCGGGGAAGTTGAATTCGACTTTGGCGTGGCCGTCTGCGCCGGTGTGCACGTTGGGATTCCAGTAGGCCGTGTCGGGAAAGGCCTTGCGCACTTTGGGAACGACGAGATCGGAACCCGGCTTCACCTGCGCGAGACGCGGATGGTAGAGAGCGGTCGCAAGCTGAGCGAGCGCCGGGCTCTTCAATCCTGCCTGGCCGCTGAAGTAAAACTCGAACGACGACTGCGGGTTGAGATAGACGTTGCGGCGCGGATAGAAGGCGGCGACGATGTCTCCACTCTCATCGGGACGCACGGAATAGAGCGCTTCATCAACCTCGCCGAAGCTCAGGTCGGCTGCGACTGGCTTGCCGGTTGAATCGAGAGCCAGCACATCGAAGCTGCCTTTTTCGCCTGGAAGATATTTCTGCTTGTCGGGCGTTGCGGTGATGGTCAGTGTTCGCTCGACTGCAGGGACCTTCAGGCTCTTTTGCGCCGTGACGACCTGGTTGTCGTGAACGATGACGGCGCTGACAACAAGGTTTGGTTGAGCTAACTTTGTGATGGGCACATCGAAGGCGAAGCTCTCGCCGGTGGCGTGGAGCAACTGGCGCGATTGCAGGCTGTCGCCTTCAGCCGTCACAACGGCCCAGGATTCCTTGAGGCCGGTGACGAGAAGCAGGTGCGCGGTGTCGCCGACTTGATAGGACTTCTTGTCCGCGACGATCTGCGCCTGGGTGTTCTGGTTGTACCACTCGCCGCCGCCGTTCCAGATCCACACCCAGGTGCGGCCGATGACGGTGCGCTTCTCCGGTGTTTGAGCGCTGGCGACGACGATGAAGTCTCCGCTCTGCTTGTTGCCGACATCGAGCGTGACCAGCGCCGTGCCGTCGGCGCCGGTCTGCGCGTCGCTGCTGGTGACTTGAGTTTCGGTTTGCTCATGCGTGGTTGAATCCCACTTCTGCAACTTGACGGCGATGTGCACTGCGGTCTGGATGGGCTTGTTGTCGTAGTCCTGCGCGGTGATTTTGACGCGCGCCGGGTCGCCGGTCTTGAACACGTAGCTGGTGGGCTCGGCGCTTACGCGGAAGCTGCCGTAGGTGGCGAGGACAGTCGAGTGGCCCGCGACTTCGCGCTCGCCGGCATCGGTGACGCGGGCTTCGATTCGATAGTCCTGATCTTCGTGCTTGCTGTCGACGGCCACGGGAATCGAAACCGTCAGGCGGCCATTGGCATCGAGCACGCCATCGTGCTCCTGCTGCTCGGCTGCGCCGTAGGTGTCGTCGACTTCTTCGCCGCCGGCTTCGTCGGTTCCCTCGCCTCCGGAGTCGCTGGCATCGGCTTCATCCTGGTCCCACCAGTAATGCGTGGTGGTGTGGACGACGTATTTGACTTTGGCGTTGGCGACTGGCTCGCCGAAGAAGTAGCGCGCCTCGATTGTTGCTTGAATCGCATTGCCCTGAAGAATGCGCGATGCAGTCGGCTTGACGGTGACCTGGTACTCCGGCTTCTTGTACTCCTCAACGTAGAAGTTGCCGGAGGTGGATTGCACGTTGTCGAGAGTGATGGAGTAGTAGCCGAGGCCGGCATCGGCTGCCAGCGTGAGATCGGCGGTGACGGTGCCATGCGCGGAGACAGCAGCTTCCTGCTGAAGCACGACCTTGTTGTCGGCGTCGGTGACCTTCAGCTTCAGCGACTTCACGTCGGGCAGATTCAGCGCGTCGTCCTTCTCTTTTCGGACTATTGCCTTGATATGGACGGTGTGGCCGGGCCGGTAGACGGGGCGGTCGGTGTAGACGTAGGCCTTGAGATCGCTGGATTGGTTGGGTGCGAAGTTGTAGCTCCATGGCGTGACGAAGGCTGCGTCGTTGCCGTGGCGGGCGAGGATCCAGATGTTCTCCGGCTCGGGGCCGCCGACGGGCGCAGCGGCACTCGAAGCCATGGTCAAGGTAGCGAGGCCATCCGTGCCCGTCTGGCCGGATGTTTGCTGCTTGGCGCCGGTCCAGAGGGCGACATCGGCCTTCTCGATGGGCGCGCCGGTCTTGCGATCGGCGACGTAAACGCTGGCTTGGCCGCTGCCTGCGCCGGAGCCGGCACCAGAGATCGTCCGTTCGACGAGCGCAATGCTGGTGACGATCGCGACCGTGTAGGCCTTGTAGGTTCCGTCGGTGGCTTCGATCAGATAGATGCCGGAGGCGAGGCCGTCGATGGGTAGCTGCTGCGTTTCGCTGACGATGGTGGGCGGCGTTTCGAGCTTCCATCGCGCCACAAGCTGGCTCTCGTTGAGGATGGGGATCTGCGCGAACTCCGCTGCGCCGACTACGCGGCTGCGCTTGCCCATGCCCGCCTGCTGTTCGCGAAAGCTGTCCCGCGCCTGATCGGTGAACTGGCCGCGAAAAAAGCGGCGCACCATCCACCAGATGTGCGCTTTGAAGTCGTGGATGCGCTCGATCCATGTGCGCTGGTCGATCTGCTCGCTGGGCGACTGGCTTTCGACCCCGAAGCTGTGCAGGTCTTTGAGACCGGCGAAGAACTTCTGGGCGTCGTTGACTTTGTAGACGCGAAATTCGAGCGCGGGGACATTGTGCGCGAGGAGCTGGATCTTGACGCTCTCGCCGGGCGCAAAGGTGCGCGTGGTGGAGAGCGAGAAGGAGCGCGGTGCATCCTTGGCTGCGGCGGGAAGCGCGGCGCAGATCAACATCAAAATCGCTGACAGCCAGAGGAGCGCGGGTGCCCCATCCTTGGCACGTCTTTGTCTTTGTGCCAAGGGTGGGAGACCTCGCCCCTTCAAATCGGCGGGTTTGACTTTGGAAGAGAGCTTCATAAACTGCCTCGCAGAATATTCCATCGATAGACGCCGAGAAAGTTGGGATTGGAAGAGACAGGCCGCCATTGCGGTTGCGGATGGTCAAGCAACTCAATCAATGTCATGCGCCGCAACTCGCCGTCGTGGCCATGGATTTCGCCGGTGTGGTAGACCACGGCGGGCTGGCTGCCGATGCGGGTCACGATCATGGAATGCCAAGGAGAAGACTGGCCAAACTGGCGATAGAAGAGAAGATCGCCTGGCTCGGCCTGGCGGACATCGCGCGTGACGAAGTATGCATTCCGCCGGATGAGCGTCTTGGCGTCGGCGAACTGGGCAAAGGTTCCGTCCGTGGCGTCTGCCGGTTGAAAGCTTCCCGGCCGCACGCGAAAGAGGCCTGCGCCGAGCGGTGTCTCAGGATAATGCCATGCGCGGATGTCGCCTGGCGGCGCGGCCACTTCCATGCCGGTTGCGGCGAACCAGGTGCCGTCATGGCGCTTGAGAGCCTCGCGATAGGCATAGCGAAGAAGGCTGGCGCAATCCATGATTTCGGCCGGAACTTCGGCACGCGGGCGAACCGCTTGAAAGTCGGCGATGGACGTAAACCAGAGGCGGAAGGCGGCCTGATCGGCGGGGTCGGTGAGGCGAAGAGAGTCCGGGGTTCCATCCGCGAAGCGGTCGGTCCAGGGGCCTGCCATCCGAGTTGCGGCCTTTGAAGGTTCGGCTATTCCCGGTTTGGCCGTTAGCGCGCGCTGGTTGTTGGGTGCTGCTGCATCGCTGAACGCTGCATGCACCGGAATAAGCGCAGAGTCGTCCCCTTGCGTGCTTCGTTGGCCGAGTCTGCCGCGTCCATGCACAGCGACAAACAGTCGAAGCAAGAGCAGCAGAAGGGCCAGCGTGACGAAGACGGCGACGGCCAGGCGCTGCGGGCGCGATTTTTTTAGAGAGACCATGGCTGCGCTGTTTGGAAGCGCACCCATCTTAACGTAAATCTGCCCGGGGCAGTGAAACCGCAGGCCGAGGTCTGCAGCCTTCCGCGAAGACGTTCAAATTGTCCTCGCGTTGTCCTCGCGACACGCCGCGTTTTAGCCGGCCGGGATTTTGCCTTACGCGGTGATGGTGCGGGTTGGCTTGGAGCCCACCAGCCCGTAATACGCAATGTAGAGGTAGCAGATCATGGGGATGACGAACGAATGTTGGATGCCGACCTTGTCGGCCAAGGCTCCGATGAGCGGGGGAATCACGGCGCCGCCGACCACCGCGGTCATGATGAGCCCCGAGCCTTTGCTGGTCATCGGCCCAAGACCGGCAATGCCCAGGGTAAAGATGTTGGGGAACATGACCGAGTTGAAGAAGCCGCAAAGAACGAGCGTGACGATGGCTACCTGTCCGCTGGTGAACATGGAGATGGTAATGAGCACAGCGGCGACGATACCGAAGATTCCTAGCAGCTTGCCGGCCGGGACCTTGGTCATGATGCCGGCGCCGAGCAGGCGGCCCACCAACGCGCCCAGCCAGTAGAGAGTGAGCATGTAGGAAGCAGTTTTGGCGCTGCTCATGCCTTCCAGCTTGAAGTAGTTGACGGCAATCGAAGCCAGGCCCACTTCCACGCCCACGTAGAAGAAGATGCCCAGGGCGCCGAGCACGGTGTGTCTGTAGCTCCAGATGCTGCGGCTCAGGATGGGATCGCCGTCCTTGCCGGGACGAAATGCCTGCGTCTGCACCACCTGGGGCAGGTGCATCATAGCGATCGCCAATCCCAACAGCAGAAGGCCGGCGGCGATGAGGATATAGGGCACGCGCACGGTATCGGCCACACTTGCCGCGGACGCCATTGCCGCGGGGTCGGTGAGGATGTATTTGCCGGCGATAAGCGGGGCGATGGAGCCGCCGATGGAGTTGAAAGCCTGGGCCAGGTTGAGGCGGATGGAGGAAGTGTGCTCCGGTCCGAGGATCGAGACGTAGGGATTGACCGATGTCTGCAGAGCCGTGACGCCTGCGCCGACTACGAACACGGCGCTGAGGAAGAGCGGGAAGCTGACCAGCCTGGCCGCTGGGACAAAGAGGAGGCAGCCGACGACTTGAATGAAAAGCGCCACCACCATGGTCCGCTTGTAGCCGATGGCCTCGATCAGCTTGGCGGTGGGAGCGGAAAACACAAAATAGGCCAGAAAGAACGCCGACTCAACCAGCATGGCCCACGCGTAAGTCAACGTGAAGATGGACTTGAGGTGCGGCACCAGGGCCATGTTCAGGTTGGTGATAAACCCAAAGATGAAGAAAAGCGCCGTGACAGTGATAAACGGGATGAGGTATCCGGGTGACGTAAGCGCCGACGATGGTTTGGTTTGTGTGGCCATAAAAGGTCTGATCTCCAATTGCACAAAAGGTTTCGCCCGGTCACCATCTATTTCCGCACAACGGGAGCGTCTGTGCTCCTGGCACGGCTGTCCGGATCTGCCGCTGGCTGTTCCCCGCTCCAGCGGAACCTGGCCGAAGGCTGCACACAACACTATACGGAAAACCCTATGCGGGGGAAGTGGCGGGCCGGGACGCGAGTTCTCCACGCGGTCGGCGATCCGCGAGAAGGGTATCGCTGGCAGCCTAAGTTCCGCTATTCTCTTAGAAAAGCGAGGGAAGACCTGTGGCCACTGCGGCGATGAACGGAGCGCGGCTGAAGAAGGTTCTGGCGGCTCTCAAAGAAAACTGGCAGGCCGAAATGGAGGCATACTACACCTACCTCGCCCTGGCTGAGAGGGACACCGAGCCGGTGCGCGCCCAGGTTTTGCGGCACCTGGCCGCAGCCGAGCTGGAGCACGCCGAACTGTGGGGCGGGCGCATCCGCGACCTTGGCGGCCCTGATCCGATTTACACGGGCAAGCCGGGCGGCGAAGCGGACTCTCTGGCCAACCGGGCCGGTGGTGTGCGCATGGCCCTGCGCCGCCTGGAGATCGAAGAAAGCCGTCACATCGCCAGTTATGGAGAGCAGCTCAAGGCGCTGGGCGACGAGGGCTCAATGGCCATTCTCGACCATGTCATCGAGGATGAGAAGGACCACTACCGCGAGCTTGGCTCCCTGCTGCGCGGCCATTACACGCTGCCCGCCGGGACGCCCAGGATCGATCCCAAGGCGGTTTTGGAAGAGTTGCTGGCCAAGCGCAACCAGGGACGCAAGCAGGCGGGTGCGTGGATAGGCGATGCCATTTATGGGGTCAACGATGGGTTGGGGGCAATCTTCGGTATCGTCTCCGGAGTATCCGGCGCGACGGCGGGAGACAGCAAATATGTGCTGCTGGCTGGGCTTTCGGGGATGATTGCGTCTGCACTGAGTATGGGGTCCGGGGCATATTTAGCCGCCAAGAGCGAGCGGGAGATCTATCAGGCTGAAGTGGCGCGCGAGCGCGATGCCATTCAGATGAATGGACCCGAGGCGCGCGAACTGCTTTCGCTTTACTACCAGGTGAAGGGGCTGCCTGAAGCTGACGCATTGCACATGGTGAACCACATTGCCAGCGACCCCGAGCAGCTGCTGCGAGCGCTCTCAAGTGAGCGGCTGGGGTCGTCGGAAGAAGCGCTGAGCAACCCACTGGTTTCGGCCAGTTCCGGTGCGCTCTCGACGGCTATTGGCGCAACCATCCCCATCATTCCGATTTTCTTCCTCAGTGGGCTCAACGCTGTGATTGCCGCGGCCATTATTTCGCGGGCCGCCCATTTTGCGGTGGGTGCGGCCAAGCCGG
>JBEKVS010000282.1:0-8104 GCA_049513795.1 Occallatibacter sp. | reverse complement strand
CTGCCGTGCTCGATCGAATCGACGCCGGCCTCCGTGGCCCATAAAATTCCCTGCGCGCCATGGGCATGCGCCGCCACCTTGCGGCCCAGCCGGTGCGCATCGGCCACAATGGCCTGCATCTCTTCCAGCGTGTATTGAGAGGCCTGCGGATCGTCGCCCTTCGAAAGCACGCCGCCAGTGGCGCAAATCTTGATCAGGTCGGCTCCATATTTAATGTTCTGCCGGACCTTGTGCTGCACCTCGGCTATGCCGTCGGCTACGCCGTCCCCCACTGCGTGATATTTGATGGGCAACAGATTGTCGTCGCAATGCCCGCCGGTAATGCCTAGCAGAGGCCCGCTCACCTGCATGTGCGGCCCCGGAACCTGGCCCGCATTCACGGCATCGCGCAGGTCCACATCCACAAAGCCGTAAGCGCCCACGTTGCGCACGGTGGTGAATCCAGCCATCAGCGTGGTACGCGCATTCACCACTCCGTTGATGGCCTCCTTGGCGTCGGTCGAGGTCACTTCGAGAAACGGGTCGAAATTAGTGTTCATCGTCAGGTGCGTGTGCACATCGATCAGGCCCGGCAACACCGTCAGGCTGCCGAGATCGACCACAGCATCGCCGGCCTGTGCTTCGACCTGAGCGGTTGGAGAGATCGACTGAATATTCTCGCCCACCACAACGATGGTCTGGTTGTCGAGCAGCTTGCCGGTCTTCACGTCGAGCAGATGGCCCGCGCGCACCAGAGTACGCTTGGCTGCGGCCGGCGCGGCTGGTTGAGCCTGCAATGCTACTGCGGACACTAAAAACAAAACAGCAAGACCCACTCGCTTCAACATGCGCTTGTCTCCTCAGGGAACTGTCCTCGGAGTGTAGCAAATGAAACGAAGTCCGGTCGCTATATGCCCCAGCTAGCTCTGCCGCGATACATACGCAAAGGCCGATTGAGCCCTGGGGCTTCATCGAAGTGCACCCCACATGATAGGCTTTGCTGCAACGGAGCCTGCACGAGATTGGCTGCTTCAGTTTCGATCCTGGCCATCCAGACGCTCTCCCCGCGTTCGTCAATCCGGCCAGTTGACCTCTGCATCCCAAAGGACCCTCCATGAACCCTCTTCGCCTTGTCTCCACCCTGACGTTGGCTTTTGCGGCTATCGTTGCGCAGATCCCTGCCTCCGCGCAGACTGACGATTCCAAGCCCGCGCCGCCGACGGCCATCAAGAGCTTCGACCTTTCAGCCATCGACAAAACCGCCGACCCGTGCACGGATTTCTATCAGTACGCCTGCGGCAACTGGGTCAAGGACAATCCCATTCCCTCCGACCAGGTGCGCTGGGCGCGTTCCTTCTCCCTGCTCAGCGAGCGCAATCGCTACCTGCTCTGGCAGGAGCTGGATGCGGCCGCGAAAGACCCAAAGACGCCGCTTGAAAAGCAGTTTGGCGGCTTCTTTGCCGCCTGCATGAACACCGACCTCGTGGAGCAGAAAGGCCTGAAGCCGCTCGATCCGGCGTTCAAGCAGATCGCCGACCTCAAAGACGCTCACCAACTGGGCACGCTCATTGGCGAACTGGCCGCCGAGGGCAGTGCCGCGCCGCTGTTCCGCTTCGGCGTACAGCAGGACGAGAAGGATTCGTCACAGCAGATCGCCAGCATCGGCCAGGGCGGCCTGTCGCTGCCCGATCGCGATTACTACATCGTCGACAGCAAGCGCTTCGAAGGCATCCGCAAGCAGTATGTCGAGCACGTGATGAAGATGTTCACGCTGGCCGGAGACACGCCGGAACGCGCCGCGGAAGAAGCCGATGCGGTGTTGAAGATCGAGACCGCACTGGCCAAAGCCTCCACCAGCCGCACCGACCTGCGCGAGCCGGAAAACCGCTACCACATCTACACCCTCGCCGACTTTGAGAAGCTCACGCCGGACTTCGACTTCGCCGTCTACTTCAAGGACATCAAAGTCAGACCGTTCGCGACACTCAACGTGGCCACGCCCAACTTTTTCAAGGAGGTCAACGAACTGGTTGCATCGGAGCCGGTCGATGCATGGAAATCCTACCTGCGCTGGCACACGCTGCACGCTTCGGCGACCAACTTGCCCAAGGCCTTCTTCGACGAGAACTTCGAATTCTTCGGCAAAACGCTGCAAGGGCAGAAGGAGCCCGAGCCACGCTGGAAGCAGTGCACCGCGATGACTGACCGCGCGCTGGGTGAAGCGGTTGGTCAGGACTGGGTGAAGCTGAACTTTCCGCCGGCGGCCAAGGACAGCATGGATAAGCTGGTCGCGGCGCTCGAAAAATCTCTCGGCGACGACATCAAGACGCTGCCCTGGATGAGCGACGCTACCAAGAAGGCGGCCGAAGAAAAGCTGGACATGATCCGCAACAAGATCGGTTATCCGGAAAAGTGGCGCGATTATTCCGCTCTCAAAGTCAATCGCGACGACCTGATCGGCAACGTGCATCGCGACGCGATCTTCTCGCGCGACTACAACCTGAACAAGTTGGGCAAGCCGGTCGATGAAAAGGAGTGGGTCATGAGTCCGCCGACAGTGAATGCCTATTACGACGCTCCGATGAACGACATCAACTTCCCCGCCGGCATTCTGCAGCCGCCGTTCTTCGATCCCAACATCGACACGGCGGTCAACTTCGGCGGCATCGGCGTGGTGATCGGCCATGAGATGACGCACGGCTTCGACGACGAAGGCTCGAAGTACGACGGCAAGGGCAATCTGCGCGAGTGGCAAACGGCCGACGATCGCAAAGCTTTCGTCGAGCGCACCGACTGCGAAGTGAACGAGTACAACGGCTTTGAAGCTGCTCCCGCGCATGGCGACACACCGGCTCAGCACCTCAACGGCAAGCTCACGCTGGGCGAAAACACCGCCGACAACGGCGGCCTGCGCATCGCATGGATGGCACTTCTCGATACGCTGGCCGCGGAAGGCAAGTCCATCAACGACAAGATCGACGGCTACACCGAGGCGCAGCGCTATTTCATCGGCTTCGGCCAGGTTTGGTGCCAGAACCAGACCGAGCAGTCGGCGCGGCAATCAGCGCTCACCGATCCCCACTCGCCGGGCCGGTGGCGCACCAACGGAGCGGTGCAGAACTTCGACGAGTTCGGCAAAGCCTTCGGTTGCAAGAAAGGCCAGCCCATGTATCCGGCGAACTCCTGCCGGGTCTGGTAGGCACAAGTCTGGCAGAGCGCAGGCCTCAATCCCCGCGCCCTGCCAGACGGCCTCTCCCACCTTTCTCGTCTTCCATCCGGTGACCTTTGTCGCTCAGAGGGCGTCCAAACCGAGAACGCACCCGAAATCCCTGTCTCCGGCCTTCCGGGTGCAGTTGCAAGCCTTGCTGGGTTTGGAATTACATCAAATTGTGCGCATTGTGTACAGTCTCACGGGGAAACTAGGCACAACAGACCCTTGGCTTTTACAATGCATCAGGGACCCATCCCAACCCAGCTCTGCTGTGGAACGATCAAACTTGGCGGCGGACGCCGGACCAGGATGAAGGAATCGCATGAAGTTTACGAAATTCGGCAAGGCACTTCTGATGAGCACCCTCTCTGTGGCGGTCGCCTTCAGCGTGACATCTTGCGTGGAGAGTTATACGGTTGGCTTCCTGTACGTGACGGGAACAGTAACGGCCGGGTCTTCCAGCAACGGCATCATCTCCGGTTTTCACATCGATCACAATACCGGCAAGCTGAGCGTGATTGACGGACTCCCCATTTCATCCGGAGGCGCCAATCCAGTGCGCGCCGTTCTGATCACCGGCAGCCGCTTTCTTTATGTACTCAATCGCGGTGTCAATTCTTCCGGCGGGTCCGATTGCACAACCGCTGACCCTTGCCAGAACTCGAACATTCAAGAGTTCGCTGTCGGCGGCGCCGGCATCCTGGTTCCGCAGGAGACGTTTTACACCCAGGGCATCAATCCTTTTCGCCTGATTGGGGATACTTCGGGCAACTATCTCTACGTTCTTGACCACGACGCCCCGAGCAGCGCGGCATGTGCGCTGGCTCTTGGAACGGCTACCACAGCCTGTGGAGACGTCACCGCCTTCCAGGTCAACCAGACTACGGGCCGGCTATCCCTTATCGTGAATGCCCAGGTAACCGCAGCCAACGGCGCTGCCCTGCCTTACTTCCCGATCCCCGCCAATCCGATCGATTTCGGGATGGCCTCCGGCTACCTGCTCACGCTGAGCGGAACACCGACCTCAGGCGATACCGTCTTTCCCTATTCCTACAACTCCTCCAGCGGCCAGTTGGCCATCAATCAGAACACGGCGCAGCCACTCGACATCTTCCAGGGCACAGCCATCGTCCCCGGAACGGGATACGTCTACGTCCTCGACAATGAAGCGACCGACGTCCCCGGCTCGGGAGCAAGCAGCCAGATTCTACCCTTCACGGTTGGGTCCGGCGGCGCACTGCAGGCCCAGATCAGCGGTGCGGTCCCCGACGACCCGACCCTCGCCAACCCCATCTTCCTTCTGGTGGAGTCCAAAGGAAAGTTCCTCTACGTCGCCAACCAGGGGAACAATACTCAAGGGACAAATGCGCAAAGCGGGCTGGCCGGCTACGTCATCGATCCCACTACCCACGTGCTCAGCTTCATCGCCGGCGAGCCCTATGGGTCTGGCGCCGGACCGCAATGTCTCGTCGAGGATCCCTCCGACCAGTTCATCTATTCGGCCGACTTCAACGATTCCGCCGTTACCGGTCGGGTGGTCGACCCCAACTCCGGCGCCCTGAACAATCTGCGCGTCACCAGCAGCTATGCGCTGCAGGGACCCGCGACATGGTGCCTCGTCGATGGGCGAACCAACTGATGCGCATCTCCTTCCGGCGTATTCCTGAACCGTTGCAGTCGCGGGTTGGTTCTCTCGAGAAATCAGCCCCTCGTACGCTGCGGCGAGGGAACCGCCGGGGCAAGCGGCAGGGAGAATCGACTGCCCATCAATCTTTTTGCGATCGGGTCTCAGCCTGCCGGCTGACTCCCAATCCTGATTTGGTCCTGACTAATTTGGTCCTGACTTCGGTCTTTTCATAGGTGTGTTCAAGAACGTAGCCGAACGCGAGACGTGGAATGCCTTCAACACCCACCGCGTTCGATTCCAAACCCGGTTTTTTCGGGGCCTGACCGGCCGGCCCCCTGACGAAAGATGCGCATGAAGTTCAACAAATCGAGCCAGCTGCTGCTGGTCTCAGCAGCCAGCTTACTGGCGGCTGGTCTCATGACCGCCTGCGCCACACTGACCGTGGATTTTGTCTTTGTGGCCAGTTCCAAGGCCGCGGGGACCAACAGTTACGGCGAGATCGATGTCCTCGAGATCAACTCGGAGTCTGGCTACATGCGCCACATTCCCACCTCGCCCTTCCCTTCCGGCGGGCGCGACCCGGTGGCCGAAGCCGTCTCCGCTGACCAGACAAACCTGTACGTGGTGAACCGCGACGACAACAGCATCGTGCAGTTTGTCATCGGCAACGACGGCAAGGTTTATCCGCAGAACACGGTGAACACGCCCGGCATCTTTCCCATTGCAGCGGCCGTCAGCGGAACCAACCTTTTCGTTCTCGACACCTATCAGCCTCTGCCGACCTGCTCTCCAGCCGCGCCCTGCTCTGGCTCGATTGCTGTCTTTCCCATCACGGTCGGCTCCGGCTCGCCGCCCAGCGACACGCTCGGTACACCGGTTTCCAATGGGAATCTGAGCTACTGGCCGCTGATTTTGCCGGCAAGCCCAACCGACGTGATGGTGCCTACCGCCGTGAATGTTCTGGCCTCGGGCGCCGACCTCTACGTCACCACCTACGATGCCTCGGTAAGCCCCACTGCCGGCTATATCTTCGGCTTCGCCATCGGTTCCGGCGGCGCGCTTACCCCGCTGAATGGCGGAGTGCCTTTCGCGGCGGGAGTTCAGCCTTCGGCCATCGCCAGCGATCCTTCCAGCACCTACGTGTATGCCACGGACATGTTGAGTGGCAATGTGCTGGGCTTCACCGTCGCATCCGGCTTGCTGACCGCGTTATCCGGCAGCCCATTCCCGGCCGGCAATCAACCCACGGCGATTGTCACCGACCCCACGTATCCCTACGCCTACGTAGCCAATGGCCTCGATTCATCGGTGACCGCCTATTCCATCAATAACGGCGCGCTCAGCATGCTAGGCACGGTCGCAACCGGGTTGCAGCCCGTGGCTATGGGCATCGATCCGTCCACCAACCATTTCCTTTACACCGTCAATTACCTCGGCAAAGCCGTCAATGGCACAGTTTCAGGCTTCGAATTGAGTCCCACCGCGGGCACGCTGGTCAACTCGCAGAATTCTCCCTTTACGGTCAACGCACTGCCCACTGCCGTTGCCGCGATTCCTCATGGCAGTATGAAAAGCAGTTCGAAGTGACAGCGCAAGCGGGGCAGGCGCTAAACAGCCTGCGCCTGGCGAGACCAGATGCAGTAGCAACACTCCGTAGCCGGCTTTTACAATAGGTGCGGAGCAACGTAAACGAGTTTTCCTGGGGCTTGAACCTGGCGGCCCACGACGAAGGAAGCGCATGAAGTTCAGCAAATGGAGCCAGCTCTTTCTGGTCTCTCTGATCGGCCTTTCCGTGGCCACCCTCTTGACGTCCTGTGCGATCGTCACCATCGATTATGTCTTCGTGGCCAGTTCTTCCGGATCGGGAACGGGAAGCGCGGGGCAGATCCAAACCTACGACGCGGACTCCGAGACGGGCGCTCTGCGCTCCGGCGCGCCGACGGTGCCCAGCGGCGGCACCGATCCCATCGCGATGACCGCCACCGCCGACTACAACCATCTTTACGTGGTGAATGAAGGCAGCAACAACGTGGTGCATTTCGCTATCGCCGGCAACGGGGTGCTCTCGCAGAAAGATGTGGTCACCACCAGCGCCACGCCGGTTGCGGTTGCAGTCAACACGGCCGAGACCTATCTCTATGTCGTCTCCGGGCCGAATCCTTCCGTACTGACCGAATATTCTCTCTCCAGCGGCACCATCGGCTCGGTAGTGGCGCAGGAAACTCTCAGCCTTCCCGACTATGCAACCGACACTATCGTTCCCAGCGGCGTGAACGTGCTGGCCAATAACGGCGCAGTGTTTGTATCGACGTACGATTCGTCGGCTTACAACCCCGGCGGCACAACAACCAGCACCGCCAACCCAGGCTGGGTCTTTGGCTATGCCGTCGGCTCCGGCGGGGCTCTGACTCCCTCGACCAACAGCCCCTACAAGGCCGGCGTACAGCCTTCGGCACTTACCTCCGACCCCACCAACCGGTTCGTCTATGTCACCGACTTTGCCTCCAATGAGGTGATCGGCTACACCATCCAGGCTGGCAGCACGCTCGACTTTCTCATCAATGGGCCGTTCAAAACCGGCAGCGAACCCAATGCCATCTCCATCGACCCGCGCGGCAAATACATGTACATTTCGAACGCCCTCTCTTCCACCGTGTCGGCCTACGTCATCGACCTGACCACCGGAACTCCCTCGGCCGCGGTCAACGTCACCGGCAGCCAGTCCAACATCACAGATACCACGCCCGTCGCTCTGGTCATCGATCCAGCTCTGGGCCGGTTCGTGTATACCGCCAACCAGTTGGGAGACACTGTCTCCGGTTTCGTACTGAACCCCAATACGGGAGCTTTGAAGCCGACCCAGGCCACGCCCTATCCGGTTGGCAACCAGCCTTCCGCGCTTGCTGCGGTTCCGCACGGCAACCATTCCATCCAGACCGTCAACCCCTGAATTCGGCCGGACGAAGGCAAGTCAGCCCAACCCAAGCGGCTGGGCTTTCGTTTGCCCGTTTTGCAGAAATGGCAGTCGCGCCGGGAGCGCGTTTGCGGCGCAGGAACGCACCTGAGCCGCTGATCTATAGGTCAACCGATGACACCTCCTGTCGAATCCTATAGTTCCCCGGAGGGTTCACAAGTATGAATACTGCAGCGTTGATTAGTGCCATTGATCAATAGTTGGCCCGTCTCAATCAGGTGCGTGACCTGTCAGCCGATCACACGACGACGCATAAGAAGCCAGGGCGACCGGCCTAGGCGAGCGGCTTGATGGGCGGTCCGATATGCTTCAT
>JBEKVS010000281.1:0-8128 GCA_049513795.1 Occallatibacter sp. | reverse complement strand
GTGCTGCGGTGCACAAGCAGCTTGAGACGGTCTTCGAGTAGCGAATGCAGCATGGCGGGCCCTCCAGTGCCGCTCGTCTGCTATTGTCATCAACATCGAGTGAACACGGCTCTTCACTGACTTCCCGTTGTTCCCCGCAGGAGTCCACACATGAGCACCTTTCTGCAAGACTTGCGCTACGCCTGTCGCATGCTCGGGAGGTCGCCGGGGTTTGCGGTCATCGCTGTCCTTACGCTCGCGCTCGGCATCGCCGCGGACACGACGCTGTTTTCCGTCGTCAATGGCGTTCTTCTCAGCCCGCTCCCGTATTCCCACTCCGAGCAGCTCGTGTCCATCAACTCCAACGAAGCGGTGCCGCAAATTCCGGTCAGCTATCCCAACTTTCTTGACTGGCAGCGCATGACGCGCACGCTCTCGTCGATGGCCATGTATCGCCATGAGGACTACAACCTGACCGGCCTGCAGGGTCCGGCCCAGCGCGTCAACGGCTTCATGATCTCCGCGCCGTTCCTTACCACGCTCGGCATGCATCCGGCTCTTGGCCGCGACTTCAATGCCTCCGACGACCAATTGGGCGCCACCCCGGTCGCCCTCCTCAGTGATAGCTTCTGGCACCGCCGGTTCGGCGGGTCGCTCTCCGTGCTGGGCAAGCCAATCACCCTCAACGGCACTAACTACACTGTGGTCGGCATTATGCCTCCCAATTTCTTCTTCTACGGGATCGACCGGGATGTCTACGTCCCGATCGGCCAGTGGACAGACCCTTCATTTCGCGATCGCCGCATCGATGAGAGCGCGCATGTTGTGGCGCGCCTCGCTCCCGGCGTCACTCTCGCTGAAGCTCAGGCCGACATGGACACGGTGGCCCACACGCTCGCATCCGAGTATCCCGAGGTCGACAAGGGCAATGGCGTCGGCATCAGCCTCATTTCCATGAAGCAGGACATCGTCGGCAACATCCAGCCTCTGCTCCTGGTCCTTCTCGCCGCCGTCGGATTCCTGCTGCTTCTTGCCTGCACCAACGTAGCCAGCCTGTTGCTCGCCCGCTGCATGGCTCGCTCCGCCGAGTTCGCCATTCGGTCCGCTCTTGGCGCGGGCCGCGGCCGCCTCATCAACCAGCTCCTCACGGAGAGTCTTCTCCTCGCTGGCCTCGGCGGCGTTCTCGGACTTGCGACCTCGTTCCTCGCCACCAAAGCCATCGTAGTCGCCTTGCCCGCCAACCTTCCGCGCGCTGCCGAGGTCACGGTAGATGCGCGCGTTCTGCTCTTTACTTTCGCTGTTTCGCTTTTCGCGGGCATCCTGTTCGGACTCGCCCCCGCACTTCGCGCCTCGCGCACGAATCTCCAGGATGTCCTCCGTACCGCGGGTCGCGGCTCCAGTGGCGCCCGTCATCGCCTCCAGTCTCTATTCGTCGCCGTTGAAGTTGCGATTGCCCTCGTTCTCCTGGTCGGCGCCGGACTCATGTTGCGCTCCCTCGCCGCTCTGTGGCGTGTCGATCTCGGCTACAACCCCGAACACGCCATCACCTTCTCCGTCAGCCTGCCCTCCAATGCCAAAACCACCCCCAGTGAAACGCGCAATCGTTTGCGCCAGTTCGATGCCGCCCTGCGTGCGGTTCCCGGCGTTCAAGCCGTGTCTGTGACGCTCGGTTCCCGACCCATGATTCACGACTCTTCCCTGCCCTTTTGGATCGTAGGCCGTCCCAAGCCCGCCACCGAGAGCGACATGCCGCAAACGCTCTTCTATCTCGTTGAATCCGGATTTCAGCGCGCCATGGGGATGACCCTGTTGCGCGGACGCTGGATTTCAGACCAGGACGATGAGAACTCGCCCACAGTCATCGACGTTGACGAGGCCTTCGCCCGCAAATACTTCCCTGGCGAGAACCCCGTCGGCCAACACGTCCACATCGTCCAGTTCGACACGGAGGCTGAGATTGTGGGCGTGGTGGCCCACGTTCGACAATGGGGCCCGGGGGGCGATCCACACGCTGCCATCGAGGCGCAGTTCTTCTATCCCTATATGCAGACACCGACTAAACTCATGCCACTCCTGGCCGGTATTACCGCCGTAGTCCTGCGCACGGATGGCGACCCCGCCATGGTCATGGGTCCGGTTCGCCGCGCGGGCACGCAGCTCAATCCCAACATCGTCATCTACGCGGTTTCCACCATGAACGAAGTTGTCGCCCATACGCTCGCTGCCCGGAGCACCTTCATGATCCTGCTCGCGGTGTTCGCGGCGCTGGCGCTTGTGCTGGCTTGTATTGGGATCTATGGAGTCATCGCTTATCTCGTCGGCCAGCGCACCCATGAAATTGGCGTCCGAATGAGTCTCGGCGCCGAGCGTCGCCACATTCTGCTGCTTATTATGGGGCAAGGCCTGCGCATGGCCACCGCAGGCGTAGTTGTCGGCCTTCTCCTCGCCTTCTCACTCACACGGCTCATGAGCAGCCAGCTCTTCGGGGTCTCCAATCACGATCCGCTCACTTTTGTTGCTGTTTCGCTGGTGCTCATCGCCGTCGCGATGATTGCTTGCTGGCTCCCAGCCCGTCGCGCCATGCGCGTGGACCCCACCGTTGCCCTTCGCTCCCAGTAGCGCGGTAGTGGCGCCTGCGGCGGCATTTGTGGGCGATCGCACAATCAGAAAACATGAAGACTGAATCTTAGACGAATTGTAGGGACTGGAAACGGGGCTCCGAGTAGATGGTCGGCAATCCGTACATAACCCCGTTTTTGGCTTTGCTTCCGGATTGCCGGTGAATCTCCCGAAACGAACAGAATCGCCCCGCGAGGAATTCGTAAAGTTCGACCGTCACGTGGGGCAACTCGGAATGTGCTAAATTATGGCTGCGAAGATGACGATGTTGTCCTGCACGCGAATCGCCGCCCTCATCATCTCTCTGGGCTGTTCGGCGCAAGTTTTCACGGTGGGCCGAGCAGGCCCTGGGCACATGTCGGAGTTGTCTCTTGCGCAGAAGGCGGTCCTGAAAACTGCGCTTCAAGACGCGACTGGGGAGCACACGCCTGACATCCTCCGTTCATTTACGGTTTACGCAGTGCCGCTTTCAGACAAGGACGCTCCCGCAATTATTGCCATGTCTGTTGAGGTGGGCTGCGGAGTGAATCCGAACTGCGAATTCCTCGTCTTCCGCCAGGAAGGCAACAAGGACATTCTTATCCTCAACGACGTGGCCGGGGATTGGGATTTCAATAGCACCCGTCATCATGGCTATCGCGATCTTGCGTTGACTAACTATCAGGGAGTTCATGCTGTCCTTAGCATCTGGCAGTTCGACGGCCACCGATACTGTATGAGTTCTCAAACAGATCGATCCACCGATGGCACTCAGAAGCAACTGCCGGTCAAACGCTGCGGCAGGTGAGTCCACTTGCCGATCTCTTTAGAGTTCCGAGAGGATCGTCGCCTATCCGGACAGAACCCCTGTCGCGCCGGGCCATCTCAGCCCGGCTTGCCGTGAGGATTGACCGGATGCCGGCCCTCCGACGTGAATAACTCGTGCCGCATCGCCGATTCAAACGGAGTGACAAACTTTGGAGATCAAATTGGGATTCGGATCACGGCTGAGCGATGTGGTCCCACATCTTCGCCCGCTCTTCTTTCACATGTTTTTCGAACTCTAAGTTCTCGGCAGGAGTTAAGAAGTCCGGCGGGACCGGCCACACAGAAATATCACGCATCACATAGCGTCTCGCCGTGCCGTGCATGGACTTGACCGCGTCATCGAGTTCAAGCAAAGCCCCTCGAGAAAGGGCCAGTTCATGCTCACTCGGCTGATACATTGTGCCAACCGGATAGTCGACGAACGGTGTACTCGACTGTTCGATGTGGTTCCCCAATATGTGTGCGATAGGTTTGCCTTCCGTAAACTTTACAAGCCTGTCAACGCTCGCCACGAACGTCGGGAAGTCTAATACGTAAATTCGGCCGGGATAGACCGTGTCACCGGCCAGCAAGATCCCCGTGTTGTGGT
Organism: Occallatibacter sp.; assembly: GCA_049513795.1. Classification (GTDB taxonomy): domain Bacteria; phylum Acidobacteriota; class Terriglobia; order Terriglobales; family Acidobacteriaceae; genus Telmatobacter. The sequence continues at coordinate 4,134 of JBEKVS010000281.1, read as the reverse complement.
CATAAAAGGCAACACTCACTTTGCTATGCCCGGGGATCGGAATTAAGTCGAGAACTCGTCCTCCCAGGTCCACGTGCCCGATGTCCTCCGGCCAATTCTCAATCCCGTAGAACTTCCTTGTCGCTTCAACTGTTGCTGGAACAAGCGTGACGGGCATAGCTGGATCATTGAGAGCCTGGATGGCACTGTCTCCCCAAATGTGATCCTCATGCTCGTGGGTATGGACCACCAAAAGGGGAATACTGGTGCGTCCATTGCGCGCTAGCCAGTTCTTCATCGTCCGTTGCAAAGCGGGCGCCAGGTTGCCGTTTCGCGAACCCGTGTCGACGAGCATTGCCTTTTCTTTGCCGAATATCAGAAAGACGAACGGCTTTTCAAAGTCCGTGCATGGCGATTGGCGCAGGATGAAGAAACTTGGATTGTACTCATGCACCTGCCATTCAGGAATTTCCATGCACTTCGGCTGCTCGGAAAGCCAGTGCTCAGGAAGCGTTCCACGCTCCAGAAGGCCCCCATCCGGGCGTGCCAATTGTGCCGATGCGGGCATCAAGAGGAGGCACAACCAGCCAGCCACAATCAAAGATGCTTTTGCCATGTTCAAAAGATTCGACATCCGTTCCCTCGCAAACTGTGTGGATGTTGTCACTGCAAAAGTATTGGGAGCCTGGTTACTAGATCAATATTTTTGCCCGGCAGACAGCGCCTGTTATCGAAGGGATATCAGAATGCTTGGCCTTGTCCCTGGCTCTCCTCCCCAATCATCGGGTTCCGGACGTATAACCTGCAAACCGGACAGAACTCGAAAATTCGGGATCAGGCCATCTGCAAAGAACTCATAAAGAACCGGCTACTCCTGAATTGTCGCCAATCCCTACATAAGCCCGGATGGCGCCCGGCCAGCGGCCCCTGGGAAAGCCGAAAACAGGGTTGGGAACGAGTTGCCGGTTACACCCCTGGAACCCTCAAAAACCCGGCTTCGTTTTCGATCTGGCCTGGCGCAAGGGAATCAGGCGGAAGCAGGAGCGCCCGCATAGGACAAGGTCAGAACGGTAATGTCATCATCCTGTCCAAATGCCTGTGCTGCCCAAGCGATGGCTTCTGCCGATTGAATGCTGAGCGCAGCCGATCGTTCAAAGCCAAGCAGCGCGCCGTCTTGATCGCGGGATTCGACCACGCCGTCGGTGAGCAAAGTGAGCTGCCTGCCCGGTGCGAGTTGGAAGAAGCATTCGACGTAGGTTGTGTCCGCGGCGAGTCCCAGCGGCAAGCCATTTTCAAGCGGCAGTTCTTCGCCCGCAACGTACGGCGCGATGTGCCCGGCATTTGCAATCGTCAGCTTCCCGTCCGCATCGCAGCGTAGAACCAGGCAGGTTGTAAACCCGCCGCTGCTGCGGCCGAGCATGCGCTGGTTCATGGCGGCGAGGATTTCGGCCGGGCTCTGTGTGTAGTGGACCAAAGTGCGGACCGTGCCAACTAAGAGCGACACGGTCATGGCGGCGGGCATTCCTTTGCCGCTGACGTCGCCGATGACGATTAGGGCGCCGTTGTTGAGAATCGGAAGGACCTGGAAGAAGTCACCGCCGACCTGTCCGGCGGGCTTATAAACGCATTCGAGCGCGAGGCCGGGAATGCTTGGGATTTCTTCCGGGATTAGAACCTGCTGGACAGAGCGGGCGGCTTCGAGCTCGGCGGCCTGGCGCTCTTCATCGCGGCGGGTGCGGGCAAAGCGCAGCACCAGGATGGCAAGGATCGAGAGCTGCATCAGAAAGTCGGCAACATTCTGCGCTGAGGCGGGAAATGGCCAGGTGAAAGGCTGTTCGAGCTGTTGACGAAACCCCTCAAGCCCGGTGTACCCGGCGAAATGCTCGGCCCACAGGATCCTTTCAACGACGCCCAATCCGAACGACAGACCGACGGGGCCGAGCAGCAGACGCGCATCCAGATTGCCTTTCCTGGCGGCGAGCAGGAGGAGCAGGAGCACGCACACCAGGTATGGCAACACGGTGAGGGCGAAAGCGGCATTCGTGGTCAAATCATTACCGACGCTACTGACGTTCATGAGCGCCGGGAGCGGGGCCAGCAGCGCGGACGCCATCGCGATCCAGTAAACCCAGGTCTTGCGATGCTTCAGCAGAGCGAATAGAAAGATGAGGAAGCAGATTGAAGAGACAGCCTGCAGGCAATCCGACAGCGCAAAGACAACGCGTAAATCGACGGCATGGAACGCCTCGTAGATCCACAAGGCGCCAAAGCCAGCGTTGGCGAGTTCGGTGGCAGCAAACCACAGATACTCGCGCTCCCCGGGGCGCAACAGGAAAAGGCCAAGTGCTGCACAACCGGCAATAAGATAGACGAGCAGCAGAATATTCGCGGCAAAGACAGACCAGAATCCACTCCGGATCTGGAGGGTTTTCCACTCGTCCATCAGTCCGGCATCCCCGATGCGAATGGCTGCCTGGGGCCCTCCTCCCAACGCGTTCTTTGGGGCCCGCGGATCGATCCAGATACGGATGGCGATGGTAAGCGGACCGCCCACGGAGGTGAGATCGTGAGGGAGCGGGATGAGCCTCTCGCTTCCAACAGTAAAACTGAATGCCAACCCGTTTTCCGGCGGCAACCCGCCGAGCTGGCCAACCAATCGGCCGTCGGCAAATACCTGATAGGTCCCATAGATCACCGGAATGAACAGCGCCAGGGGCGCGGGATTTGCGGGCAGGAGCACCCGAAAGCGGTACCACGCCATACCGCGATAGCCTGAATAGCCCTGCCCATCCCAGGGCTGGTCGGAGCGGATCAGCTTCCAGGAGGAATCGTCGAAGGCAGGGTCGGACCAGCGCGGATCGTCGCCGGTATGGAAGCGCCATTGGTCATGGATTTCGACCATCGGGGCGCGCTCGTTCTGGAAGTCAACGACCTGGGCCCGTGCACACACGAGACCCGTGACAACGAGCAGAACAGCCGCAATGCCTGAACGAGCATTGGGAAGCATGATGGAACATCGTTGCACGGCAAATGGCGAAGCGCAATCGGAATACATCTGTTGATCCTGTTTGGGCGTCCCGGGCGGTTGGTCGACTGTGAAATCACTCAATCTTCGAGTTCTTCCCGTATGGTCGCCAATCCGGACATTACTCCATTTTGGAGTTCTGTCCGGTTGGCCGGTCACTCGCTCGGAACCCCGGGACTTCGCTCTCCCGAACGATCGATTCGCAGAAGGTGATGGGACTTGAAGCCAGGGCTCTCAAGGTTCAGCGAGCGTTCCTTGGGACGGATTACAAGACGAGTGAGTCGAATGTTGACTTGACAACTACTAAGCCATCTGTGTAGTAAGATGTCTTAGTATGAAAAAGACAGAGACAATGCAGGGCTCACTCGACCTTCTCGTCCTCAAAGTCCTCTCCCGCCAGCCAAAGCTGCACGGCTATGCCATCATGACGGCCATCAAGCGCATCTCCGGCGACGTGCTCAACGCCGAGGTCGGCTCGCTCTACCCCGCCCTTCATCGCATGGAAGAGACTGGCTGGATCCGCGCCGAATGGGCCACCAAAGACATTGGCCGCCGTACGCGCATCTACCAGCTCACCGCAACCGGCAAGAAACAGCTTGACGCCGAAGTCACCCGCTGGCACGCCGTGAGCTCAGCCATCAACCGCGTTCTGCAGGAGGCTTGAACATGTCGATCTGGTCGCGCATCACCTACGCTTTCAGCGGAGATCGCCTTAACCGCGAAATCGACGAGGAGTTTGCCGCTCACATCGAAGAAGCCATCGCAGCCGGCGATGATCCTGCCGAAGTGCGCCGCACCTTCGGCTCCCAGCTTCGCCTCCGCGAACAAAGCCGCGACGCCCGCATCGTCGCCTGGCTCGACTACCTCCGTGCGGACTTCGTCTTCGCCTGGCGCCAGTTACTCAAGCGCAAAATCACCACCGCCGCCGCTATCTTCTCGCTGGCCCTCGCCATCGGCGCCTGCACCTCGGCGTTCCGCTTGATCGATGCACTTCTGCTGCGCCCCCTGCCGATCAACGATCCTGCCACGCTGTACGCGGTACAGCTCGACGGGTTCACGTTTCAAGGCAAGCCGATCTTGTGGGACACCGTTTCCTATCCTTCCTTTCACCGGATGCGCGAAGCGTTGCG
>JBEKVS010000280.1:0-8131 GCA_049513795.1 Occallatibacter sp. | reverse complement strand
AGGAATTCATCGAAGACAGAGGCGATAGAACGACACGGATCAGATTCGCCAATCCTGTTGAATCGAGTCGGTGGGAGCCTTGGTCCCTACGTCCTTAGTCCCTACGTCCCTAGTCCCTAGTCCCTACGTCCCTGATCCCATCGTCCCTCAGTCCCCGCTCTTACGCCAATATCGGCAGCGACGGTATCGCGCCCAGCTTTTTTGCTTCGTCCACCACCACATCGAGATGCTCAAGCACTTCGTGCACGGTCATGGTGTAGATCTCGCGGCGCGAATCGTAGCCTTCTTCGATGAGCTGCTTCAAATAGCGTCCGGCCACCTGCACGGCGATCTGGTCGGTGATGACTTTGCCGCTGCGCTCCTTCTGCGCCACCCAGGCGGTCGAGGGCAGGGCGATCCACATGGGGCGGCCGTTGACGTCGAAGCGGACATCGACCGCGTCGGCGTGGCGTGTGGCGATGGCCACGATGGTGCCCTTCCAGCGGCAGTGCAGGTCTTCGCCGCTCCAGCGATCGGCTACGTGAAAGTCTTCGTACATACAGCTAGCCTACCGCTCCGGGTGGGCGAGGGCAAGGCGCGGAGACGCGTATTTCCAGTTTGGTCGCATTCCCAGGCCCTCCCAACCGCGCTCGCGATTGGAAGAGACGCGCTCGCGAGCGAAAGAAAGAGGTCGTCGCCCAGCACCAATAACGGGATTAACGTCAGGGCCTGGGACTAAGGGCGTCGTTACCGCCGCTCGCCCATTTCCACAGCCGGCACCTCTCCCCCACCCGTCGCCCGCCGATGAATCGTTGAGGGGAACATCAAACCATGCAAATTACGTTAACCATCTCCGACGAGATTGTGCGCGAAGCGGGAGATCGCGGCTTGCCCGTTATCGATTTTGTGGAATCGCTGGTGGACAAAGGCCTGATTGTGGCCAAAGACCGGCCCGTCATGTCGAGTGCCATGGAGCGCATCCGCGCCTTGCGCTCATCGGCGCTCGAATCTAAACGGTAGGTTCATCTTGCGGCGCGCCCGGCAACGGATTCACCAAAGGAGAGTGAAAGCGAATCGCCCTGCTTCGGCGTGAAAATGATTCAAAATGAAAACAACGGCTGAAGACAACGCCCTTCACGGATAATCTGCTTATGGAAAGATCCGGCGTTGGACCGAGATTGATCATCGTATGCGGGTTGCCGGGCTCAGGGAAGACCACCCTTGCCAAGGCGCTTGAAAACAGACTGAGCGCGATTCGCTTCTCTCCCGACGAATGGATGGAGTCTCTTGCGCTGGATATCTACGATGAAGAAAAGCGGGCGAAGATCGAGGCGCTGCAGTGGGAATTTGCCCAGAAGCTCCTCCTGCTCGGCCTGATCGTGATTATCGATTGGGGCACATGGGGCAGGTCGGAGCGAGACGCTTTGCGCCTTGGAGCGCGGGCCTTGGGCGCAGCTGTGGAACTGCATTATCTCTCCGCGCCCGGGGATGTCCTGTTCGAGAGGATCCAACTCCGCGGCATGGAGAGCCCGCCTATCGACAGGGACGACTTGTCCAGATGGCTCAAGATTTTCCAGGAACCGACCGCCGAGGAGATGGCGCTCTTTGACCCGCCTCTGGTTCAAGATATGACTTCCGGTTCAAACTGACCCCTACCAACGTCCGCCGCGGGTGGACGCTGATGTTGGCGCGCTGATAGACTGGTAGGGTTGCAGTGGAAGTGCCGCAATTGTAGCTGCCCGCCTGCAAGTCAATCAGCGAAGGACAGAAAAGACCCCGTGGACACTCAAACCCGCCATGCCTTGAAAAAGGACAAATTTGCCCAAGCCACAGCCAGCAGCGTCAGCTGGGTAAGTGGTCACCGCTCCGGCGTTCTGCGTTGGTCGATTGTCGCCGTTGTGGTGCTTGCCCTGGCGGTCGGCGCGTTGGTCTTCTGGAATATGCGCACCTCTGCGGCCGACACGGCGCTGGGTACGGCGCTCGACACCTACGACGCAGCTCTGGCTACTCCGGGAGCGCCGGCGGAGAACGGCGTCTACTCGACGGCGGCCGATCGCTCGCGCGCGGCCAACAAGCAGTTTGTGGCGGTTGCCCAGCAATATGGATGGCTGTCTGAAGGCGCCAAGGCGCACTACTTCGCCGGCATTACCTACGAGGACCTGGGGCAGAATGCCCCTGCGGAGACGGAACTGAAGGCGGCCACGGGCTCCTGGGATCATAACCTGGCCAACCTGGCCAAGCTGGCATTGGCCGGGCTCTACCACCAGACGGCGCGCGACTCGCAGGCCATCGACCTCTACAACGAGCTGGTTGCCAAGCCCTCTGTCACCGTTTCGGCCAGCACTGCCCAACTTGATCTGGCCGATCTTTATGCGGCCGCGGGCAAGCAGGACCAGGCGCGCGCTCTGTGGGCCAAGGTGAAGGACGCGGATAAGACAGGCGCCGCAGGCACCATCGCCACACAAAAACTGGCCGGGAAGCAGTAAGAAAAAGCTCTTCAGCAATTCAATTTTGGGCTTCCGTTTTTGGCGGATTGACTCGCGCGGCTCCGGCAAAAAACGAGACTTCAGGCAGTTCCCCGAAAAATTGAGCACATTCCCCTCAGCCTGCGTCTGGTTCGATATGAGTGCCAGCCAGGCAGTATTCTCAGGTTGGATGGAGATTGAAGAGAGCGCAGTGCAGGAACAGGCACGATCCGATGCGGAGGAGGCTCTCGCGGCGCTGGTCAGCCAGTATGCCGCCACTCTTTACCGTGTGGCTTTCTCCGTCCTTCGTAACGCCTCCGATGCCGAAGACGCGGTGCAGGAGGCATTTCTGCGCGTGCTGCGGCATCGCGACCAGTTGGCCGACGTGCGCGACCAGCGCGTGTGGCTGATCCGCATTGTGTGGAACATTGTGCTGGACCGGAAGCGCCGCGCCAAGACCCGGCCGGAGACCGACGATGTTTCCGAGCTGGCCCGCGTTCTGCCTTCTGACGGCCTGAGCGCCGAGGCCCGCGCAGCCGCAGCGCAACACCACGCGCATGTGCTGGCCTGCGTGGAGCAACTGCCGGCCAAGGAGCGCCAGGTGCTGATGCTTTCTGCGTTTGAAGAGCTGAGCGGCGTGGAGATTGCCTCGGTGCTGGGCATTACCGAGTCCAGCGTGCGATCGAGACTGTTCAGGGCGCGCAACCTGATGGCCGATCTGCTGCATCACGAGAGGCAGTGATTAGTGGTCAGGAATCAGGGATCTGTCGTCGGTGGTGCGGGCAGGGTAGGAGTTTCTTATGAGTGATTCAGTTTTGAGCAAGGGTCAAAAAAAATCGGGCGCAGACGAGGCAGAGGCCACGTTGCGGTTGATCGCCAGTCTTCCCGCGCCGCATGGGTTGGAAGACCGTGTGCAGGCGCGTCTGCTGACTGCTCCGCGGCGGGGTCGGGTTATCGCCTGGCCGATGTCGCTTGTTCGTGATTCCGGCTGGATGCGCAGCGCGGCGGCGGCGGCCATCGTGTGCGTGGTGGCGGGGGGCGGATGGGGAATTTACGCGCGCGTGCAGGGCGGTCAAGTGGCGCGATCGATCGCCGGGCCTGCCGTTCCCGGCTCGAGTTCTTTCTCAACCGGCGAGGCGCGGCGCAGGCCGCAAACGCTCAACGGGCCCACGGTAGACGGGGCCGCAATTGACAGGCGCGAGGTAACCGATCCGGCTACGGCGAAAGTGACGCCGGCTGCGGTCGATCCGAAAACTGCTGCAAAGCCTGCAGTGACCAAAATGCATGAAGGGCAGGCCAGCTCCGTAAAGAAAACTGCGGCTCCAGCCAGTGCTCAGCAGGTGCAGTGACGACACCGGACCTGGGATTTTATGGACGCGGCCAAGACTTCTTCAGCCCAGGAATCGGGAGATTGCAATTTGATTCTCTTGCATTCAGCGGCGCGCTGGGCGCGTCGCTGAATGCAAGAAGAGGGTCGCTCATGGGCGAGCAAATGTCAGGGCTGAAGCCCTGACCTACCAGCCCTGACCCTACCAGCCCTCACCTACCAAGCAGCTGTTTTCCCCACCGAACTATTTTCCGCTCACCTTGAGAAGCAGCACTCCGTGCGAGGGCACGCTGGCCGAATAGACTCCATCATTAAACTTCACGTCCTGATGCGCCCATAGATCGCGGGCCTTCACGTTTCCACTCAAGCCCAGATCGCCGGCCTTCACCGTGGCTTCGGCCGCGCCTGCGCCCAGGTTCACCACCCCTACAGCGACGCTGCCGTCGGCCATCGGCTTGATCCAGGTCTCCAAATCGCCATTCTTCACCGGCGAAGCCTGCTTGCCCAGCGGGTCCTGATCGATGGCGATTACTTCTTTGTTGAGCAGGATGGCCTTGGTCGCATCCGTCATGGAGCGCACGTCGTTGCCGGCCAGCAGCGGTGAAGCTACCAGCGACCACAGGCTCATGTGGGTGCGGTACTCGTCGTCTGTCATGTGGCCATTGCCGATCTCCAGCATGTCGGGGTCGTTCCAATGGCCGGGACCGGCGTACGGCGCGGTGGGCACCTGCTTCTCCACGTTGCCGATCATGCTGGCCCAGGAGTCATTGATATCCCCCGTGGTGCGCCACAGGTTTCCGCCCACCTGAGGGCCCCACTTCTCGACGTTGCCCATGCCGTACTCGCAGAGGCTGTAGACGATGGGTCGGCCCGTGGCCTGGAGCGCGTCGCCCATCTTCTGATACACGGGCTGCAGAGCGTCGTTCTTGTAGATGCGGCCGGCGCTGCACCAGTCGTACTTGACATAATCGATGCCCCACGCGGCCCAGGTCTTCGCGTCCTGCTCTTCGTGGCCATAGCTGGCGGGATAGCCGGCGCAGGTGCGCGGGCCGGGGCCGGAGTAGATGCCCAGCTTCAGGCCTTTGGAATGCACGTAGTCGGCCAGCGCCTTCATGTCGGGAAACTTGTGGTTCGACGGCAAATTGCCCTGGGCATCGCGCACGCCCTCCCAGGTGTCGTCGATGTTGAGGTAGATGTAGCCGGCATCGCGCATGCCGCTCGAGACGAGCGCGTCGGCCATGGTGCGCACGGTCTGATCGTCGATGCGGCCGGCGAAGAGATTCCAGCTGTTCCATCCCATGGGCGGCGTTTTGGCCAGGCCGTTATTGGGCACGGTGTGCAGCGGCGGCGGCTCGATGTAGGGTACGGCGGGGATGTCGTCGCCGGGGCCGGCAGGCTTGGCCACAATCGGACGACGGCCTCCTTCCGTGGCATGCAACTCTCCGTTGACCAGGTCGCCCACAACGACGGGTTTCTTCTGATCCCACTCCGGCACAAACAGCTCGAAGTGGTTACCGGTGGCTGTGCCCTTTACCTCGACGGAGTATCCCAGCGTCTTCAGTTCCCCGCTGAGTTCGCTGCCATTCTGCTTGAGCTCGAGGATCGACTTTTGCTGCTCACCGTTATCCAGCGTCCGGCCTTCCGCAATCCAGCGGCCCGCGAGCGTTTGGGCATATGCACCTGCCTGCAGTGCAACGCAGATGGAAAAAGCGGCCAGGCTTGCGCAGACTCTTAACATTGTCGTTGGCGCAGTTCGTTTCACTTGATTCATCGCACCTCTCCATTTCCTTAGGGCAAGTTCTGGCCGGAACCTTCGCGGCCGGTCTTGCCGTCGCCGCGCGAACCCTCCCCAACGTCGAGCCGAATTGTAAACGATTACGGATGGGAACGGTCGCCCGTCCTGCGGCCGGCATCTTTATCGGGCCCGCAATTTTTCGAAAGGGCATGCGCGAATCGCGGTTACAGTAATAGCCAGAGGGTCGTGCGATGCGATTCTTTTCCGAGTTCCTGCGCGGCAACGCGTATTGCCGCCTGAAGATGCTGGCCATGATCGCGCTATGCTGCTGCGTATCGGCTGTGGCTTGCGCCGCTCAGTCAGGCCCTGCCCAGTCCGCCCCGGCACAATCAACTTCGGGCCAGCAGCCCGAGGACGCACAGCCGGAGCCGCCTCCCGCACCTGCGATCTTTCAGAATCACATTCCCGCTGCGCAACTTGCGTTTCTGAATGATTACGCCGGGAAAACAGCCAAGGAAATTCAGAAGGACAAGCGATTCCGCGCCTTGATGAAGCTGGCCATTCCACGCACGGAATATCACTACGGCCACGACATGCCGCTCTCCGACACGGTGGAGACACTGCTCGATGGCGCTCCCATGCCTATCGATATTCGCGATGGCCGCTACGCGATGGTGGCCAGCCACGGCGGGCCGTACCTCAGTGGCAAGGGATTTCTGTGGTTCGACATGCAGGAGGGAATTGCGCTGGGTGGCGTCTATTTTCATCCCACTAATGGCGAGCCCACGCCTACGCTGGCCATTTTCTCTCGGCAGCTTACCGACACCTCTCTCATCATGGGCCAGCTTCCGCTTGCCTTTCAGCAGGATCTGGCGCAATGGATACTGGTCGCCAATCCGAGGTGGGTGTCGCCGCGCTACTTCATTCCCGAGAACGGCAAGAAGTATGTGCTGGTGCACGACGAAGACTATTGCGCCGGTGCGCCAGGCACGCCTCCGGTGTCCGCCGGCAAGTGCGAGCAGCTGAATGCCGAAGCTGCCGATGCGGATATGAACGCCGCGTATTTCATGACGCAAACCCGCAACGCGGCCAATGCGACGGCATGGATGCTGGGTCCGGACCAGGCAGCCTGGATCGGCTTGAGAGATCGCACCTGCGGCGCCGATTGGTTCGCTTGCCGCATTCGCGTGACGCGGCAGCGCACCCGGGTGCTGCTTGGGCAGCGGCGGAACTAGACTCTTGGCTGGTAAGGTCCCAGCAGGGGTGAGGCCATGATGGAGTAAAAGGGATACGCCGCTGGCCCGATCGATTTTGATTTCGCGGCAGATTGAAAGCGCGCCCTAGAGCATTTCTCCTGAAGGTGTGAAATGCGGGTGCCCCATTCTCGCCGCGTCTTTGTTTTTGCGGCTAGGGTGGGACCGCTCTACAGCAAAAGGAGAATTGCCTTAGCCGAAGTGATTCGTCGCTCGGTCATTTTCCAAGATTGAGAAGCTGGTTATGCGGTCTTTGCGCGCGGGAGCGTTCCGCGCCTATCGGCCTTTGCGTGCCCGCGCGGCAGCAGCCAATTCCGTGAGCAGCGTGTGAGTTTCGGGCCAGTCGATGCAGCCATCGGTGATGCTCTGGCCATAGACAAGCGAGTCGAGCGGCTGTCCTGCGACTAACATCTGCGCGCCGGCCACCAGGTTGCTCTCCATCATGATGCCCATAATGCGCTTGTCGCCGGCGGCGATCTGCGCGGCGACGTTGTGACAGACGACGGCTTGACGGCGATAGTCCTTGTTGCTGTTGGCGTGGCTGCAGTCGATCATGATGCGCGGCTTGACGCCGGCGGCCTGCATCTTGGCCGCTGTCTCGGCAACGCACTCGGCAGAGTAGTTGGTGGTGGTGCGGCCGCCGCGCAAGATGATGTGGCAGTCCGGATTTCCCGTAGTCACGAAGATGGCCGACTGCCCATGCTTGCTGTGGCCCAAAAATGTGTGCGAGTGCGCGGCTGACTGAATGGCGTCGATGGCCACCTGCACATCGCCCGAGGTCGCGTTCTTGAATCCCACCGGACAGGAAACGCCGGAGACCAACTGGCGATGCACCTGGCTCTCCGTGGTGCGCGCGCCGATAGCTCCCCAACTCACCAGGCCGGCGATGTATTGCGGCGAGATCATATCGAGAAATTCCGTGCCCGTGGGCACGCCCATCTCGGCCAGGTCCAGCAGCAGATGCCGCGCCAGGCGCAAGCCGTCGTTGATCTTGTACGACTGATCGAGGTGCGGATCGTTGATCAGGCCCTTCCAGCCGATGGTGGTGCGGGGCTTCTCGAAGTAAACGCGCATCACGATGCGCAGGTCGGCGAAGAACTCCTTGATGGCCGATTTGAGCAGCACCGCGTACTCGCGCGCGGCCTTGGTGTCGTGAATGGAACACGGGCCGACGAGCACCAGCAGGCGCGCGTCGCGGCCTTTGAGAATGTTGGCGATCTCTGTGCGCGTGTTGAAGATGGTGGCCGTTGAGGTTTCAGAGATGGGCAGATCTTCTTCAAGAAATACAGGCGGAAGGACAACCTTGGTCCATTGAATGCGGAGGTCTTCAATCTTGGGAGGCATGGCTCGCTTTCATGCTCGAATCGATATG
>JBEKVS010000279.1:0-11113 GCA_049513795.1 Occallatibacter sp. | reverse complement strand
GCACAAGGACGAATACCCATTTCAATCGCATCTTTTTTCATCCGTTGGTTGAGAGCCCGGCGTTGGGCTGGGAAGGCAAAGGACGCTTCGCTGCACACCTTGAGAAGCCCGACGGTTGGGGACGGCCGGCGGTTGCACGGGACAGCCTCCGGCCTGTTGAGAGGGCCGCGGCTAGCTTGCCGCTTGGTATCCCTTGTACTCCGCGGTGAAGAGGGTGTGGCGCGTGGAGTACTTGCCCGTGGATAAGGAATCGCCGTTGGGCACGACCTCCGTATTAATGACCGTCTTCACCGGAAGGACAAGATCTTTGCCGCCGATCGAAACCGGAGCGAAATCGATGCGCTGGTCCTCCTGGTGCACAACTTCGCCGCCCTTGAACTCCGCTTGCGTCACCAGGCGGACGACGATGCCGGAGTCGGGATCGACGAAGACCTCGCCGTGATAGGGAACGGTGGCTTTGTAGTTCTTCCAGCTGGTTGCCGTCTGCAGGTTGCCGTGCGCTTGCGGGCCCGAGCCCTGCGACCTGGCGGAGTAGCTCAACATCCCGGCTTGATCTACGTCGGGGAAGCAGCAATAGTTGACCGCGTAGTGCGTTTTCTTTTTGTCGACCGAATAAGCGAAGACGGCGGCAGCCTTGCCGTTGACCGTTTCCCAGCGCAGGAAGTTGATCTTGCCTGTGGCCTGGGCTTCCTCGATGACGCTGCCGAGCGCGGGGCCATTGGCAATCAGGGCGATCATCTTGTTCGCGCCCCACTGGGTTTTGTCCTTGGCCAGGGGATTCTCCTCGACGCCGCCCTTGATCTCGACGGTGTTTTCAGTGGAGTTGATGTAGTGGACAAACTGCGGGGCGGATACCAGGTTAGGATCGCTGTCTGTTCCTCCCGAATGCATGCCTGAACTGGCTGCTGGCGCTTCCATATTGTCCTGGAAGCGGATGGTAGTCTTGGTAGCCGTTACCGCAGGCAGTTGCGCATAGGTCTTTGTCGCGTAGTCGACGGCCTTGTCGAGGATGGCTTTTTGCGCGGCGGCGTCGGGCGCAGGAGTTGCGGGAATATCTGCGGCCGGCGGAGGCAGTATGGCGCTGCGTGCTTCAAGCACATATATCTGCTCGGTCGAAAGAGGGCCAGGCACATATTCCACCAGGCTGTTCATGGTGGCGCGGGTCAGCTCCTCGGTGAGCTCCACTTGCTTGAGCGCGGCGGCCACGTCCGCATCCGCCTTCTTATCCTGCTGCAACGAGACGAGCAACTGCTTGAGTTGGTCTACGGTGATTTTCTTGGCCGCCCACGCGGGTGAGGCTGCCAAAAGAAGTACGAGAATCCATCCGAACCGTTTCATCTACCTGCTCCTTTGATTGCGCGCCTTCGCGGTCATTCCGCTAGGGCGCTACGCGCTCATTCGACCGCGAAAATCCTTGCCGGTTACGCATTTCTGTTTGCGGCTGAGCCGCAACAATTCTACATTTGCGCCGCTGCATTTCAACCGCTCCCTTTGAACCGCAGACGCAGCACTGGCTAATTCTGCTTGTCGCACGCAACTCACGGCGTGGCCTCCAGGGCGGGCCCGGGGATGGTGACCGAACCCATGCGGCCCGAATTCTCGTCGACCACCAGCACGCGCAGCGATCCCATGCCCTTCTTCAACTCGACGGAGTGCTCGAAGGGCACGCCGGCGGCGAGAAGGTTCTGATAGGTGGCTGGCTTGAGGCGCAGGCCCAGCGTCTGGCCTTCGACTTGCGCGCGGATGCCGGCATCGTCCCGCTGGATGAAAAAGATGTCCAGCTTGTCTTTCCAAAAGCCGGCTTGCTGCTGCAATCCAAGATCGGTTGCGGCAATGCCCAGCTTGACCTTGGTGCCGGGCATGTCTGGCAGGCAATTCGCGGTGACGGCAATCTCGCTCACATCCAAGGGCCGCCAGACCGCTTGCTGGAACCGATCCTTGAGTGAAGACGGTTCCTTGGCGTAAAGATAGCCGGTGCGATAGCGCAGCGTAAGGCCTTTGTGCTGGCCGGTAAGCTTGACGGTGATGTTGTGGTACTGATCGTCTGCCGGCCCCTGCGGAGAAAAGCTGACCAGGTAAGTGGCGTGGCCGTCTTCAACCACCCCGGTCAGAGCGGCAGCCATGTCGCCGGCGCGGCGAATCACGCGGCCCCCGGTGGCATCGGCCACCATGCGGATGGGACCTTGGATGGGGTGCATGTCCTGCTGCATCTCGGCCAGGTTACGGCCGGGAGCAAGGGTGGCAGTCGATGCGCCGCCGTTCAAGCTGGCGATATCCGCGCCGGCCTGGTTTAACTCGACGTTGCGGGTGCGGATATCGGCGCTGATGGCCGAGGTTTCAAGCTGCGAGACGTCCATGGGATAAACGGCGACGTGCGCGTCGTTCATGGCTTCCTGCGCGTGCATGGCGAAGGAGTCGACTTCTTTGGCGCTCTTGTCGATGGCTACCTGGTTGCTGCGCCAGTCGGCGAACACGTTGTCCGACGATACCCAGACCAGGTTCTTGTGGCCCGTGACAGCGGAGAGATGACGCGCCACCTGGCGCAGGATGATGAGCGACGCGCGGCCGGGATTGCTGCCCATGGTGCGCAGGATCGGATCGACCGTCTGCTGCGCGTCGGGCACATCGACGTAATTGCCGTTGACCGAATTGAGATCGGATGCCGAGTGGACTTCGTTGAAGGACTGCCGGTTGCGCGTCTCTTCTTCCTGGGCCAGCGCAGCCGAGCGCGCGCTGGGCATCCACTTGTCGAGCTTGGCGGCCAGCGCGGCGTGATCGGTGGTGATCTCTTCGAGCACGTTGAAGCCCAGCGCGGTCATGGTGTAGATGCCTACGCGCTCCGTTGGGGCCAGCGAGGCAATGAATTTGAGAATCTGCTGGTGGGCGTTGGACATGTCGGGCCAGGCAATGTGCGATTCGTCGATAAGGTGTCTTTCGGAGTGTTGGCGGCCGCGCTGGGAGCAGCCCCGCTCGAGAACTGGGTGAAGAAGCGAAGATCCTGCTTGTGTCCGTTGTCGTAGATCTCAATATCTTCGGCTTTGAGGTCTGTGACCGGATGGCCTTTCTTATCCCAGGCCACGACGCCGACATCCACCAGGCGCGAACTTAGCTTGAGCTGGAAGTCGGAGGCTTGCGGCTGCGCAGAATTGGCGGGCTCGTCGGGAACTCCGCTGGCGGCGGTGACGCTGATCTCCGGAACGGCTGGTTCAGCCGGCGGAGCGGCGGCAGCGGGCGCAGGTGGCTCTGCGGCCGCTGTGGTTTCGGGCGCAGGGGCGGCGGCGGGAGTCGTCGAGGGTGGCACAGGCGACGCAAGTGCAGAACCCGCAGGAGGTGTATTGGCGCCGGTCGCCGGCGGAGCTGCGGCCGGCATTGCATTGGCTTCCGCGTCCGAAAGCATGCGGATCGTTGCCGCCAGCCGGTGATAATGCGTGAAGAGCGTTTGGTTGATCAGCAGCGTCGGCGGATCCTGCACATGGCCGGTAAATGCGGGTTGTTCCGTTGAGAGGGCAAGGCTGCGCACGGGAAAGATATAGCGCTGGTCGCCAATCATCACCGGGCCGTATTGGACCATGGTGGCGGCGCGGGAGATGGGCTCGTCTCCCTTGAACTCGGCTTCCAGCGTGACGCGGAGAATGGCGCCGGTGGTGGGATCGATGGCCAGCGTTCCGTGGTAGCCGGGCGTGGTGTGGAAGAGCTTGGCGGCGGCCGGGGCGACCGCAACCTTGTCCGGCGCGCTTCTGCCGTGGTTGCCATATTGCAGCTCGCGGCGCTGGCTGGGCGCGTCTTCGCGCAGACAGCAATAACTCACCTCAAAATGCGAGGCCGCCTTGGGAACCGAGTAGTTGTAAACCGCGGCCAGGCCGGCAGCGGTTTCTTCCCAATGGCTCCAGGTCACGCTTCCTTTGGCAGTGTCGGTGAGCACGATGGTGAGTTCGGGGCCGAACTCGCCGCGCGAGGTCATGCCGCGCTCCTGTTGGCCGGAGCTCTCATTCAACGCCGCATTCGTCTTCGTGGCCGCGTCTTTACTGGCTGCGTCTAGAGGAGCCGAGCCCGCTGTATCCGCGTCCACAATCTCCTGGCCGTCGCGATAGGTGAGGTTGCGGGTGGTCGACCCCACCAGGTGCATGCCGGCGCGCACCGGCCAGTCGCCCTGGCGCAGAACCTGGGGGCCATCGTCGAAGCGCACCGTGGTGCGGGTGACGAAGAAGTCGGGCAGGTGGGGCCAGATGCGCACCACATAGCCGCGCGCCAGGTCCATCATGCGCTGCTGCGAGGCGGCGTCCGGATTTTCCGTCGCCGGCAGTTCTCTGGCCGGGGGCTCGAAGAAGGCGGATTGGTCGGCGAGCAACTGCAGCACCAGGGCGGTTCGCGGGCCCAGGGTGAGGCTCTTCGCAAACTTGCCCAGGGTTGCGTCGGTCAGGCGCTCGGTGAGCTCCAGATCGGCGAGGCGATGAGCGATGTCGGCATCGGTTCGGTGGGAGTTTACGTCTTCGGCCAGGGACTGCTCTAACTGCACGACTGTGACGCGCCTGGCAGCTGCAGCGGGAAGAACCAATACCACCATGAGCCCGAGCAGAATCAGCCTGCGCATTGCGCTACCCCATTCGATTCGCGAGATTTGTAGGAATGGACGAAATATCTCGCGCGGAAGCCTCCACAGCCGTCAACAAAATCGCTTTAGGCTGAATTATTTCGCTGCGCGCGTGAGGGCTCGCTCCCCGCCCACAAGAACTTTACACAACTCAAGGCATGGGGGACAAACGGGGTGCGGAATGGCTGAAGACCGGCTCACACAGGTGCGCTCAGGCGGCGCACTTGCTTTTGAAGTAAGGCAGCGCTTTGGCCAGTCCCTCTTTGAGGGAGACGCGAGGCTCCCAGCCCAGCAGCGCGCGGGCTTTGCTGATGTCGGGGCGCCTCCGCGTGGGGTCGTCCTCGGGTAGGGGATTGAAGCATAGTTCGCTTTTTGAGCCGGTAACTTCAATCACTGCCTGGGCGCATTCCAAAATGGTGAACTCATCGGGATTGCCGATGTTGACGGGCAGGTGCTCGCTCGATCGGGAGAGGCGCAGAATGCCTTCGATCAGGTCGTCCACGTAGCAGAAACTGCGCGTCTGGCTGCCGTCGCCGTAAACCGTGAGCGGCTCGCCGCGCAAGGCCTGCATCACAAAGTTGGAGATGACGCGGCCGTCGCCTGGATGCAGGCGCGGCCCGTAGGTATTGAAGATCCGGACCAGGTGCGTGTCGACGCCGCGGGAGCGATGATAGGCCATCACCAAGGCCTCGGCGAATCGCTTGGCTTCGTCGTAAACCGAGCGCGGGCCCACCGGGTTCACATTGCCCCAATATTCTTCTGTTTGCGGATGGACGAGCGGATCGCCGTAGCACTCCGACGTGGAAGCATGGAGAAAACCCGCGCCGTGTTTGGCAGCTATTTCAAGCATGTTCTCGGTTCCAGCCGAGCCGACGCGCAGCGTCTCTATCCCCAGGCGAAGATACTCCGGCGGACTGGCCGGCGAAGCGAGATTGAAGACGTAGTCAACCGGTCCCGAATCGAAGGGCTGGCAGATATCGCGCTGCTCAAACTGAAAGCGCGGCTCTCCGGCCAGGTGGGCCAGGTTATCCATATCGCCGGTGGAGAGATTGTCGACTCCGAGGACGGTGTGGCCCTCGCCCAATAGACGGTCGGTAAGGTGAGAGCCCAGGAATCCGGCTGCGCCGGAGACAAGAATATGCATGCGGCTGAATTCACTTTCCGGGAGAAACAACTGAGCGGAGAACTGGGATTAGCATGACGGCGATTCCCAGACGGGACCAAGCGTTTGGTTCCCTACAATACTACGCCGCGCGGTTTGCCTTGCTGGGCGTGGTAGCTCGCTGGCCGGCCCACGCTGACATAGGTAAAGCCGTGCTCCTGCATCTTTTCCGGCTTATAGAGGTTGCGTCCGTCAATGACAATGGGGAAGCGGATGACCTGGTTGAGCCGCACCAGGTCGATCTCGCCAAATTCCTTCCAGTCAGTCAGAATGAGCACCGCGTCGGCGTCCTTGGCAGCCTCGTAAATCCCTTCGGCGTAGCGCATCTTGTTGCCCGGCGGTAGCACCGTTTGCGCCCGCTCGTTGGCCGCAGGATCGTAGGCGGTCACCGAGGCGCCGGCTTCGAGAAGCCTCTTGATCACCTCAATTGCCGGTGAGTCGCGGATGTCGTCGGTATCGCCTTTGAAGGCCAGGCCCAGCGCAGCCAGCCGCTTGCCGCGCAGCGTCCACAGCGCCGAGAGAACCTTGTTGTAGAAGATCTCGCGCTGCGTGTCGTTGATCCTGCGAATCTCTTCGAGCAGTTGGAAGTTGACGCCATGCTTCTGCGCCACCCAGTGAAATGCGGCCACATCTTTGGGAAAGCAGCTGCCGCCGTAGCCGAGGCCGGCGCGCAAAAACTTTGGACCGATGCGGCTGTCCAGGCCCATACCCGCGGCAATGTCTTCGATGTCCGCGTCTACGGCTTCGGCGAGATTGGCGACGGCATTGATGAACGAAATCTTCAGCGCCAGAAAGGCATTGGAGGCGTGCTTGATGATCTCCGCGCTCTGCGCCGACGTGACCACGATGCGCACGGGATGGTCGGCGGTGCATACGCCCGGCAATGCGTCCGGCTGGTCGTAATAGCTTCCGGAGGTGAGAGGTTTATAAATGCGCTGAAGCACTTCCGCCGAGCGGTCGGAGTTGGCCCCGACGACGATGCGGTCGGGATGCAGAAAGTCGCTGACCGCCGTGCCTTCGCGCAGAAACTCGGGATTCGAGACAACGTCGAAGCTCTTGGGGTCGACGCCATGACGGAGCAACACGCGGTGAATCCACTCGTTGGTATAAACCGGCACCGTGCTCTTTTCGACGATGACTTTGTAGTCGCTGATGTGGCGGGCGATCTCCGCGACCACAGCTTCAACGTAAGATAGATCCGCAGCGCCGGTGTCGCCCTGCGGCGTGCCCACGGCAATGAAGATGGCCTCGCTGCTCTGCACGGCGCTGGCCAGGTCGGAGGTAAACTCGACGCCCTTGTCGCGGTGCTTGGCCAGCAGCTCAGGCAGGTACTCCTCGAAGATGGGCACGCCGCCCTGGCGCAGGATCTTCACCTTCGCGTCGTCGTTGTCCACACAGATGACGCGATGGCCCATTTCGGCAAAGCAAACGGAAGCGACCAGTCCAACGTAGCCTGAACCGATCACACAGATAGATACTGGATTCGACATGCGCGGCGTGGTCTCTTTCTTGATTCTTGCCAGGTTCTTGGTCTTAGCTATCGAGGTTGATCGCGGAGGTGACCGGTTGGCTTTCATCCGGCTACAGCTACCTCAAGGCTAACTGCTAAATCGCTCACGGGCAAATTAAACTTGCTATCTGGATGGAAACAAGTAAGTTAACTGGCGGCGAGCGGAGCCTGGCCGTTGACAAAACACATGAGGAAAAGTGAAATGACGGGCAACTGGCGGCAATCGGTGGTCGACTACATTCGCGGCGAAGCCACGCCCGTAGACAAGTTTGGCCATCAGCCGCGGCTTTATGCCCTCACCCGTCAGGTGGGGCAAGGGCTGGACTTCGATGACGACATTGTCTTTGCCGCCGCCTGGATGCACGACCTGGGGGTTTTTCTCGGTCACCGGCCGCAGGACCCGGAGGAGCTGGCGCGCTGGGATTCTGTGCCTTACACGATAGCTCGAACCAAGGACCTGCTCGCGGCCTGGGGCTTTCCGGCTGGCAAGCTCGATGCTGTGGCCGAGGTCATTCGCACCCATCAGCCCAAGGACCATCCAGTCTCGATCGAAGCCGTCATCGTGCGTGACGCTGACATATTGGAGCAGCTGGGTGCGATGGGCGCATTGCGGGCGCTGGCCAAGATTGGCCGCGATAGCCGTTTTCCTACCTATTCGACGGTGATACCGGTACTGCAACGAGCGGTTGACGACTTGCCGGGAAGGCTGCGACTGGAAAGCGCAAGGCGGCTGGCCATTCCCCGCGTCGCAACCCTGAGGATGCTGTTGGCCGCCGTAGCGGGTGAAGCGGGCGAGTCGCTCCATTAGGTCTCTGGCCGCGCAATCTCGCAATTTCGGGTTCTGCTATCCCAGGTCTCAAAATCCAGACCTGGGGCACCCCAATCTCGTACGGGATCAAGCGGTCAGCGACCTGGTAGCGCGTGCTCAGGCGGATACGCGAGCCGCAGGCTGATAAACGCCTGGCTCGGCGCGGAAGGCGATGGCGATCCGGTTCCAGGCGTTGATCTGGGTGATGGCCAGCGTGAGCCGCACCAACTGCGGCTCATCGAACTCGCGCCGCACCTCAGCGTAGATTTCATCCCCGGCATGGTCCTGCTGGATGTTGGTGAGCGCCTCGGTCCAGGCCAGCGCGGCCCGCTCCCGGGGCGTGAAGAACGGGGTCTCGCGCCAGGCGGAGAGCGCGTAGAGGCGCTGCTCGGTCTCGCCGGCGGCGCGCGCGTCCTTGGTATGCATGTCTATGCAAAATGCGCACCCGTTCAACAGCGATGCGCGGGTGTAGACCAGCCCGAGCAAAGACTCTTCCAAACCGCTGGAATTGATCACCTTGCCCAGGTTCATGAGTGCGTGGATGCCTTCTGGGAAGGCCTTTCCATAGCTGAGTCGTGCAGCCATCGATTCACCTCGTGCAATTTTGGATGCCGCTCACGAAAAATCGAATCGCGTGTCTGCAAAGGCCGACTCGACGATGGGTATTCTAGAGCTAATCCGGAGTTGGTATGCCCTGTGGGCTTGCGTGGGAGGCCGCTCCCAGTTGGCCGCGTCAACTTGAACGATGCGGTTTCTGGAAACAGCCACTTTGGATTCGCAGCAACTGCGGATG
Source organism: Occallatibacter sp. (assembly GCA_049513795.1). Classification (GTDB taxonomy): domain Bacteria; phylum Acidobacteriota; class Terriglobia; order Terriglobales; family Acidobacteriaceae; genus Telmatobacter. The sequence goes on along the minus strand of JBEKVS010000279.1, from coordinate 2,249 downwards.
AACTGCACAATGCCCCGTTCGTGGGACGGAACTTTTTCCCCGAACCCGTGTCTATTCTCACGACGGCTCCCCAGGCGAATCGTCTAAAGGAAAGAGACATCCAAAGGTTGAGAGGCCGGGAGAAGCACCTCAGTAGAGGAGAAATCGAACATGAATCGACCGAACTTCAAAGGAATTTTGCCGCGGACGCTGGTTTGGGCCGGCCTCGCGGTGTTTTCGAGTGGATTGACAGTTGCCCAGGCGCAGGATTCCCAGGCGCAGAGTCAGGGAGCGCCGGCCGGCCAGCGCACCGACGGCCAGATCGAGATGGACGTGGTGCACGCCCTCGATGCTTCGGCAGCGCTCAAAGACGACATGATTACGGCTGCCACCATTCAGGGTGAGGTCTCGCTCTCCGGAACAGTTTCGTCCGAAGCCTCCAGAGAACTTGCCGAGTCGATCTCTGGCCATGTCGCAGGCGTTACCAAGGTGAACAACAACCTGAAGGTCGGCAATCCCCAGGACGCGCAGGCCGCCGACCCCAGCGCGCAACAGGGCGCGCAGCAGGCAGAGAACAACCCGCCTGACGATGCGGCGGCCCAGGCGCCTGGCGCGCAGGCTTCGGGCGATGCCCCTATGGCGCCACAGAATCAGGCTCAGGCTCCGCAGCAGCAGTATCCAGATCAAGCCCAGGCGCCCTATCCGGGTCAGGCTCAGTCTCCCTACCCGCCGGCGCGCCCGCAGTACGCGCCTTATCCGCCGCAGGGTCCGGGGCCGCAGTATCCTTCGCAGCAAGGACAATACGCGCAAGGTCCGCCGCCTCCGCCTCCGGGTCCGCGTTATGAAGAACCCAAAGGCCCGGTAACGATTCCTCAGAACACGCTTCTGCAACTGCGCACCAGCGAATCGCTGGACAACAAGCGCGCCAAGGACGGCACACCGGTTCAGTTCACCGTGATCCGCGATGTGGCTGTCGGCGGAGTGCTGGCCATCCCCAAGGGCGCAACTGTGCACGGCGTAGTCACCGAGAGCAAGAAGGCCGGCGACCTGGGCGGCAGCGCGGAACTGGCGCTGAAGCTGACTTCGCTTGACCTGGGCGGCCACAGCTATGACCTGGACTCTGACCAGTTCAAGGTCAAAGGTCCCAACAAGGCCGGCCAGACTGTGGGCAGCGCCGTGGGCGGAGGCATTCTGGGCACCATCATCGGCTGTGCTGTGGGTCGCGGCGTGGGATGCGCTGTTGGCGCCGGCGCAGGCGTAGCGGCAGGAACGGCAGCTTCGGCGGCATCCTCCGGGCCGCGCGCCTGGATTCCAGCCGAGGCCTTGGTCACCTTCCACCTGAACACGCCTCTGACCGTTGACCCGGTCAGCACGCAGGAAGCGGCGCGGCTGGCCCAGGGACTCTATCCCGGCGGCCCGAATCTTTACCGCCGCGGACCGTACGGTGGCCCCTACTATGCCGGCGCTTACCCCTACGCGTACGGCCCGGTCTACTACCGGCCGTATTACATGGCGGGCGGGGAGTACTACTGGCGGTAACGACGAACGAAGGGACTTAGGGACTAGGGAAGTAGGGACTAGAACAACAACGGGCGCTCCGAACTTTGGGGCGCCCGTTTTTTTTTTGATCTCGCTCGTTGTCGTCGGCCGGGCTGGTTTCGGGGTGTGGGTGGCCATTTCGGACTGTACAGTTCCTGTCTTAGCAGGAATCTCGATAAAGTCAGGTAATAGGTCTTCAAGGAGATTGAGGAAAAACCTCGAAAAGCCGAATATTCTCCTATTAAAACCCAAGAGAATCATAATAGATACCGTCTTTTCAACAGAAATCTCGACACAAGATATGGGGTGGGGTCCAATTTCCTCGATAGAATAGATTGCGTAGGGAAGAAAAAGCGAATCTGGGATGGAGTTGAACTCAATGACCGCGAGCATCACTTGCACTATTAGCGACGGGCTTATGCCAAGCGAGAAAATTGCTCAAATCGAGACAGCAGACGGGAATTCTGAAGCGGTTGCGGTTTCATCCCAGAACATCCATAACAATCGGCTGATGGCCTTTGAAATTGGGCGTCGTGAAGGGAAGGTATTAGTGGAGCTTCCCCGTGAGAGCGCATCCGGTCGCTGGCGAATATGGGTGAAGGAGTCAGCTTTAGGAGGGTGAATTGGTCCTGACCGATCGCGAAATACAGGCAGCCATTCAATGTGGGCAAATCGTTGTTAACCCCGCACCGGGCGAGGACGCCTACAGTTCTACAAGCCTTGACTTAACG
>JBEKVS010000278.1:0-8195 GCA_049513795.1 Occallatibacter sp. | reverse complement strand
AATTCGATCCATGGTTAAGGCGTGGCGCGGGTAGTTACTCTTAGCGGCCTCGCGCACGGTGACTGCTGCTCTGGCGAAGATGGAATTGGACGCGGCCGTATAACACCAAAGTAAGGCATAGAAAGGTTTCGATATGAACCGAAGAGAATTCACCCAACGGTTATCCGGCGCGGCTTTGAGCGCGGCCTTCACCAGGATGACCCTTGCACAGCAGCAGACTCAGGACACGAGCGGCAAGCAACATTCCATGCCGGAGAAACCGGCCGAAATCGCAATGCTGATTTACCCAGGCATGACAGCGCTCGATCTGATCGGTCCGCAGCAGGTATTTGGCTATCTCCCGGGCGTCAAGGTGGAGCTTGTCGCCAAGACGAAGGACCCGGTGAGAAGCGACACTGGCATTACCATCCACCCATCCAAAACCTTCGCAGAATGTGCCGATCCTGTGGACATCCTGTTTGTAGGGGGCGGCAGCGATGGCACAGTGGCGCTCATGACGGACGGCGAAACCCTCGATTTTCTGGCGCAGCGTGGAAAGACCGCTAAGCTTGTGACGAGCGTTTGCACAGGATCCATGGTTCTCGGCGCGGCCGGCCTTCTTCGCGGCTACAAAGCGACGTCGCACTGGTCGGTGCGTGACATCCTGCCGCAGCTTGGAGCGGAGCTTGCCGTCAACCGCGTGGTGCAAGATCGTAACCGCATCACTGCCGGCGGCATCACAGCTGGAATTGATTTCGGCCTTCGCGTCGCTGCGGAATTGCGGGGCGAGGACTATGCGCGGTTCCTTACGCTGGCTCTGGAATATGACCCGCAGCCACCATACGGGCCTGGCACGCCGGAGAAAGCCACACCTGCTGTGGAAAAGATGTCGCACTCGGCGTTTGATCCGTTGCATACAGCATTTCGCGACGCGGCCCTTGAAGCTCGAAAGAAGTGGGTATCGTAACAGGCACGCTGGCATGGACACGGGCTGGGGCAGTGCAAAACCTGGGCCGAGGGAAGAGCGCCACGGAGATTTTCGACAGCGGCATCCCGGTCTTCGGAGAGGCCGATGAACGTACACTCAACAGATTCGTGTCTGCGCCCGCACTGCCGACAAGGTTGCGCTCATGTCAGAAGGATTCAAGGAGAAAAACCACATGAAACGAAACACAGTCAAGACGATCGCATTGGCACTCTTTGCGCTCGCTCTTTCGCTGGGCGTAGCTCAGCACGCGCAAGCAGAGGATGCCAGGAATCCGTATCCGACCAGCATGGCGCCCCTCGATCAATACCTTATGGACCGCGATGCCGAAGTCGCCTTGGCGCGAAGCGCGGCTCCGCCATCTGTTGCCAAGGACGCCACGGTTATGATCCTCGGAAGGGATGGCTACGAAATTGCGGTCGAAGGCACCAACGGCTTTGTCTGCGTCGTAGAACGCCCATGGATGGACCAATTCGAAAACAGTCCCGAGTTTTGGAACCCTAAGAGGCGTGGTCCAGACTGCTACAACCCGCCGGCTGCCAGGACGGTGCTGCCGATCCTTTTGATTAGGACGAAATTGGCATTGGCCGGAAAATCGAAAGCTGAAATGAACGAGGGTATGAAGGCCGCGATTGAGAAAGGGGAACTGCCGGCCCTTGAACTTGGCTCGATGGCCTATATGCTGTCGAAGCAAGGGTTCCTTAACAGCAGATGCGGAAACTGCGCGCCCCATCTCATGTTCTATGTTCCCGTGAAAGACGCTCACACTTGGGGTGCAGCCCCGCTTGGCACTGACGCCCCGGTTCTGCTGGCTACACACTTTAATGGCGCTCCTGAGCCAGTGACCGAGTTCATCGTTCCGGTGTCCGAGTGGTCGGACGGAACGTCGGCGGACTCGGGCGGCCGTCATGCTCACTGACTATCGATCTCAACGCGAATTGAGGGCATGACCTTGCGAAGAAGGTCGGCGAAATCTTAAGGCTCCGCTCTCGAGCGGTCAGGCAAAACGTGTACGCCGGACTGACAACCACCTCGGTTACGGAGTCCCGATCGGCGGTGTCGTGGCCTACCGGGACGCAATCAGCCCGAGCGGTGTCGGCTTCGACATCGGCTGCGGAAACAAGGCCGCGCCTGTTGACATGCCTGGCTCCGAACTGCGCAGCACGTAGTGCACAGCCCAGGATTTTGGAGATTCAAGTGCGGATTGCGCGCCGCCATTCGACGCCATTGCGTTTTCGTTCTGTTCGTACTAATGTTCATCGTTTCCTGCCTCATATGGGGGCCACTGGTTATTGCGCAGCTTGTCCATCGAGGTCGAACAGCATGCTCAGCGAGAGATATTCGCAGTGAAGCCCGACTTTGCGAGCGAAAGTTGTATTACGTGTGATGCTTGCGAAAGCTAGTATGCATTCAACGGAAGATCGTGTTCACTTGGACGGCTCTCACGATGTTGATGCGAATGCTTGTACGACAGATATTTCTTTCGATCCAGGCATCGTGTCCTTTTGTTTGCTGCCCATGCTGAGTTGTTTTGGGATATTCTCGTCGGCCTTTCGCCCGTGAGCATACTCCTGAGAAGGAGTGTTCTCTTGAATCGTTTCGCGATGGGCCGCCTGCTGCCCGCTTTTCTAGCCGCGATGTTCTTCTGCCCTGCCGCTCATGCGACCAACGTCGCTCTGACCGGCGATGCGCATGTCAGTTCGACCCGCTCGACAACCAACCTTGGCACGCTTGCCAATCTGTATGTAGGGAACGGCAATACTGCGTTGCTTCAGTTTGATCTCAGCACGCTGCCGGCGGGGCTGACCTCCAGTCAGGTTGAGCATGCGACGCTGACGGTGTTCGTGAACCGCGTCAACACCGGCGGTACGGTGAGCCTTTCGCCGGTGACCTCGGCGTGGAGCGAGTTGGCCGTGACCTATGCGACGATCCCGACAATCGGTGCACCGGTCAACGGATTTACAGCAGCGACGGCGGGACAATACGTCACGCTGGATGTGACTTCGCTGGTTCAGGGCTGGGTGACTGCGCCAGCCACCAACTTTGGCCTCGCTCTGACTTCTACGGCGGCTAATGTGTTGCTGGACTCGAAGGAAAATGACGAGACCGGGCACGCTGCCAATCTGGACATCACCATTACGTCGATGGGAGCGACCGGAGCGCAGGGACCCACAGGTGCTCAGGGTATACAAGGAACACCGGGGCTAATCGGAGCTCCGGGGATTACGGGGGCAACCGGGCCCACTGGGCCTGCAGGTGCTGCCGGAGCCAACGGGACTCTGGGGGTCGTATCTAACTGGTCCTCAAGCACCACGTATCAGGTTGGACAGGTGGTCTTCTGCGCGGCGTGCTCGAGCAATGGCTCAAGCTATGCTGCGCTTGCGGCCAACACAAACCAGGATCCTCCCACGCAAACCGGCTTCTGGCAACTGATTGCACAGGTGGGAGCTACCGGCTCGGTGGGAATCACCGGTCCTCAAGGCCCGTCAGGGCCCGCCGGCGCTACAGGTGCTACCGGTGCAACGGGAGCAACTGGTTCTACTGGGGCAACCGGAGCCACTGGCTCGCTGGGAACTGTCGCCAACTGGTCATCGGGCACTCCTTACACGGTCGGGCAGGTAGTGTTCTGCGCTGCGTGCTCCACGAACGGCTCCAGTTTTGTCGCGCTCGCCACCAATACCAATATCGACCCCCCAACGAACCCGGCCGTCTGGCATCTGGTTGCCAGCTCTGGCGCAACTGGCACAACCGGCGCAACCGGCTCGCAAGGCGCAACCGGCAATATCGGCTCGCAAGGCTCAGAGGGACCTACGGGCCCCGCTGGCGCCACTGGCAGCATCACGAACGGTTTCATCTGGTCCGCCCTGGTTCCTAACCAAGGAGAATCCGGGCCTTTTTATGTGGCTCCTATAGGCAACACTGGTCAGGAGGAGGAGTATGCCTCTCAGGTGGCATTCCTCCCGGCATCGGCTGCCTGCATAGTCCGCAGCCTGACGGTAAACGCACTCGTAACCAACGTGATCAATCCAATTGTGGCGGACACCATGTCACTTACCGTCATAAAGAATGATCTCCCCACCTCTATGACGTGCGCGATCTCGACCTCGAACGTGACAGCTAACAACACGACGCTGTCCTGCTCGGACTCCACCCATACTTTCACCGTGGCTCAGGGAGACCGGATTAGTCTGCAGTTCACAGAAACGACGTCCAGCTACAACAATCAATTTATCAACGCCGGCACGACGCTTGTCTGTGACTAGGTCGGGCGCAAAAGAAAACAGCACAGAAAGCAACAGGCATTCCGGAGCCGCAGTGATTCATCGATCCTCATCCTCGACGTGCGCGAAGGCCCTCCTGGGGAGTCTCAGCGTGATGGCATTCGCTTGCGCTTTGGCGCAGGCACCTCAGTCTGAGGTTTCGGCGCCAGCCGTTCTGCGGGTGCCGCCGGTGCCGCTGGTCTCGGGCGCCTGCCCAGCCGTCTCTCGAGGCGGTACCATCGCACTCGACTGGAATCCCGACTTTGACCCCTCCTGGGCGGGGACTGGCATGAGGTCCTTCCGGCTGATCTTCCAGCAACTCGAGGAAGACGGTGTCACCCTCAACCCCGCGTCCCGCTTGGTGTTCGACAGCGGCCCTCGTGGCAGGATGACGGACATCGGAAACGGTTACTTCCACCTTGAGGCGCGCCTTCCGCCTATGACGCACCCAGGCACCTACCACCTGGTTGGCGCTTTCAGTTCTCCACAACTCCTCCCTGATTACCAGGGAGAAGCCCCAACGATGACCGTCTCCCCGGTGAGTGAGTTTTACTGCATCATCGTGGTCCCGCATTCTCAAACCCCGTCGCCGCCGTCTTCCTAGCGCGACGACCACTACCCGTCGAGATATCTTCAAGGTTCAAAGAAAGTGCCGCAACGGCGATGAAAGACACAACCCCGAAGGGACTGCAGCCAATGAAGCCGAGGCACGAAAGAAGGAAAAACGTCGTGCCATCGTCAGTGCATGCGCCGAAGTCTGCCTTCGCTCTTTCAACCGTAGCCGCGGTGCTGCTCCTCGCCTTCACGGCCTCGATGCACGGCCAAGGAATCCTGACGGTAACTCCCAGCCGCACGGCGAACACCACCGCCGGAACTGGCACGGCAGGGTACACCGGCGACACCGGCCCCGCCACCGCCGCCACCCTGGCCAACCCCGCCGCTGCCGCCTACGACAGCAACGGAAATCTTTACCTCGCTGACGCAAATAATCACGTCATTCGCGAAGTTTCGCCAACCGGAATCATCACCACGATCGCCGGAACCGGGATCGAAGGCTATTCAGGAGACGGCGCAGCCGCAACCGCCGCGCAGTTCGATACGCCAACCGGAATCGCAGTGGATACGAGCGGTAATGTCTACATCGCCGACTCGCACAACCATCGTCTTCGTAAAGTGAGCGGCGGCACGGTCACAACCATCGCGGGCACCGGTGCTCCGGGCTACTCCGGCGACAATGGCGCGGCGACCGCAGCACAATTATCGTTGCCGAGCGCTGTGGCTGTTGATTTGAGCGGCAACGTCTACATCGCCGACACCAACAACCAGCGTATTCGGAAGATCAGCGGCACAACCATCACGACGATCGCTGGCGATGGAGAAGAGTTGTATGCGGGCGACGGTGCGGCGGCAACTGCTGCGGTGCTAGATCTGCCGACCGGCGTTGCGGTGGATTCGAGCGGGAACATCTATATCGCCGACCGTCATAACCAGCGCGTGCGCATGATCACGCCGACGGGAACGATCTCGACCATTGCCGGCAGCGGCACTCCTGGTTTTTCCGGGAGCTTCTCGGGCGATGGCGCCAGCGCGAGCGCAGCGACGCTGGCCAAACCCAGTGGCGTGAGCGTCGACGGAGCGGGGAATCTCTATATCGCCGATACCGACAATCAACGCATCCGGCAGGTAAGCGGAACCACAATTGCAACCGTGGTAGGCAGTAACCAGCAGGGCTTCGGCGGCGACGGTGGCCCAGCGACAAGCGCGATCCTGAACTCGCCCAGAGCAGCGGCGCTGGATGCATCCGGCAACCTGGCCATTGCAGATAGGCTCAACGAGCGGCTGCGCATGGCGGCTTTGCCAACCCTGACCTTCGCCAGCGGAAGCGTCGGCATCGCGAGCACATCAGAGAGCCTGACCTTGGCAAACTCCGGTTCGGCCTCGATTACCGTCGCTTCGGTAGTGTTCACCGGCCCCTTCACAACTGCGACCGGGGGCTCCTGCAGCACCGCGCCAATCACTCTGGCCCCGAACACCAGTTGCACCGAGAACATCGCCTTCCTGCCAACAGCCTCTGGAATAGCCAATGGATCGGTCGTCTTTGGCGGAACGGGTGTTGTCGCAGAGAGCATCCTGCTGACCGGCAGCGGAGTACAGACGGCGACAACGATCACCTTAACTTCGAATACGACCTCGGCCTTCGCTGGCCAGAATATTACCTTCACCGCAACCGTTAAGCCGACAGGGACAGGAACGCCGACAGGCAACGTGTTGTTCTACGATGGCGCAACGCTGATTGGCAGCTCGGTACTCACCGCCGGCTCGGCCTCAATCATTACCGAGTTGGCCGCAGGTACGCACGCCATCACCGCCGTCTATGCGGGCGAAACGAATTCAACGGGCAACACCTCCGCTTTACTCTTGCAGGCCGTGCTCGACTTCAACCTTACGCTCAGCACCACGACGCCCGGCAGCCAGACCGTCGAGCCCGGCCAGCCTGTGAGCTACACTTTCAACCTGCTCCCAATTGGCGGTCCGTTCACCTTACCCGTAACACTATCGGCCACTGGCCTTCCGCCGGGAGCTACGGCAACATTTACGGCGCAAGGTATTACGATGGGCAACAACCCTGCCAACTTTACGATGACGATCCAGACCGCGGCGACCGGCGCATCACGCCGTCCCAGCGGCCTCTTTGGCACCGGGTCGAGCAATGGGGCGATCATTGCGGGCTTGTTGCTGCTGCCGTTCTTACGCAGGATGCGCCGCGAAGCCCGAAGTATACGACTGCTGACGCTGTGCATTGCATCGGTTCTTAGTCTCGCAGCCATTGGAGGCCTCGCGGGCTGCGGTGGCGGCTACTTCGGCCAGGCGCCGCAGAACTACACCATCAACGTCATCGGCACGGCGACTGGTTCAGGCGGAGCTGCACTTCAACGCCTGACGACCGTCACTCTGACGGTTCGGTAGTTGCAGCTTCAAGTCCACAGATTTAGCGTTCCACTTGCCAATTTCATTCCGCATCGCGCTCTGCACCTTGGGCCGCGCTTCAGCCAGCGAAGCCCACGTAGGACGGCTCTTCCCGCGCTTCAGCGGCATGCGGGTTGTTCATCGGAGGTTGCCTGCGAGTGGCGCAGGTTCGACCGGAACCGACCCGGGTAGCCGACGGGGGATGACGCCGACCGAGACGGAGGCGGGGCGCTTGCGATTCCGCTTCGAGCGCAAGAGCGGAGACCGTTCTACCTCCGAGACGATTGAATCGTCTCTCCCCTTTATTCTTGAGGATGATCTGGCGCGGGTAACAGCCCGCTTTCAAAGCACATGGATTTCCCGGCGAAGTTCTCGAGAAGCGCTCAGCTGAAAACCTCGCTGATGTCCGTCCATGGTGGCGCCGGTCACTCTGTGGCGCTTGTGGGCGGCCAGTTCTAGCAAGATACTGTGGTTGCTGCGAGAAAGCTTTCTAGCCACAAAATGTTCTCGCCAAGATACGCCCTGGCCCGAATTCGAAACGCTTCGTCGATCCTTACCGACCTCGCAAACAGGAGCTGGATCGACTTTTGAGCCTGCCAACTCTCGCTTTCCTCAGGCTCAGGCGCGGCCGAATGGAACGCCTGGTAGTCGACATCAAGGTCTTTCAGAAGCTGGATTGCAATCGCGGGAGGGATTTCCCCGCTCCGGTAGAGGCCGGCTATCATTTCGATGATGACGCAAATCTGGGGTTCTTGAGTGTAGACTGCTGCCTTTTCCTGGAACAAATCGGTCGTCTCATTCTCGGCCAATTCCTCGGCTGCTGTCATGAGTATGCCTTCCAAATTCATCTGAAGTCTCCACCGTCGGCTGCAAGCTCTCCGACGCAAATGCTTGCGATTGAAAACCATTCCTCCGGCGGGTGAGAAGCTGGCATCGGAGGACGTCGCGAGCAGCTTACGTACCGTGGTTGGGCGGGAGCGAGTCGGACTGCACCATAGGCCCCG
>JBEKVS010000277.1:0-8256 GCA_049513795.1 Occallatibacter sp. | reverse complement strand
CCATCGGCACATAGAGACCGAGGCGGAACGCAGGCTTCGGCTGTATGAGGGAGATCGGCTGGTCGGCATATTCGGAAATCGTTACGCGACGGACGTATACGAGGGTCGCGTGCTTGAAGTCCGAAAGCTGCACCTGCTGACCACGAGCGGGCTCATCGGGACCGTGACCTCTCGCAACCGCAACGTCGGACGCCCTACCACCGTCACATTTCTTGGCTATCTCGCCGATTCTCGCGGCCATCGGATCAACACGAAACGCCTTCGGTTTCCACCCGCGCCGCCGCCGGGCCGGTCGCCGGACCTCGTACTGGTAGTGGGCACGGGCATGAGCACAGGCAAGACTACGGTCATGCGAAAGATTCTCCGTGCGATGGCGGCGGGGGGCGTGCGCGTCGCCGGATGCAAGCTGACCGGCAGCGCTTCTCCGCGGGATTTGTTTGAGATGAAGGCCACCGGCGCGGTCTTGGCGACAGATTTCAGCGATTACGGGTTTCCTTCGACATACGGAGAATCGCTCGACGATCTGATCCGCCTGTTGGACCTGATGGGTTCGGCTTGCGGGCGCGCGGGCGCTGAAATCGCCATGATCGAGGTCGCCGACGGCTTTCTGCAGCCGGAAACGCAGATGCTGCTGGAATCGGATGAGATCCGGCGCCGCGTGCGGGGAGTGGTAGTCGCGGGCGTGTGCTCGAGCTCGCTTTTGTTCGCCACCGAATACCTGCGGAAACTGGGCCATGAGGTCTGGGCGGCGTCGGGGCTGATCACCAACTCCCCGCTTTTTGTCCGCGAATTTACTGATCGGAGCCCGATTGTTGTGGTTTCATCGCGCGGGAGCGCGAATCGATTGGCCCGAATCATTGTAAAAAAGACCGTGGAAAAGACCGTAAAAAGGGCTGAAGACTCCTGTGAGGAGAGAGTCGCTTCCCAGTGATGGCCAGCTCCGCGTGCGAATCAGGGATACCAGGTCCCGTAAGCGTGCTTCCCGCAACCCGTGGCTGTGAAACTCTCGGCTACTCCGCCGAGGGACGGCCTCTCACGGTTCTCTATTGCGGAAACCCGGGCGCACCCGTGCGGATATTCATCATGGCCGGCCAGCATGGAGATGAGCCCGAGGCGCGCCAGGCGGCTGCCGAATTCGTTTCGCGTTTCATGGAGGGGACATTTCGCGCGGCGGCCCATGCAGCAGTTCTGGTCGACGCGAATCCGGATGGAGCGGCCACCGGAGAGCGCCGCAACGCGCGGGATACAGATCTGAATCGAGACCACCTGTTGTTGTCGGAGCCGGAAACGGCTGCCGTGCATGCATTCGTCAATTCGTGGAAGCCGGACATCGTTATCGATGTCCATACCTATCGGCCGTGGCGCCGCGAACTGATGGCCTTCGATCTCGTGTACCCGCAGGAGATCATGGTCGATTTCCCCACCAACCCGGCAATTTCGACATCTCTGGGAGCGGCTCTGCGGCACAAGGCCATGGACTTTGTGGAAAAACGCTTGGCGGAAGGCAACATTCGCAGCGATCGCTACACGATCATCCGATCGGGCATCGTGCGCCACAGCAACACCGACATCGTGGATGCCAGAAACGGTCTCGCTCTCCGCTTTGCGATCCCGACCATTCTAATCGAGGGCCGCCGTTCCTCTCCCGACGACTTGGTGAGTTTCACGGCGCCAGCGGTTGCCCTGCTCCGTGCCATAGAGTCCGCTGTCGAATGGATCGCCGCCCATGCCAAGCAGCTCAGAAGGCGGCCCTCAGGCTGCGCAGAGGATGAGATGGTTCCCGTCCGGTGCCGCTATTCCGCATCGAGAGCCGCACGCTACATGGAGATGCAATCGGCCAGCAGGGGCGAGATCGCGCGGGTCCGGATTCCGGGCGCATATCTTTCCAGCGTCCAGGCGACCAGCAGCATCCGATTGCCTAAGGCTTACGGCGTTCCCCGTGATCTAACCGGGGTTCTGGCTTTACTGGGCAGGCATGCGCTGGCCAGCGCTTCGCCCACGGAGTTCAGGTCTGCGGCTACGGAGGTAATTGGAATTGAGGCGATGACTCCGGCCGGTGAGGCCGATGCGCCGGCGATTCCGACATGCAACGCGCGAGCGGAGAGCGTCGACCTCGACGGCTTCGTTCCGTTTCCCGCCACGCAAACCGGGGCGCGCCTGCTGGCCCTGCTGCTGGAGCCGGTGTCGCAGTTCGGCCCGCCCCGACTCCCCGAACTGGCTGAGACACTCCGGCCCGGTTCGACTTATCCCATCATCCGATTGGTCTGAAGCCCGCATATTAGATAGCAGGCTCTTTCATCCGCGAGCTCTTTCATCCACGGATCGGGGGGCTCGCGGGATTCTTTCACGCCATCGCCTTGCTCCGGAGCATAGGTCGATGAACAACACGACCTGATCGATCGTGCCTGACATGGGCTCCAAATTGATATTTTGACACCGTCTCTCTTCTCAATTATGGTATTCATGACTTTAATCACTACGTCGATCACCCCGCCCCGGATGGATTTTGTCGGCGGTAAGAAGCGCCACTGAAAAGGGAAATGCATTCTGTTTATGAATCTCGCGCGGCAATGTAACAGCCTGCCTGCGAAGGATATCTATGCTAGGCTCCCCGGCAGTCCACGGCGTTGCGAATTTATTTGCGGGCGCAAGCCCGGGCTTTTTGCGGCTGAGACGAGTGGGGGTATTACTGCTCCTGGCTTGCCCGGTCCTGGCATCTAGTCAGGAGCTGACCCTCGATCAGGCTATTTCGCTGGCTCTGCAAAAGAATCGGCAGATCAAAATCGCGCAACTGGATGTCTCAAAATCAGAGCACGACACGGAAGTTATGCGGACTTACCGGCTTCCGCAATTCAAGCTCAACATGATGCAGGGCCAGCTGCTCACCCCAGTTAGCTTCTCATTTCCGCCCGGGACGTTCGGAATCCTTCCCGGCATTGGACCTTTTCCGCCAGCGACCACGGATATCACAACGCCGGCGCGTCCATTCACCTTGATTCAGGCCCAGGCAAATCAACCGATTTCGCAGTTGTTCCGTATCGGACTGGGGATTGACGCGAAGAAACTGGACACGCAAATCGCGAAAGAAAAGCTGAGCTTGCAGGAACTGGGCGTCGTCAACGATGTCAAGAAGACTTTCTACAACCTGGTGCAGGCGCAGAGCGCGCTGAGCGCCACCGAAGAGACTATAACTCTGTTGAAGGAGATGAATCGGATTGCGGCCAACGGACTCGAAGAGCAGGTGATTCTGAAATCCGACATGCTGGATGCCGAAGCCGGGCTGGCCAGGGCCGAATCCGAAGCGACCACCTTGAACAACACTGTCGCGACGCTCAAGGAGAAGATGAACGACCTTCTGGCGCGTGATCTGACGACCGAATTCACCGTTTCCCAGACCGCTGAAGCGCAGCCGTGGGAGATGGATCTTGCTTCTACGCGCGCTCGGGCGCTCCAGCAGCGTCCGGAACTTCGCGAGGCGCGCCTGAAGATTCAGGAAGCGGAGATCGATCGGCGAGCGAAGAAATCCGAGTACATTCCCGATGTCAGTTTGAGCATGAATTACCTTTCTCCGTTTGATATTAAATTCCTTCCGGAGAACATCGCGGCGATCGGGTTCGCAGTGAACTGGGACGTGTTCGACTGGGGAAAGAAGAAGCAGGAACTGGCTTCGAAAACCGACGTTATCGAACAGGCACAAACTGGCGTGGATGAAGCCGCGGCGCAGATTCAGGTGGAAGTCGGCCAGAATTTCCGCAAGCTGGAAGAAGCACGCCAGAAGCTTCGCGTGGCGGATCTGGAATTGCAAGCCGACCGTGAGAAAGTCAGGGTCGCTCTGAATAAGTACGACGCGCACGAAGTCCTGTTGAAAGAAGTGCTGCAGATGAAGGCATCGCTGGCCGAAAAGACCTACAGTTATCAGGAGTCACTCCTTTCTTTCTGGACCGCGCGAGCCGACCTGGAGAAATCCATTGGTGAGAGATAAGTCTTTGAAAGCGCATGTCTGGTTGCCGCTGGCGGTGCTTTGCTGCGCCGGTTGCTCGAAAGAGCAGCCGTATCAGAAGCCGATAACGCCAGTGCGCGTGCAGGCGGTAGCAACAGAATCTCCCGAAGACGGGCCGAAATATTCGGGAAGCATAGAACCTGTGTCGCTGGTCAACGTGGCTTTCCGCCTGGGAGGTTACGTGTCTGAAATTATGACCGTTCCCGATGGCGGCAGCACGCGTCCGGTGCATGAGAGCGATGTTGTGCCAAAAGGCGCAGCGCTCGTGCGCCTGCGAGACGACGATTATAAGGTGAAGGTCGCCGAGGCGCAGAGCCAGCTGAATCAGGCCCAGGTTGGCGTGGACAAGGCGAAACTCGATTACGATCGCGCCGACGAGCTGTTCAAAAAGCAAAGTCTTACCAAATCCGATATGGATGGGGCCAAAGCGCAGCTCGACAATGCGCAGGCCCTGCGCGACGGAGCCAAGGCGATGGTGGCGGAGGCCAATCTCGCGCTGAAAGACTCCGTTCTCACTTCACCCTCGGACGGTGTCGTGATCAAGCGTCTGGTTGAGGTGGGCTCGCTGGTCGGGCCAGGCACGCCGGCGTTTGTGCTGGCGGACCTGAGCAGCCTCAAGGCGGTCTTCGGAGCTCCCGATGTACTGCTTGCAAAATTGAAGGTCGGCATGCCTCTTGCGCTCACGACGGAAGCTCTTCCAGGAAAATTCACAGGACGGGTGACGTCGATCGCGTCGGCGGCCGACCCGCGCAGTCGAGTCTTCGATGTCGAAGTGACTTTTGCGAATCCGGGCCTCAGGCTGAAACCTGGCATGATCGTTACGATCCAGCTGGCTAATACGCACCCGGCCGCCGGAATCCCGGTGATACCCATGGGCTCGATCGTTCGGTCAAAAAGCAACCCGGACGGCTACGCAGTGTATGTGGTCGATGAGGAAGGCGGCAAGTCGGTCTCCCGGCTGCGCGACGTCACTCTGGGCAACGCGATGAACAACGCCGTAATCGTCACGGCGGGCTTGCATCCCGGCGAGAAGGTGATCACTTCGGGCGCCACGCTTGTGAGCGACGGCGAAACTGTACAGCTCGTACCCTGAAAATTCACGGGAGATTTCGCAGATGGCGCACCACAAAAGCGATGAAGATCGTATCGCGAACGACCGAAATACTCCCCGGTTTTGCGTCGAAAATCGGCAGATTACCTGGGTGCTGATGGCCGGGGTAATCTTGTGGGGGGCGTTTGGCTACTACCAGATGCCCAAGCGTAAAGATCCGAAGTTCGGAGCGACGCGCGCGGCCGTAATCTGCCCCTGGCCGGGCGTTTCGGCCGATAAAATCGAGCAACTCGTTACCAAAAAGATCGAAGCGAAGATAGCCGGCAACGTCAAGATCCTGAATATTCAATCGGCATCCCGCAGCAATTTATCCGTTGTTCAAATTGCCCTGGAAGAAAGTACGGTCTCGGACGTAAACAAACAATACGACGATATTGCGCTCCGTCTGAATACGATTAACGACCTTCCCGATGGAGCGGGCCCGGTCACGTTTCTTCGCGATTTCGGCGAGACCGCGGCCCTGATGCTGACCGTGAGCAGCCCGAAGGCAGGGGCGGCGGAGATCGCATATCGGTCCGACCGGGTTCGCGACGCTCTCCAGGCCGAGCGCGCCAAGGCTCCCGCCGGCCGGCGCTCCGCCGGGATCATCTGTTTCCCTCTATCAGTCAGCCCAACGGTTCCTCGCCAGGATCGGGATCTGTTCATTCAGTATGCAAAGGACAACCATCGCGGGCGAGATATGGTCCCGATCGAGGGGGCGGGCTTCGTGGGTGTAGATGGGGACTTCGGCCCCGACGATGCCGCCACCACTGAGTTTGCCAATAAGTTCCTCCAGGAGCGGCTGCGGCCCTCGGAGATCCACCCCGACATCTGGCCCATTACGTTGGTCTCGGATTTGAGCCAGACCGACAAAGATCTGACCGCAGGAGCGGGCGATAAATACAGCCTCAAGGAACTCGACGACTACTCGGAGCTGATCCAGAGAACGCTCCAGGCAGTTCCCGAGGTATCGAAGGTCAACCGTGCCGGCGTTCTCGACGAACGCATCTATCTGGAATATTCGCAGGACCGCCTCGCTTCATTTGGCATTCAGCCGGGGGCGCTGCCGCAGCTCCTGGCGCAAAGGAATGCGATCTTTCCCGGCGGCAATCTGGAAGTCGGCGGCAGAAACATGCTGATCGATCCTTCCGGCGAGTTCCAAAGTGAAAAGGATATCGGCAACATTCTGCTCGCCGCGACCCCGCGCGGCTCTCCGGTATATCTGCGCGATGGCGTTGATATCTCGCGCGGGTACGAACCTCCGCTCTATCTGAATTACTACGGGTCGCGCGACGCCAATGGGAACTGGCAGCGCGATCACTCCATCACGCTTTCGGTTTTCATGCGCGAAGACCGGCAAATCGCGGATTTCGGCCGACAGGTCGATGCGACGCTCGCCGGGCTCCGCGGTCAGATCCCGGACGACCTGATTCTGGCGCGCACGTCCGATCAGCCGCTCCAGGTCCACGAGATTGTCGGGCTGTTCATGCGCACGCTGGCCGAGGCCATTGTGCTGGTGGTTCTGCTGGCTCTGGTCGGATTCTGGGAGTGGCGCTCGGCTGCGCTGATGGCAATTTCGATTCCGCTGACCCTGGCCATGACCTTCGGGATGATGGACGTGCTCGGAGTGGATATCCAGCAGGTTTCGATCGCGTCGCTGATCATCGCTCTGGGCCTGCTTGTGGACGACCCGGTGGTGGCTATCGATGCCATCAAGCGCGAACTCGATACGGGAAAGCCCCGCCTGGTTTCGGCTTGGCTCGGACCCACCAAGCTGGCCACCGCGATCATGTTCGCCACCATCACGAACATCGTGGCGTATCTGCCCATGCTCCTGATCACCGGACTCACGGGCAACTTCATGAAGAGTCTCCCGGTGGTGCTTTCATGCGCGCTGGTGGCCTCGCGAATCGTCTCCATGACCTTCGTTCCTTTGCTCGGCTACTACTTCCTGACTCCGAGCAGCAAACCGGCTCCGCCTATCGAGGAGCGGAGGAAAAGAGGATTTGCTCATCTCTACTCCCGCTTCGCCGGTTACCTGATCGAGCACCGGAAGATTGCCCTTGCATTCTCGCTGTTGCTCCTCGCAGCGGGAGCGTACTACGTTTCGGATCTTCGTCTGGTCTTTTTCCCCAAGGATCTTTCCTATCTTTCTTTCGTGGATGTCTGGCTGCCTGAAGACGCAAACATCGCCGACACGGCGCAATCGGCTCACGCGGCCGAGGACGTGATCCGCAAAGCTGCCGACGACTTCGGCAAGGCACATCCGGAGAAGGACGGAAAGCCGAAAGATGTCCTCAAGTCGCTGACCACGTTCGTCGGAGGCGGTGGGCCTCGCTTCTGGTTTTCTGTCGCGCCCGAGTTGTTTCAGCCGAACTACGCGCAGATCATCCTTCAGGTAAACGACAAGCGCGACACGGACGCACTGGTGGCGCCGCTCCAGCGCGCCCTGTCGGCGAGCATACCCGGCGCCCGAATCGATGTCCAACAGCTGGAGACAAGCGTTCCCATCGGGGTGCCGGTGCAGATCCGCATTTCCGGTGAAAACGAGCAATTGCTGCGTCAATACGGAGAGCAGGTGGAGGATATCTTCCGTAAGATTCCCACCGCGGCGCGGGTTCGTAACGACTGGGGTTCCGAGACCTTCGCCGTTAAGCTGAAAGTGGATCCGGACCGCGCCAATCTGGCCGGCGTCACCAACCGCGACGTCTCCACCTCTTCGGCAGGCGGCCTGTCGGGTCTGCCGGTGTCCAACCTTCGGGAAGGCCAGAAAGAGATCCCGATCGTAATGAGGTTGAAAATCGATGAGCGCGCTCGCCTGTCGGATCTGCAGGACCTGTACGTGTACGCGATCTCGGGAACGCAGAAAATACCCCTGAGCGAGATTTCCAATGTAACGATGCAGATGAACACTGAAAAGATTGCGCGGTACAATCAGTTCCGCACGATCACAGTGCTCTGCTTCCCGACCCCCGGCGCGTTGCCTTCCGAGGTCATGACGGCGGCGCGGCCCGCGCTTACGAAGTTCACCGCCTCGCTTCCGCCCGGATATCACCTGGCGATCGGCGGTGAAGAAGAGGTCCGGCTACAGGGCTTCAATCAGATTCTGGTGGTCCTGCTCGTGTCCACCGTGATGATCTTCCTCGCGCTGGTGTTCCAGTTCCGC
>JBEKVS010000276.1:0-8257 GCA_049513795.1 Occallatibacter sp. | reverse complement strand
TGGCGGAGGGAGAGGGATTCGAACCCCCGGTACCCTTTCAGGCACAACGGTTTTCAAGACCGCCGGTATCAACCGCTCACCCATCCCTCCGCGAGTGGAAACGACTGCTGCCAAATTCTGTATGTTCTATGACATACAGACCTGGCGGCCGCATTGACTAGTTGCGGGATGCGCTGCCTAGCGCCAACCGCTGCTAGGTCAGCCAGCCCGGCAATGCCGGGCAAAGTTCATGATATACGAGTTACAACTTTTTCGTGGTTACCGGGCCTCAAATCTTCCGTTGCCTCATGTACCGGCTTGACTGGCGAAGCATGCCCGGATCAGCAGGCCTGGCTGATCAGGCTAGGCTGCGCGGATCGGAGGCTGGCGAGCGATCGCGCGCCTTGGCTCGAGGCTCGCCGTCCGCGAAGACGGCAAAACCATTGAGATCACTGTGCATAACGGGCGCAGGATGTTACAACAGTTGTGCATGGCCAAGCGCGCAAAACCAGGAACCGAGCCGGCGCCGGGGCAGACTATCAGTCTGCGTACGCTGGGTGAGTATCTGAATCTCTCGCCGGCCACCATCTCGCTGGTCCTGAACAACGCTCCGGGCGTGCGTTCCATTCCCCAGGAGACGCGCGAGCGGGTGTTGGAGGCGGCAGCCAAATTCGACTATCGGCCAAGCTTTTACGCGCGCTCGCTGCGCAAAAAGCAAACGTTTTCTATCGGTGTTCTGGTTCCCGACCTGAACGACCATTACGCTACACAAGTGCTCTCCGGCATGGAAGAGCTGCTCATCGAGGAGGGCTATTTCTATCTGACAGCGAGCCATCGCCGGCAGCCTGACCTGATTGAGGAATATCCGCGCCTGTTGCTTGACCGTTGTGTTGAAGGTTTCATTCTGATCGATACATTGCTTGAGCACAGCCTGAAGGTTCCGGCGGTCGCGGTGGCCGGTCATCGCAAGCTGGAGGGTGTAACCAACGTCGTCCTCGATCAGCGGCGCGCAGCCGAACTGGCGCTGCGCCACCTCTATCAACTTGGCCATCGCAAGATCGCGTTCATGCGCGGAGGCAGCCACAGCTCCGACGCCGATGATCGGTGGGAATGCCAGATGGCCGTCGCAAAGGAATTGAAACTGGAGGTGCGCGAGGAGCTGTGCGTAAGCATCAAGCTGCGCGATTCTACCCCTGAGATGGGGTTTGGTCCGGCCATCGAACTGCTCAACCGTAGCGTGGATTTCACCGCCTTGCTCTGCTATAACGACGTGTCTGCGTTCGGAGCCATTCGCGCCCTCATGGACCATGGCCTGCGCGTGCCAGACGATGTTTCGGTGGTGGGCTTCGACGATGTGCAGAGCGCGGCGTTTCACAACCCCAGCCTGACCACGATCCGCCAGCCGCTGCGCCAGATGGGCGGAGTCTCGGCGCGAATCCTGTTGCAAAGGATCCGCGGCCAGGCTACGTTTCCCGATTCAGTTCCTATCTTGCCCGAGTTGGTAATTCGCGAGTCGACCGCACCTCCGAGTCCGCGGCGCGCGCGCACAAAGCGCAGCTAAACTGCGATATCGTGATTCGTTGTTTGCATGAAGTGGATCGAGTGCACGCTGGATTTATGGCAGCACCAGAACCTCAACGCCTGAGGCCGCGTCTTTCTGATGAAACACCTGCTCTGTGGCCTTCTGGAAATCTTCCGGCTTGGCATTGGGAATGTCGGTGAATGTCTGCGGATTGCGATCGGCGAGCGGGAACCACGAGCTCTGCACCTGCACCATGATGCGATGTCCGCGGCGGAAAGTGTGAAATAGATCCGGCATGGCGAAGTTGATGTCCGTCTCTTTGCCGGGAGTGAGCGGCTCGGGCTTCTCCCAGCTGTTGCGGAACTTGGCGCGAAACGGTTCGCCGCGCAGCAACTGTTGATAGCCCCCCATGTGCAGAGGCGGCGCGTCGACGATGCGCTTGTTGCCGGTGAGCGATTCATCCGGGTCAGGGTAGTCTTCGGGATACACGTCGATTAGCTTCACGACGAAATCGGAATCGGTGCCGGAACTCGCAACCTTGAGTTTGGGCGAGATCGGACCGGCGATGGTTACGTCTTCTTCAAGCGGGTCGGTTTCATAGACGAGTACGTCCGGCCGATAGCTCGAGAAGCGCTGATCGTCCACCATGTAGCGCTGCGGCACGCTATCCGTTGTGTAGCCGACAAACGGCACCGGGTGCGCGGGGTCGCTCACATACTCATCCACGCTCTTGGACTCGGATGGGGGAGTAAAACTCAACTTGCCTCCGGCTTGAAAGTAGAGCGTCTTCGCCGTTGCGGCTTTGGGAGGCCAGGTGTCAAAGCTACGCCACACGTTGGCGCCCGTCTCAAACACCTCTGCCTTGGGTTGCGCGGCGCCCTTGCCCTTGAGGTAGTGCTCGAAGAAAGGGAACTGGATGTTGGCGCGAAAGTATTCACCAGTCTTGGCGTTGAACTGCACATCTCCTAAATGCGTGCCATCGCTGCGTGCCCAACCGCCATGCACCCACGGACCTTCGACCAGCGTCGTCGGCGTGTCAGGATTGAACTTGTTGATGGCATAGAAGGTGCGATACGGGCCGGACAAGTCCTCCGCATCATACCAGCCGCCTACCACCAGCACGGCGCACTTCACGTTCTTCATGTGCGGCGAAAGGTCGCGCGCCTTCCAGTAGGCGTCGTACGTGTCGTGCTTGGCCTGGTCGTTGAACAGCCAGTTCGAGCCCTTCAGATAGAGCTTGTCCAGGTTCATGATGTTGCCGGCATCGAGATAAAACTTGTAGTGATCCGGCGTGCCGAAGTCGAACGGAACCGTGGTTTTGGGCGTCTGCGGCCCGTTTTGCGGATAAAAGAACGGCGCGTAGAACCCGAAGTTCGCCGCCAGCATGAAGGCGCCGCCGTGATAGCCGTCGTCTCCCATGAACAGGTCCGTCATCGGCGCTTGTGGACTAGCGGCCACTAAGGCGGGATGCGAGTCAATGATCGAGGCCGAGGTATAGAAACCCGGGTAGGAGATGCCCCATATGCCCACCTTGCCGTTGTTGTTGGCTACATGCTTGAGCAGAAAGTCGATGGTGTCTGAGGTGTCGGAGGAATCGTCGACATCCTGCGGACCCTTCTTGTCGTCGATATGCGGATGCATCTCGACGAACTCGCCTTCGCTCATCCAGCGTCCCCGCACATCCTGGTAGACAAAGATGTAGCCGCTCTTCTCAAATTCCTCTGATGGACCAAGGTGTCGTGGATATTGGTCTTCGCCGTAAGGAGCGACGCTGTAGGGCGTGCGATCCATGAGGAACGGGAAGGGGCCGGCGGCAGTGTCCTTGGGCACATACACGGCCGTAAACAGCCGCTTGCCGTCGCGCATGGGGATGCGGAATTCGTACTTGGTGTAATGCGCGCGAATGTAATCCTCAGTGGGCGCGGCGGGCGTTGGCTGCTGTGCGCGGCCAATTGGAGAGACAAAGCAAAACACGGCGATCAAGACAAGGGGAAGGCGAACCACTTTCTGCATGGGATTGAAGAATCTCCTGGCAATCAGGTTACCCTAAAACGGCGAAGATCTTCCGATTGCGAGGGGGCGAACTGACAAACCGGGAAATGGAACAAGAAACCGGCACCTGCCAACCCAGAGTGCGGGGCGAGCTTAGCTGATTCCCTGCCGCGTCTCGATGCGGGTGATCCGCTCGCGCAATTCGTATACGTCTGCCAACCGGCCGATTGCCAGCATCGTCTGGGCATGACGTTCTGAAGCCAGACGCTCGGCCGAATCAAACCGCGCGTTCATGCGTTCTTCGAGCGCATCGACCCTTCCCGACAGTTCTCGCAGCTCCGGCGCCAGAAAGTCCTGAAGCAGCTTCCGTGTATCCTCGATCACGCTTATGGTGTCTCGCTGCACAAATTGTACCGTAAACGCTGCATACGCGATTCGGCGCCACCAGAACCCGGGGCCCGCGAGCCTCTGGTGGCAGCAACCGCGCAGGGAAGCCAGTTCCCGACAGGTGGGCGTCTTCCTTCACCCTTTCCTGATGGCTCCTTTATCCCCCATGTGTTAAAAGCAATAGAACAGGGTTTGAGCGGATGGTCTCGGGACCCGGCGCGGACGCGTGGGCGGCTAGCCGTACCCCAAACAGCCGTGCCTCATGGTCCGCTTGAGCGCTGAATCCGTGTCCAGGAAAGCGTCAGGCCCATGAGCGCCAGTCAGCCCGTCGAAATGGATTCGCTCTTCGGAGACTACCCGCTCGACCAGGCTTTCGACGAGATGCGCGAGGCCAGCGGCGAGGTGCGGCCCCACTATCGGGCGCTGGCCGAGACGCTGGTTGGCCTGCCTCACGAAGAACTGCAGCGCCGCAAGCAGTCGGCGGATCTTTCCTTTCTCACCCAGGGCATCACCTTCACCGTCTACGGGCGTGACGAGGGCACAGAGCGCATCTTTCCCTACGATCTGCTGCCCCGGCTGGTAACGGCGCAGGAGTGGGATCGCATCGAGCGAGGACTCACCCAGCGCATCACGGCGCTCAACCATTTTTTGCGCGACGTCTATTCGGACGCCAAGATCCTCAGCGACCGCATCATTCCGCGCGAGCTGGTTTACAGCTGCAAGCATTACCGCCGGCAGATGCGCGGCCTCCAGGTGCCGCGCAACGTGTATATCGCTGTGGTCGGCTCCGATCTGCTGCGTCTCAATACGGGCGAATTCGTCGTGCTCGAAGACAATCTCCGCGTGCCCTCGGGCGTGAGCTATATGCTTACCAACCGGCGGGTGATGAAGCGGACTTTTCCGCAACTGTTTCACAGCTACGGTGTGCAGCCTATCGAGCACTATCCGCAACTGCTGCTTGGGACGCTACGTTCCCTCGCGCCCGAAGGCCGTCCCGAGCCGAATATCGTGCTGCTCACGCCTGGCGTCTACAACTCCGCTTACTTCGAACACACCTATCTCGCTAGGCAGATGGGCATAGATCTGGTTGAAGGCCGCGACCTGGTGACGCACGACAACATTGTCTACATGCGCACCACCGACGGCCTCAAGCGCGTCGATGTGATCTACCGCCGAGTCGACGACGACTTCAGCGATCCGCTCATCTTTCGCGGCGACTCGACGCTGGGCTGCGCCGGCCTCTTCAACGCCTATCGCGCCGGCAACGTCACCGTGACCAATGCCTTCGGCACCGGCCTGGCTGACGACAAAGCCGTCTACGCCTATGTACCGGATATGATCCGCTACTACCTGGGCGAAGACGAAATCCTGCCCAACGTGAAAACGTTTCTGCTCTCCGAAGACAAACAGCGCCAGCACGTGCTGGCCAATCTTGACAAGCTGGTGGTGAAGGCGGTGGGTGAGAGTGGCGGATACGGCATGTTGATCGGCCCGCAATCGACCGCCCGCCAACGCGAAGAGTTTGCCCGCCAGATCGAAGCCAACCCACGCAATTACATTGCCCAGCCCACGCTCGATTTTTCCCGCGCGCCTTGCCTCATCGGCAATCGACTTGAGCCGCGCCACGTAGATCTGCGGCCTTATGTATTGTTCGGCGACAAAGTCAACATCGTTCCTGGCGGCTTGACGCGCGTCGCTCTCGAAAGAGGTTCGCTGGTTGTGAACTCATCGCAAGGCGGCGGCAGCAAAGATACATGGGTATTGGAACAATGAAGCTCACATGAGTTGAACGCGCACAGAAATTAGGAACTTCGGGGGAGTTTTTTGCAAATGCTATCGCGTGTTGGCGACAGTCTCTACTGGATGAGCCGCTACCTGGAGCGGGCGGAGAACACCGTGCGTCAGCTCGACGTCGCGCTCGGCCTGATGCTCGACACCAGCGATACCAGCCCGGAAATTCGCTGGGAGCGGATGATGACTTCGCTCGGCAAGCCGGAAGACATGGAATGGAACGGCGACATGGAAACCATGGCCCGCAAGCTGGTCTTCGACAACTTGAACCATGCTTCGGTGACCTTCTGCGTCAACGGCGCGCGTGAGAATGCCCGCCAGGTGCGCGAAGAAATCTCCAGCGAGCAGTGGCAACGGCTCAATCGGCTCTTTCACCAGATGCATTCTCCGCATGCGCAGGTGCAATTTCGATCGAACATCAACGATTCGCTGGCCACAGTTATCGATGGCATTCATCTCTTCAAGGGCGTCAGCGATACCACCATGATTCATGGCCAGGGCTGGCAGTTCATCCGCCTGGGCCGCTACCTTGAGCGGGCCTACGCAACGGCGACCCTGCTCGAGGTCTATCAGCCTGAGCTGCTTCAAGAGCAGGAGGCCGATCACACTGGCTATCAATATCTCGAACTCGTCGGGCTGCTGCGTTGTTGTACCTCCTTCGAAGCCTATTGCCAGGTTTATACCGCCGACCTGGCTCCCGACCGCATTCTTGAATTCCTGCTTCTCAATCGCGACTTCCCGCACGCCATCCGCTACTGTGTCGACGGCATCCGCCACGCCATTGAATCGATCCAGCGCACCGGCGGCCGCCGCGCTCCGGAAGAGTTGACGGCCATGATCGGCCGCCTGCACGCACAGTTGGGCTACACCACAATCGGCGAAATTCTTGCCGGCGACACGCAGAGCTATCTGCACACCATCCGCGAGCAATGCATGCGCATCCATGAACTCATCTATCGGTACTACGTGCACTATTCCATTCAATCGGCGCTGGCCAGTTAACAGGCCTAGGCTGAAGGGTGCGGGCGCTTAAGCCCGTACATGATGCTCAACCGAATCAAATGGGACTTTAGCCCCTGAAGGCAATTGGAAGACATATCCATTCGGAGTTTCAAAAAACTACGGAGCGTTTCATGAATTTTTACTCGATTCGTCATTTGACGCGCTTCCGCTACTCGAGCCCCATCAGCGAGAGCATCATGGAGACGCGCGTCAATCCCCGCTCCGACGCCAACCAACACTGTCTCACCTTCTCGCTCTCGGTGAGCCCGCGCTGCCGCGTCTTCAGCTATCGCGATCATCAGGGCAATAATGTGCAGCATTTCGACATTCCCGGCGAACATAACCAATTGGTTATTGTCGCTGAATCGGTCGTGGAACAGCAGGTGCTCCCGGACGTGCCCGCGTTTCTTTCTCCCGATGCCTGGCAGGCGCTCGACGCCCTGATCGAGGAAGGCGACTACTGGGAGATGCTGCTGCCGTCGACATTTGCCGTTGAGACGCCGGCTCTCACGCTGCTGGCCAAGCAGATGGAGGTCAGTCGCCGCGACGATCCGCTCATGCTGGTGCAGGAACTCAACCAGCGTCTCTATGACTACTTCGACTATGAGCCCCGCTCAACGCGCGTCGATTCGCCCATCGACGAGGCCATTGTCAGCGGCAAGGGCGTGTGCCAGGACTTTGCTCACACCATGATCGCCCTGCTTCGCCACGTGGGAATTCCTGCCCGCTATGTCTCCGGCTATCTCTATCGCAGCCGCGAAGACCACGACCGCTCAACGCCCGACGCCACCCACGCCTGGGTGGATGTGCTCATGCCACACCTGGGCTGGGTCGGTTTCGATCCAACCAATAACCTGGTCACGCACCATCGCCACATCCGCACCGCCATCGGGCGCGACTATGCCGATGTGCCGCCAACCCATGGCGTCTTCCGGGGCAATACCGAGAGCGAGCTTTATGTGGCCGTGCATGTCGAGGCCAGTGAGCAGCCGCCGCCCCTGGACCGTAAGATGCCCATACCCGACGATTGGAGTGTCCTGGTGGAGCGCGCCCAGCAACCGCCCAAGCTCGCCATCCCTTTCGTCGATTTGCAGCAAATGCAGCAGCAACAGTAGTTTCGCGGAGTCCGAATTCGTTGAGCCGAAGGATCTTTGCGCCAGACAGGTAGAATTTTGTTGAATAATTGTTCATTATCGGACAAGATAAGAGTCACTCCACGGTCGTCAGCTCGCCCGAGCGGCCACGCACACAAACTCATTGCGAGGCACAGGTCCGGGAACCCCGGATTTCAATGTCCGCAACTGCAACGGATTTCCATCGAACATCGAGAATGACTGTCCGGCATGTGCAAGACCCAAGAGCAATAAGGAAGACCGATCGAAAGTAAAGGTTTTCCAACGCCACCTTTTTACCCTTTGGAGGTTCAGCCGTGAAAAAGTCCCTTGCGGGATGGATGCTCATCTGCATCCTTTCCATCGCCCCCCTCGTATTCGGCCAGAACGCAAACACGTCCCTGCGCGGCGTCGTTAAAGACCCCAACGGCGCTTTGGTTCCGGGAGCGAAGATCACCATTACAAACCAGGC
>JBEKVS010000275.1:0-16263 GCA_049513795.1 Occallatibacter sp. | reverse complement strand
CGGGCCTTTGAGGGCTTGCAGGATGGGCGAGGCATCGTGATAGCTGATGGGGATGGAGATGATGTGCGGCTGGTTGCCTTCGGGCGAGATGCGGGCGGAGTCGGGCAGGTCGGGAGTTGAGGCTACGCCGGGGGTTTCCGGGTCGCCGGGATACTTGAATAGATATTGCACCGAGCCGCGCTGCACGGCTGTCTCCGGCCGCCATGGGCCCATGGGCCAGGGGTCGCCCTTGTAGTAGCCATCGTCTTGCGGGTCGGAGTAGATGAGCACGCCCACTGCGCCGCGCAACTGGGCGATGTAGACCTTGACGCCACGGAAGTTTCCGCCATAGCGAACGAGAACGATCTTGCCGTGCAGGTCGACGTGCTGCGCGGCGAGTTGGTCGAAGTCTTCGAGTCGGCCATAGTTGGCATAGACCACTTCGCCGGTTACGTCGCCTGAACCCGAAGAGCCGTTGAATGGCATCACTACGCGGGGGTCGTCCTGATAAGGGTCGCCTGAATCCACGTGCTCGCGCGCGGGGCCGCTGATGAGCAGTTTGCCGGAGGGATCGAATGCTTCCATCTTGACGACTTTGGGCTGGTTCATGAGCACGCGGTAGGGAACGATTTCGGTTTCGAGACCGGCGGCGCGGAATTTCTCGGCGACGTACTCGGCGGTTTTGTGGTCTTCGGGGGTGGAGGCCAGGTGGGGTTCGGCGGTGAGGGTCTTGAGGTGCTCGCCGGCGAGTTTGGCGTCGGGCACGGCGAGGAATTGCTGCTCGATCTTGGCTTCGGCGGAGAAGTCGGTGTAGCCGAAGACCGAGGCGGGTGTTGATTGCGCATTCGTAATTGCGGGGGTCAAGGTGAGAAGCACGGGAAGGGCAATCAGGTTGCGCAAGGTCATCGGTCGGTCCTTTTGGAAGAAGTCATCGGAGAATCATGAATCGAAGAGCCGGCCCGGGCGAGCAGGGAAGCAGGAATTAACCCACAGCTTACACTAGAAACCAGGGGGCTCCTGTGGGCGCGGACGGCGAGGTGGAACAGGAACCCCGGAGCACGGGTCTCCCGGCGAAGGCGGCGGCCCAAGGGGCTGAAAACCTGGCCGTGGAAGAGGCTGCGGCCGCAACCGCCGCGTTTCCCGATGAGCGGGACCGCGAGTTTCCGCAGATTGTGCGCGCGCTGCGCAATAAGAATTTCCGCCTCTTCTGGAGCGGGAACTTTCTCTCCAACATCGGCACCTGGATGCAGAACGTGGCCCAGGGCTGGCTGATTCTCACCTTGACCGGCTCGGCCTTCTGGCTGGGCGTGGTTGGCTTTGCCGGCTCGATTCCGTTTCTGGTCTTCACGTTGTTCGGCGGAGTGGTGGCCGACCGCGTGAACAAGCGCCGGCTGCTGCTGGTGACGCAATCGATCATGATGCTGCTGGCATTCGCGCTGGCGGCGAGTTATCAGGCTCTGGTGCCGCGCCTTGTGCCTAGAGAGGACCTGACCAATGCGCTGGCGCTCAACTCGGCGCAGTTCAATATGTCGCGCATTCTCGGGCCTACGCTGGGCGGCTACGCGATGGCCCTGGTCGGCGTGGCGGGGAATTTCTTCCTGAACGGAGTGAGCTTTCTCGCCGTGCTCTGGGCGCTTACGCGGATCGAATATCCGGAGCAGGAGCCGTCACATTACAGCGGGCTCTTTTCCAGCCTGCGCGACGGATTCAGTTATGTGCGCGCCAACAAGCAGATGCGCGTGCTGCTTTGGATGACGGCCGCGGCCAGCTTCTTTGGCATTCCGTTCATTACGTTTATTCCTTACTTTGCGCGCATCGTCCTGCAAACGGACGAAGCCGGCCTGGGATGGCTGATGGCTGCGTCGGGCACGGGGGCTGTGCTGGGAGCGGTTACGGTGGCGGCGCTGGGCCAGGTGCGCCATCGCGGCATGGTGGTCACGTTCGGCGGAGTAGTTTTCTTTTCGGTGATCGTGTGCTTTTGCTACTCGCACAGCTTTGTGCTGTCGCAA
Organism: Occallatibacter sp.; assembly: GCA_049513795.1. Lineage (GTDB taxonomy): Bacteria > Acidobacteriota > Terriglobia > Terriglobales > Acidobacteriaceae > Telmatobacter. The sequence continues at coordinate 14,275 of JBEKVS010000275.1, read as the reverse complement.
TGCCTGCTGCTGGTGGAAGGGTACAGCGCCATCCTGATGATCTCGTCGTTCAACGTGGCCATTCAGCACCTGGCTTCAGACCATATGCGCGGCCGGGTGATGAGTATTTACGCAACCAGCTTTCTGGGGCTGCCGCCATTGGGGTCGCTGCTGGCGGGCGAGATGTCGCGGCACATTCCCACACCGCACGCGCTGGCGGCCATGGCTACGGTTGCGGCGGCGATTTTTCTGTGCACGTTTTTCGTGTCGCGGCCGCTGCGTGAGCTGGATTGAAGTTGATTTCTTGTTTCGGCCGGATATAGAAATATCCAGGATCTGTGTCTTCGGGCCGGACTACTTTCGTGCTTTCCCACCCTTGAATCGGAAAACGATTCAAGGATGGGGCACCCAGCTTCAGAGGAGTACGGCTGGCTAGGCGACCGGTTGTGCGCAGTGCGCGCAGCGGTGAGCAGCCAGGGGAATGTCGCTCAGGCATTCGGGGCAGGCCTTGGTGGCGGGTGGGGTCTCGGGAATCGGCTTCTTGAATCTGTTCATCAGAGCGTTGGCCGGCATCACGATAAAGAAATACACCGAGGCCGCGACCAGGAGGAATGCGATGACGGCATTCAGGAAGTTGCCGATCATGATGTGCTCGTAGGCAATGGCGCTGAAATCGGGTTTGCCGATAATGTTGCCGATGAACGGGGTGAAGACATCCTTGACCAGCGACGTAACCACGGTGCCGAACGCGCCGCCCATGATGACGCCTACGGCGAGATCGAGAACATTGCCGCGCAGAATAAAATCTCTAAATCCTTTGAACATCGCTTCCTCCAGTTGTTGCGCTTTGGGAATCCTTGGCTTGTCAATCGCGGCAATCGCGATCGGTTGTTTCGGTCAATCTTACATGGACGAAAACCGGTCAAACTAGATTTGTGGAAGGAGAAAGACAGAAGTTTACATCGATCCGCCTTCCCCTACACGGGATAAACCCAAAGAAAAACGGCCATGGCCAGGATCATCAGTTCGGAGTAGAGCAGGATGAGCACACCGGCGTGGTAGAGGCTCCAGGTGCGGTTCAAGCAGCGCGCTGTGTCCACCATGCCCCAGGCAGCGGCGGCCACGGGAACGAACTGCCAGATGGAGCTGTGCAAATGCACCACATCGGGAAAACCGGCCATGCGCAGAGTTGCCGCCATGGCGCCGAGAGATAAGACAATTCCGCGCAGGAGCGATCGGCGATTCAGCCGGAAGAAGGCGGGGAGGGGAAGCACGACACTACTACTGTAGCTGCTCACGCCATCTGTCTAGCTGGCTACCAGTTCCATCTCCTTGAGCGACTCCGCATAAGGGGCACGCAGGATGCCGCGCTCGGTGATGATCGCGGTGACATACTTCGCCGGCGTTACATCGAAGGCGGGATTGCAGATTCCCACGCCGTGCGGCGTAAGCTGCTTGCCGCCGTGATGCGTGACTTCCCTGGCTGGGCGCTCCTCAATGGGGATGGCATCGCCGGTGGCGCAAGCCAGGTCAATGGTCGACCAGGGAGCGGCGCAATAGAACGGAACGCCATGCTCCCTGGCGAGGATGGCTACGTTGTAGGTTCCGATCTTGTTGGCAAAGTCGCCGTTGGCGGCGATGCGGTCGGCGCCGACGACGACGGCCTGAATGCGGCCGGCACGCATGAGGCTGGCGGCCATGTTGTCGCAGATCACAGTGGTCGGAATGCCGTCGGCCATGAGCTCCCAGGCGGTGAGGCGCGCGCCTTGCAGAAAGGGTCGCGTCTCGTCCGCATAGACGTGGATGTGCTTGCCTTGCTCGACAGCGGAGCGAATGACGCCTAGAGCGGTTCCATAGCCACAAGTGGCCAGGGCACCGGCGTTGCAGTGGGTGAGTACGCCGCCCTCATCGGGCAGCAGCGCGCCGCCGAATGCGCCCATCGCCTTGCAGGCGGCGATGTCCTCGTCGTACATGGCGTGGGCCTCGGCGAGGATTTTTTCCTGGATTTGCGGGAGTGAGAGGCCCGCTGCCAGCAAGGTAGCGAACAGGCGCTTCATGCGGTCAATGGCCCAGAAGAGGTTTACAGCCGTGGGACGCGTTCCGGCGAGATGGGCGCAGATGCGGTCAAACTCGGGTGCAAAGTCGGCTGCGGTAGTGGCCTTGGTCTGCTGCGCCCCGAGTGCAATGCCATAGGCCGCGGAGACGCCGATGGCCGGCGCGCCGCGGACAACCATGGTTACAATCACCTCGGCCACGTCTTCATAGCTGGTCGCGAGTACGTAGCTCTCTTCGAGAGGGAGCTTGGTCTGATCGATAAAGCGGACGCCTTCCGGCGTCCAGGTGAGGGTGGGAATCATGCTCTTTCAGTGTAAATGGCCGCCTGGGGGTGTTATGGCTATCCTTGCGGGCGCTGTCGCACGAGCGCATTCTGATTTTGCAAGTTGCTTGACACGATTTCGGGCCACGTAGGGACAAAACACGAAGCCGGGTTTACATTCGCTTTTGCCATTGGTCTGGATCGCGGCTACCGTGGAAACAAGCGATAACGGCAAGCGTTCCGTCGGCTTCGATGACGAACATCAGAGCATAAGGAAAGCGACGAAGCAGGGCGCGGCGAATGTTCTTGTAGACGATTGGAAATTGCCGGGGATTGGCGGTCATGCGTCCGATCACGGCGTCTACAGCCAAGCGGAATTGCCGGCCCAAACCTGATGATTCGTTTTCGTACCAGTCCTGTGCGCCGATCAACTCGGCGCGGGCGGGCCGGGTGAAAATAACCGAACGCACTACGGGCAGCGTTCTTCGAGCTCAGCCTTCAAGGCTGCCCACGTCATGCCCTCGCATCGGTCCTGGTCGAGCGATGCAAGACGACGGTCGAGCTCCGCCCGCTGTGCGGCCGTCAGGGGAAGCTGGGCATCTTGCAAGCTGTCCCAAAGCTGTGAGATCAACGCCAGGCGCTCTGGCGGGGTGAGACGCGCAAGCTCGTCGTGGGTGAGTAATTCCATTCATCGAGCATAGGAGAGAAGGCGCAGGAAGGCAATGGGGAATCGTCGGCTGCGGGTCGGAGACAATGGACATCATTGAGAGTCGGAGGGATCGCTCAAGTGGCCGGATGAAAACCTTTTCAGGTTTTGCTGGACGGAGATTGGCTCCCCTGCGTAAAGTAGTTTGGTCGCCTCCCCGCGCCTGTCCCTTGCCGTACCGAGTCGTTGCTCGCACTGGAAGGAGTTGCTCGTGCTGAACCTCACCGCCGTCGATTGGCTGATCATGGTGCTCTACTTTGTGTTTGTGCTGGGCATCGGCTTTGCCCTCAAGCGCTACATGAAGACCAGCAAGGACTTCTTTCAGGCGGGGCGCGCGTTGCCGGCGTGGATCTGCGGGCTGGCCTTTATCAGCGCCAACCTGGGCGCGCAGGAAGTGATCGGCATGGGCGCTTCGGGGGCCAAGTATGGCCTGGAGACGGCGCATTTTTACGGCATCGGCGCCATCCCGGCGATGGTTTTTGTGGGCATCTTCATGATGCCGTTTTATTACGGATCGAAGGCTCGCTCGGTGCCCGAGTTTCTGCGCATGCGCTTCGACGAGAAGACGCGCGCGCTGAATGCCTGCTCGTTCGCGGTGATGACCGTCTTCAGCTCGGGCATTTCGATGTATGCCATGGCGCGGCTGATTCAGGCGCTGCATGTGTTCGACGGGTTGTTTCGCGCCCTGGGCTGGGCTCCCGAGGGCATCTTCACTTTTTCGATTGTTCTTTCAGCGATTATTGTTTTGGCGTATATCTTTCTCGGCGGACTGACCAGCGCCATCTACAACGAAGTGCTGCAATTCTTCCTCATCATTGCCGGGTTTCTGCCGCTGGTGCTGCTTGGCCTGCGCAATATCGGCGGGTGGAGCGGGCTGAAGGCTTCGGTTCCCGTGCAATACATGCACGAGTGGCATGGCGTTGCCCATGCTTCGACGAACCCGATGGGCATTGAGATCATCGGCCTGGGCATGGGGCTGGGGTTCGTGCTCGGCTCGGGCTATTGGTGTACTGATTTTCTGGTGATCCAAACGGCGATGGCTTCGAAGAACATGGAGTCGGCGCGGCGCGTGCCGCTGATCGCCGCGGTGCCGAAGATCTTCTTTCCATTTCTTGTGATTCTGCCCGGGTTGCTGGCGATTGGGTTGCCCACGCCGCACACCACAACAACTGAACGCAATATCAACGGCATGATCGTGCGCGACACAGTTGTTGTTCCGCATAATGTGGAAGAGGGTCGGGGGCTGGTCCCGGCTAAAATCAACCCGGTGACGGGGAAGGCTATGCTCACGGCCAGCGGGCAGCCGCTGCTGGATTACGACATGGCCACGCCGAATATGCTGCTGCACTTTTTTCCTACCGGCATTCTTGGCCTTGGCTTGACGGCGCTGCTGGCCAGCTTCATGAGCGGCATGGCGGGCAACGTGACGGCGTTCAATACGGTGTTCACGTATGACCTTTATCAGTCCTATATTCACAAAGGCGGCAGCGATCGGCATTACATGGCGGTGGGCCGATGGGCCACGGTGGGCGGCATCGTTCTCTCAATTTGCACGGCTTATGCGGCTATCAACTTCAACAACATTATGGACACACTGCAACTGGTGTTCAGCTTTGTAAACGCGCCGCTGTTTGCAACCTTCCTGTTGGGCATGTTCTGGAAGCGGGCCACGGGGCACGGGGCGTTTGCAGGGCTGATTGCGGGTACAGCCGCGGCCATGCTGCACCACGGGCTCACGCTGCCCATTGAGGCGCGCGCGGGCATTCACGGCGGATGGCTGACAGTGGTCCATCACTACCCGAGCGATATGGCGCAGAACTTCTGGGGCGCGATCTTTGCCTTCAGCACAAACTTTGTTGTGACGGTGGTGGTGAGCCTGGCCACCAAACCGGCCGGAGTCTGAACTGGTGGGCCTGGTGCATTCGCTCACGCCCAAGCCGCCCAAGGCGCACGACGTTTGGTGGAAGAGCCCGGAAGCGCTGGCTGTGGCAGTGCTGTTGATGGCTGTGGCTTTGAACATTTTCTTTTACTAGGAGCCTGCGAAGATTGATTCAGGTTGTTTTCGTCACGGCCGTACATTAGGAGAGGGTAATGAGTCTCGATCTGCGCATTCCCATGGGGTTGATGTTCACGTTGGTGGGCATGATTCTAACGGCCTTTGGCCTGGCCACACGCGGCAGCGCCATCTACGCCGCCAGCCTGGGCATCAACGCCAATTTTTGGTGGGGGCTCGTGTTGCTGGTGTTTGGCTTGACGATGCTGATGCTGGGCAGGCGAGGCCAGAAGCAGCTGGCAAAGCTGCCGCCCGAGCCGGTGGATGAAGGACGGTCGCGACTCGGGCACTGAGCCCCTCGAATAAGAAGTAGGTTCCACCCGAGTCCGCGTGCCCGCAGCGTTCGCATTAATAGTAGGATTGACCCATGGTGATCGTTCGAACGGAAACATCGTCCGAGGGCGAAATGCGGGAGCCCCCCTCCCCAAGTCCGAAGGCAGATGGGGGCATCTTCGACCTCGGCGACTCTGGCGGTTCCAATATCGCCGTGGACAAAAATTCGATGATTGCCGAGGCTTTTGATTCGGTGCGCAATAACGACCGGCCTTGAAAAGGCGTCTGTCGCGGGATTATTCGCCGACGAATTGGTCTGGCATTTCTTGTAACACTGTTCATATTCAAGCTGGGTAGCGTTAAGGCGATCTGCGGTGCGAACCAACCATTGGTCACAATGGATCTTGCTCGGCCTTCTGTGGAGATTTTCATCTTAGGCATATAGGGGGCGCCATGCTCGAAATTCAGCGAGACTCAAAGGGACAGCACTACATTGAATGGCAACAATTCGATATTCCTGCCGGGTACAAACGCGCTTGGATTCTCTACCAACCGAGCGAGAAGGACTGGGCTGGTACGAAACGCTATCTGTGCGTCGTTCGCGTCGACAAGCGCAGAAAGGGGATCGGTGGCAACCCCACGGATTTTCCGATCTTCAATGAGAGCTTGTCTGATGATCAGGTGCTGCTACTCCGTCCTCACGGTGAAGCGCATCGTCCGGTAGTCGAAAGTATAGCTTTTCAACTGGTCCAGAAAATCCATTCCCAACACGCCGTACACATCGTCCAGCGCCGCCAATCCAGCAGGCTGTGTGAGCACCTGGAAGAAGTGCGCATCGATCTCGGTTGTGCCAACGGTGAGTGGGACGGTTTCGGCTAAATACGCGGGCTGCGGCGGTTTGTTCTGCGCGCCGGGAATCGAGAACAGCTCCAGCTTCTGGCCGGCGAAACTCTCCGCATGTTCGTCGTAATAGCGTGAAGTGAGATAGGTCTGTTGCCCGCTCGCATCCACTTGAAACATGTGCTCCTGGCCCTGCGCGCCCAAGGCCACAATCATCTCGTCGCCGTCCAGGTAGAAGCGTGCGCCGGGCGTGGGCGGATCTTCCTTCTCCGTGGGCAAGGGCGGCTTTAAAGGGCGCACTTCCATCGTCGCGTCGGCCGTGATGGTGAGGCTGCCCAATGCGGAAAGCGCCGCGTATCCCAGTTCACCTTCGACTTGATAATGCGACTTGGGGAAGGTGTAATCGGCATCTTCAAACACGAACGCAGTCATGTTGCGGAAGGTGATGCGGCCGCCGATGGTGAAGCGCGGAATCACCGTCATGTGCACCGGGATGGGCCGGCCGGTGAGCGTATGAACGGTCGCGAATTCGTCGGAGACTTTGAGGCCGGCTTCTTTGGCCAGCGAATGCGCGATCAGGTTGAAGGGCGCAGTCGGGTCCATCATCCAGCTATGCGGGCGCGCGTCGACGTAGACGGGCAGATCAATCAGGCCCAGCGGGTTGCGCGTGATCTGCAATTGAAACGGCTCGTAGGGTTCGACCGTCATGGGCGGATTGGCCGCGGCCAAAGGCGCCAGCTTAAGCGGCAACTCGATCTCGTCCTGCTCCTCGGCGGTCAGATGGCCTTGCATGCGATCGGCGAAGGTCTGATATGCCTTGGCGGCTTTGACCATGTCGCCGGTGCGCAGATAGTCTTCGGCGAGGGCTTTGCGCAGCAGCTTTTCCTGCGTAATGTTCCCGCTCGCTGCTACCTGGTCGACAAGCGGCGCGAGCAACTGGATCGAGGTCTTTGCATCGTTATTGCGGTTGGCCAGAATGCCGCGATAAAGCTGCGCCTGCTCGGGTGGCATCCGGTCAAGTTGCGCGGCGATGCGCGTGAACTGGTGGTCGGCTAAGAGAGATTCCAGGCGCGCCTCGCTATCGAGTCCGCTGGTGACGCCAGTATGCACTTGCTCGCTTTGCGGCTGGGATGTTTGCTGAGTTTGCTGTTGAGTCTTCTGTTGAGTCGACGAAGCCGTCTGCCGTGCGTGCAAGGGCATGGATAAGATCAGCGCGCATACCGCCAAAGCCCTTTGCCGCAGCCAGAAGTTCGATGCGAGTTTGGCGCTTGCGCTCATTCTCAGTTCGAAGGTAACAGATCGTGTTTATGTTTTTTGAGCGCGATGTTTGCCGCTCTGCCGCACTCGAAGCCGCTTGCGGATGCGCTCTGTTCGGCGCGGACGCCTTGAGCAAGTAGTTCACTCCGGGAATCTTATCCTCGATTCGCTTTCTCTTGAGACATTCTTCACAGCCTCAACGGTAGACTTGATATAGATGAAGCGAAGAACCATCGAGCATTATGAGATTCTGCGCAAGCTGGGAGCCGGCGGCAGCGGCGTGGTCTATCTGGCGAACGATGCCCTGCTGCAGCGACCCGTGGTAATGAAGATTTTACGCACCGGGCTACTCTCCGCCGAGCAGATGCGGACGACAGTCTTGCGCGAGGCGCGGCTGGCCTCGGCCATCGAGCATCCCAACGTCTGCGCGATTTACGAAGTCGGCGAGAACGGTGACGAAGGCTACATCGTGATGCAGTATGTACCCGGCCAATCGCTTGACCGCCTGATCGGCCGTGGCCCGGCGAGCTTGCAACTGGTGCTGTCGGTGGGAATCCAGATTGCCGATGGGTTGCAGGCGGCGCATGGGCTGGGCATCTTTCATCGCGACCTGAAGCCGCAGAATGTGATGCTCACCGATGGCGGCCTGGTCAAGCTGCTGGACTTTGGCCTGGCGCGGCGGCTGCACCCGGAAGACGCGAGCTTCGACCCGTCGAAACCGGCGCTGGCGCGGGACGCTTCGGTCGCCGAGACTTATACTGCGCGCGGCGGAACGATCCGCTACATGGCTCCCGAGCAGTTTGTCACCGGGCAATCGAGTGTGCAGTCGGATGTGTGGGCGCTGGGCGTGATTCTCTACGAGCTGACCAGCGGACGGCATCCGTTCGCGCGGCCCGATGCGGAAGATTTCCAGGCCATCCGTGGCATTCAATTTTCGGCTCCGGACGATTTGAGCAATATTGTTCCCGGCATTTCGCCGGAACTGAAGAGCGTGATTGCGAGTTGCCTGGAAAAAAATCCGGGCGCGCGCTACGCCTCCGCCGCTGAAGTGCGCGAGGCGCTCAAGACCATCATGAAGGCGCTGCAGATTGAGACCGGCATTATTCCCGGCGACGCGGCCGCGAATTTGCCGACAACGGGACCGGAGGCGGAGAAGCGCAACACGGGTTTTCTTTCCATGCTGGCGGAGCGTTTTCGCGAGTCGGCGGTCGACCGTGCGCCGCAGAATTCTCTCGTCGTGCTGCCATTCGCGAATCTGGGCGCGACCGAAGTGGCGCCGCTCTATGGTTTCGCTCTTGCCGACGCCATTGCGGCGCGGCTGGCGCGCATTCCGGCGCTTGTGGTGCGCCCCTCGAGCACGCTGATGCGCCTGCCCATTGCGCAGATGGACCCGCTTTCAGTGGGGCAAAAGCTGCTGGTCTCTTTTGTGCTGGCGGGAAATTTTCTTCGCTCCAAAGAAGGCTTCGACCTGAACTGGCAACTACTCGACGTGGGGTCGCAGAGCGTGCGCTCGGGCGGGGCCATTCGTGTGGCGTCGCTCGACCTGGTCGCCGTGCAGACGGAGATCTCGAACGAAGTGTTTGCGGCGCTGCATGGGCTATCGGCGGCCGATCGCATGGACACGGGCCAGCCCGATGTTTCGCGGAATGGCCATCGTGCCGCGGCAAGTGGACCGAATCAATCGCTGCCTGGCCGGGTCAGCGAAGAGTATCTGCAAGGGCGTGCGCTCTTGAGTTCGTTCATGGTGCGCACCGGCTCGCGCGCCGACCTGGAGCGGGCGCACGCGCTGTTCACCAGCGTCACGGCATCCGACCCCGAGTTTGCCGCGGGCTGGTGCGGCCTGGGAATCGCCGAATTGCAATATGTGCGCCATGGTTTTGGCGGGCAGATTCACGTGATGCACGCGCGGCGCGCCTTTGACGAGGCGTTGAAGCTCGACCCGGCTTCGACGGAAGCCAATCTCTATCGCATTTACATGCTGCTTTCGCGGGGTGAAAAGGAGTCGGCGCGACACGGCATTGCCAATCTTTTATCAAGCGCGGCCAACGATTGGAACGTGCACATGGTTGCCGGACTGGCTCTGCGCGGGGACGGCATGTACGACGATGCGCTGCAGCAGTTCAGCCGCGCGCTCAAGCTTAACCCGGCCAGCGCGCCGATTCTCTATAACCATCGCGCGCGCGTTTACCACTATCAGAATCAGATTGAGCTGGCCGGAGACGAGCTCGAAAAGGGACTGGCTCTCGAGCCGCGGCATCCGCTGCTGCGCACCTCGGCCGGATATCAGCAGATGCGACTGGGCAATCTGGACGCGGCGATTGAGATTCTTGAAGGCGTGGTTCACGACGACGGCTCGTTACGCATTGCCGTGCCGACTCTCGCGCTTTGCTATGTGCAGGCCAGCAGGCGTGAGCAGGCTGCCGCGCTGCTGAAGGACGATACCTTGGCCGCGGCCGAAGCTGATAGCGAGATGGCTTACCGGCTGGCAACTTACTTCGCCGTCGAGGGCGACTCCAGCGAAGCGCTGCACTGGCTGCGGCGGGCGATCTATCTGGGCAATGAGAACTATCCCTGGTTCCAGATCAATCCAGCGTGGAACAAGCTGCGCACCAACGCCGACTTCGAGCGCCTGCTTGAAGACTTGAAACGCGGCTTCCGCAAGAATCAGAAGACGTGGAAGCGGCTGCTGGAACAAGTGCCGCCCCACGCGGAGTAGGCGAGCGGCGACTGAGAGACGGAGTTTGTGGTTTCCCACCCTTCCGCGATAAGGCTGCGGAAGGATGGGGCACCCGGCTTCCATTGCTCTTCATCACTCGGCGCACCCGCCGATTTATTTTTTCTTTTTCTTTCCTGAACCCTTCTTATCGGACTTCTTCCCTGAGCCCTTCTTGCTCTTCTTTGCGGAATTTTTCTCGGCCTTTTTGGCTGCTTTCTTCTCCGCCTTCTTTCCAACTTTCTTCCCGGCGGACGCGGCCTTCTCTGCCTTCTTTCCTTTTTTCTTTTTCTTCTTTGGCGGGGGCGCAGGGGTTGGCGTTGGTGTTGGAGTGGGAGTTGGCGGTGGCGTCGGCGTCGGCGTGACTCCGGACGGCGCGAGCAGCGGGATCAGCCTGCTCGCAATTGGCGAGCCGAGGCCGGTGCAGGCGTCCCATCCAGGACCGGCGGAGAACGCGCCGTTATTGCCCTGGGTGATGTCGTTGAAGGCTGACGCTGCCTTAGCTGCATAGATGGCGGGCTGAATGAATCCAACCTCTGCGCCCAACTGCTGGTTGGCCACAGCTACGAGACCGGCCCACAAGGGAGCCACCGCGCTGGTGCCGCCGACCACCGTTGTCTGGCCGTCGACGCGAATGCTGTAGCCAGTGGTGGGGTCGGCGTTTCCAGCTACGTCAGGCACGCCGCGGCCGCCCGCGCTGCCGCTTGGCGCGGGCACATTGGCATTGGCCTGCCAACTGGGAAGCGGAAACACGTTGCTGACGCCGCCGCCTGTCGCGCCTTCTCCGTTGGCCAGTTCGTTCCACACGACTTCAGATACGATTGTTGAACCGTTCGCATCTAGTTCTGTACCGCCGCAGGCCAGTACGTGCGGGCTGGAAGCAGGGAAGTCCACATTGTTGCCCGTCCCGCCATCGGTCGATCCGTTGTCTCCGGCGGCGACGGTGATGGTGACGCCGAGAGCCGCGGCAGACTGGCAGGCAGCGTCGAGGGCAGTCATGGCCTGCGCGGTCCAGTTCGATTCCGGGCCGCCCCAGCTGATGGAAATCACGCTCGGCTTGTTGGTGGTGTCGTGAATGGCGGTGGTGATGGCGTCGGTGAATCCCTGGTCGGTGTTGGGCGTGAAGTAGACGGCGATGCCGGCTCCGGGCGCTACGCTCGCGGCTACTTCAATGTCCAACATCACCTCGGTGTCGGCGCTCGACGGGGTTGTCGGTGAATTCTTGCCGCCATCGACACTCACCGCGGTGATGGCCGGCGCAGCCAGTCCGAGCGACTTGAAATAGGCCGTCAAGTCGGCTTGTTTATATCCCCCGCCGAGTTCGATGATGCCGATGGTCTGCCCGGAGCCGCTGGCCGTGGCGGGAAACTGGTAGGCCTCTGCCACCTGCGGAGGCGTATAGCTCGATGGGGCTGCGGCTGTGGACGCGGCTTCTGCCGTTGCTACACCCTCTGCCGGCTTGCTTACCCGGAAGTGCGGCTTCGCCTGCGGCCGGTTGTCGAGGCCGAGCACGGCCACCACCGCGTCAGCAAGCGAGGCAGGCAAATGAATGCCGCCTTCGCGCACCCGATACTCCACTCCGTCGATTTTTTTCTGGCTGAGCTCGACGCCGAATGCCTTCTGGATGTCGGCAGCCGTGCCGGTCAGTTGCAGAGTCCGCCGCAGGGCAGCGGTTGGATCGTCTTCTACCTTGAGGTTGAATTCCTTGGCGAACGCCTTTACTTGTTTGAAAGCATCGGGGTCTGCCGAGTGCTGCTTCTTATACTCGGCCCGGCTCACTCGGACCGGCCCATTGGCACGGCCGCCGCGCTTGTTGATCTTCAGCGGCTCCTTGCGCTTCACAATTACCGAGACTGTAACTTTGGCCTTTGTCGGCGTGGCCTTCACATCGGCCGCATTTTCCGCGGCTGCCTTCTCGCTTCCTTTGAGCACTACGCGTGCCTGCTCCGCAAACGTTGGAGTTTTGACGCGGGGGGACTTTGCCATAACTCGCCTCTTTCTTCTTCCAGCCGGAGTAACTCCCACTTAACAGGCCGGAAGACGATGAGTCCGCATCATAATCCAAATTGGTGAAATCTTCCGCAGATTTTCGGAGAAGCTAGCTTTGGCCATCGCCCCGGGTGTCCTCGATCTTCATCTCTAAACTTTGTCAACACCAAGATGACTGACTCAATGTCTCAAGAATCGGACGCTTGCGCACAGATCGGACCCCTCGCGCACGCCGAATCAACCAAACGTTAACAATTCCCGACCTATCCGCCCGATACCATAAATCCGAGGCGCAAGAATCCGAGGCGCAAGGTTTTCTTGTTGACTTAAATCTCAACAAAGCGCGGGGCCGATTGCTTTGTCACTTCAGATAGGCGCGCACCAGATCGATCAAGTCTTCGGCCAGCTCGGGAGCGATCTGTTCCTTGGCTCCGTCAACCAGGTGAAAGCGGATATGCGTTTCGAGCACCTCGCCCATCAGCCCGTTAACGCCGCCGCGCACTGCCGCCAGCAGCATAAGCTGGCCGCCGCAATCTTCATCCGCGGCCAGCGAGCGCTCCACCGCGTCCAGTTGCCCGCGCAGCTTGCGCAAGCGTTGCAACAGCTTCATTTTTTCCCGTTCCTGATGAGACATGTCTGGCCCCCGGCTTGACAATACCCACCCCGGGTATGGTATCTAGGGAGTGGGGGTATAGTTCCGCCTCCATTGTAGCTCTGACTCAGCGCGAGAGCAGGCATTCGCCGAAGCATGCACTGGTCGAAATACGCACACTTGATACAAGCAGTTAATTGCCGGACAAGGGTTGTCACTGAAGAGGGGCCTGGAAACGACCTGGAAATGTTGATGCGCGCTCTCACTGCAATTTTGTTTCTGGCCGCCTGCGCGGCTCTTGTCAGTGCGCAAGAGTCTCCGCCAGTTCCCGACGCTCCTGCTCCTGTGCCTCCATTTGGCCGTGTTCACCTGGAATTTGCGGCCGGCTCGAACGACTCCCCCAATGCGGAGGGAGTAACCCCTGTGGGCCCTCCCGAAGCGGAAACGCTCACCATGCTTCCGCACTCCGACACGGCGCCCTACTGGGTGTCAGGCCAGGCCAACAGCATCTTTCAGATACACGGGCATTTCCACTCCCCGTATGAGGGCGTAAACAGCCTGCGAGACATCTTCGAATACAAAGCATCGGAGGTAGCCACGCTTTATCTTGGCTATGAATGGCATCCGAATTCGCGGTACAACACAGACTTTATCGCCGATTTTGAGAATGCCGGCGGGCGCGGCATCTCGCAGGCATTGGGGTTGGCCGGCCAAACCAACCTGGATGTAGTGCGCAATCCTAACCTGAGCATCTCTCCCTATCTTTCGCGCGGCGAAATTCACCAGATCGTGGGTTTGACCAACGAGATGACCGACCAGGAACGCGGGCCTTTTGCGCTGGCGACGAGGGTGCCTGTGCGCCGATTTGAAATCCGCATCGGCAAGATGGGGTTGCCCGACACCCTGGACATCAACTCGGTCGGAACGGACAGCCATCTGCAATTCACCAATTGGACCATCGACAACAACGGGGCCTGGGACTACGCGGCTGACACGCGCGGTTACACCGTGGCCGGCATCCTGGAATACGACGACAAGGTCTGGTCGGCGCGGTACGCCATTGCGGCGATGCCCGTGATCGCCAACGGGATCGATCTCGACTGGGCCATCAACCGCGCCAACGGGCAGAACTGGGAGTGGGAGCTGCGCAAGGGACTGTTCGCTCCACTGCTCAATCCGAAGCGTCAGGGAGCGGTGCGCGTGCTGAGCTTTGTGAATCACGCGCATATGGGCGACTATCGCGAATCGGTGCAGCAGTATCTCGACCGTGAAGTTGCTACGCCGGAAATTACCGCGACCGAACGTTTCGGCGCCGTGAAGTATGGCTTTGGCCTGAACACCGAGCAGGAGGTCACGGAGAGCCTGCGCGTCTTCGGGCGCTTCGGATGGAACGAGGATCAGCATGAATCCTTCGCCTATACCGAGGTGGGACAGACGATCCTTTTCGGCGGCGATTATGCGGGGAGGGGATGGTCGCGGGCCAATGACAAGATCGGCGTCGCTTATGTTTCGAACGCCATCAAGCGCGACCACCAGAATTATCTGCACTACGGCGG
>JBEKVS010000274.1:0-8280 GCA_049513795.1 Occallatibacter sp. | reverse complement strand
TTCGGCGGAATGGGCGCCAAAGTTCCACCACCCACAGACAGCGCCGATGCGCCGCCAAATCTCTACACCGCGATCCAGGAGCAGATCGGACTCAAGCTCGAGGCCACCAGAGCCCCGGCCGACGTGATGGTCATCGATCATGTAACGAAGCCTTCGGCGAACTAATTGCGAGCGAATGAAGCCGTGCACGAGTCATTTGCCGAGCAGCCATCTGCAAACTGATGCTGATTTGGAGTGAATGCTTGGCCCGTTGGCGCTTTGTTCCTATCTCGATGCTGCTCCTCGGCGCAATCCTCTGCGGGCCAGAGTTTGCCGCGGCCTCGGAGTATCACGGACAAATTACCTTCGGCGGCATGCCTGTTCCCGGCGCCACGATCACTGCGACTCAAAGCGGGAAAAAGTTCTCCACCATTTCAGACCAGGGAGGCGTTTACAGCTTCGCCGATCTTCCCGACGGGCCATGGAAGATTGAAATAGAGATGCAGTGTTTCACAACCATCGAAGCGGAGGTGACGATCGCACCGAATATGCCGGCAGGGAAGTGGGAACTGACAGTGCTGCCCATGGACCAGCTCATGGCGCGTACCAGGGTGACGCAGGCGCCGCCTGTCAATCCGCCTTCACTGGTGACCACCGCTGCCGCCAAGCCGGATGCCGCCGCCAATGCGCCCACGGAAATTCCCAAGCCGCCCGACGAGCAGAGCCAGCAGGCGAATGACGGCTTCGTGGTCAACGGCAGCGTCAACAACGCGGCCACCAGCCAGTACGCGCTGGACCGTGCATTCGGGAACCGCCGCCCCAACAGCAAGAGCCTCTATAACGGCGGCCTCATGACTACGCTCGGCAACTCGGCGCTCAATGCGCGCCCTTACTCGCTGAGCGGCGAGCAGTTTTCCAAGCCCTTCTACAATCTCATCGTCGGCGCAGCTACAATCGGCGGGCCGATCAAGATTCCGCACCTGCTGCCGCGCGGTCCAACCTTCTTTGCCGCTTACCAGTGGACGCGCAATCAAAATGCGCAGGATCAAACTGGCCTGGTGCCCACCGATGCCGAGCGCGCTGGCGATCTGGCAGGCGCAGTCGACGCGCTCGGACAGCCGGTTACCATTTACAATCCCGCGACCGGTCTGCCGTTCCCGGGCAATCAGGTGCCCGTCGGCGGGCCTGCACAGGCTCTGCTTCAGCTTTACCCGTTACCCAACATCGGTGGCAATCCACTTTACAACTACCAGGTGCCGGTGCTGAACGACACGCATCAAGACGTGGTGCAAACGCGCCTGGACAAGACTCTCGGGCGGCACGACGAGGTTTACGGCGGCTTCAATTTTCAGAGCACGCGCGCAGACAGCGTCAGTCTGTTCAACTTCGTCGACACCACGGACACACTCGGCCTGAACACCAATATCAACTGGTCACACCGCTTCAGTCAGCATCTTTTCATCCACACCACCTATCGGTTCAGCCGCCTTCGCACGCTGATTGTGCCTGAGTTTCAAGGCCGTGAAAACATCTCCGGCAGCGCAGGCATCAGTGGCAATGACCAGGACCCATCTGAGTGGGGGCCACCGTCGCTCAGCTTTTCCAGCGGCATCACCGGCTTGAGCGATACGAACAGCGCCTTCAACCGGAACCGTACCGACAGCTTTTCCGCTTCGGCGGGCATCTATCGCGGCCATCACAACATTACCGCCGGCGGAGATTTCCGCAAGCAGGAGTACAACGACCTCTACCAGCAGAACCCGCGCGGCAGCTTCGCCTTTACTGGTGAGGCTACTGCGGCGCCGGGCGGATCCACGGGCACCGGCTCGACGAGCGGTACGGGAGGCAGCGGCTCCGACCTGGCCGACTTTCTCATCGGCATCCCCGACACCAGTTCGCTCGCGTTTGGCAATGCCGACAAGTATTTTCGCCAGCCGGTCTACGACGCCTATGCCACGGATGACTGGCATCTCATCTCCGTGCTGACCATTAACGCCGGTGTCCGCTGGGAGTATGGCGCGCCCATGACGGAGCTTTACGGCCGCCTGGTCAATCTCGATATCACGCCGGGCTTCGCCGCCGCCGCGCCGGTGCTTGGCACGAACCCGGTCGGCTCGCTTACCGGAATGCATTACCCCGGCTCGCTGGTCCGCCCTGACCGTACCGGTTTCGAGCCACGCATCGGTATCGCCTGGCGCCCCATTCCTGCCTCGACTCTGGTGGTCCACGGCGGCTACGGCATTTATCACGACACGTCCGTTTACCTGAACTCCGCGCAGCAGCTTGCCCAGCAAGCGCCGCTCTCCAAGAGCCTCAATATCGAGAACAGCGCATCCTGTCCGCTCACTCTTGCCAACGGTTTTACCCCTTGCTCATTCGTCAGCGCCGACACCTATGCGATCGATCCCAACTTTCGCGTCGGCTACGCGCACACCTGGCAACTATCGTTGCAGCGCGACCTGCCCTTCGCCATGCAGATGACCGCAACCTATCTTGGTGTGAAGGGCGTGCACGGCGTGCAGGAGTTCCTGCCCAACACCTATCCCATCGGCGCTGTCAGCCCATGTCCGAGCTGCCCGCTGGGGTTCGAATATCGCACCTCCGGCGGCAGCTCCACGCGCGAAGCCGGCCAACTGCAACTGCGGCGGCGTTTGCGCGCAGGCTTTACCGCATCGCTCCTTTATACATATTCAAAGTCCATTGACGACGACGCACTCCTCGGCGGGCAGGGTCACGTTGAAGCTACTTCGCCAAACGATTTGAGTCAGCCAGCAGCACCCACGCCCAACGCATCCATCGCGCAAAACTGGCTTGACCTTGGTGCGGAGCGAGCGCTCTCCACCTTCGATCAGCGCCACCTGCTGAAGGTGCAGGCGCAGTACACTACCGGCCAGGGCCTTGAAGGCGGAACGCTGCTGAACGGTTGGCCGGCTCATCTGCTCAAAGAATGGACACTGCTCACCACGATCACCACCGGCACCGGCCTGCCGGAGTCGCCGAGTTATCAAGCCGTTGTTCCCGGCACCGGCTTCTATAACGTCATTCGCCCCAGTCTTACCGGAGCGCCCATCTACTCATCGAGCGCCAGCGGCGCACCCACGTCTGTGGTCCATCTCAACGCCGGAGCTTATGCCGCACCCGCTGCCGGCCAATGGGGAACAGCGGGCCGCGATTCCATTACCGGCCCGGCGCAGTTCAGCCTCGATACTTCGCTCGAACGAACATTTCGTCCCACCACAAAGTTCAACCTCACGGCTCGGGTGGACGCGACCAATCTGCTCAATCACGCCGTCTTCACCGGCTGGGTCACCACCATAAACAGCACCCAGTTCGGTGTGCCGGGCGGCGTCAACGCCATGCGCAGTCTGCAAACCACCGTAAGGCTGAGGTTCTAGGATGCGCACACTTTCCGGCGTTCTCGTCCCCAGTCTTCTCGCCCTCACCGGGCTGGCCCACGCGCGCGCGCAGCAGATTGGCCAGAACAAGCCAACCGATGCGGGGGAAAACTTCACGCTCGCCGTCAAGGTGCAGCTGGTAGTCGAAGCCGTGGTGGTTAAAGACAAAGATGGCAAACCGATCCACGGGCTCACAGCGAAAGACTTTGTCGTTACTGAAGATGGGGTGCCGCAGACGGTACGCATCTGCGAACATCAGGACCTGGCCGAGCAGGCCAAACCGCTGCCCGTTTCAAAACCCGCAGACGAGGACCTCAAGCTCTACAAGGAACTCACGCGCACCCAGATTGCGCCGGAACCGGTCGACCCCGATGACACGAGTTCGGAACACCCAAGCAAGGAGCGCTACAAGGACCGCCGCCTGCTCGCGCTTTACTTCGATATGTCCGCCATGACCCCGCCGGACCAGCTTCGCGCCCTCACGGCGGCGCAGCAGTTCATCCGCACGCAGATGACTACGGTTGATTTCGTGTCCATCCTGCGCTACCAGGGCGGCGCCGTCGATATACTTCAGGACTTCACCGCCGACCGCAACAAGCTGCTCAGCATTCTGGAGACGATGATCGTCGGCGAAGGTCAGGGCTCTGCCTCGACTATTGACGACGCCAGCAGCGCCGACACGGGCGCAGCGTTCGGCCAGGACGACAGCGAGTTCAACGTCTTCAATACCGATCGCCAGCTCTCCGCGCTTGAAACCGCCGCTAAAATGCTTGGCCAGCTTAACGAGAAAAAGTCACTCATCTACTTCGCCAGCGGCCTGCGCCTCAACGGCATCGACAACCAGGCTCAGCTGCACGCGACGGTCGACTCGGCCATCAAGGCCGGCGTGTCGTTTTGGCCGATAGACGCGCGCGGCCTTGTGGCGCAGGCCCCGCTGGGCGATGCGACGCAAGGCTCGCCCGGCAACCAGGGCGTCTACACCGGCGCCGCGGCATTGGCCAACACCAGCAACTTTCAGCAATCGCAGGACACGCTCTATGCCCTGGCCGGCGATACCGGCGGCAAGGCTCTGTTCGATAACAACGACCTGACACGCGGCATCGTCCAGGCGCAGGATGCCATCTCCGACTATTACCTCATCGGCTACTATGCCACCAACACCGCGAAAAACGGGCACTTCCGCCGCGTCAAGATTGTGCTCACGCAGGCTCTCGAGGCCAAACTGAGTTATCGCGAAGGCTACTATGCCGACAAGGAGTTCAGCCGCTTCACAACCGTCGACAAGGAGCGCCAGTTGGAAGACGCGCTCATGCTTGAAGACCCTATCACCGAGCTTTCCATCGCCATGGAGATCGACCACTTTCAGCTCAACCGCGCTGAATACTTCGTTCCCATCGTGGTCAAGATTCCCGGCCGCGAATTAGCCCTGGCCAAGCGCGGCGGCGCTGAGCATACCCTCATTGATTTTGTCGGTGAGATAAAGGACCTGGTTGGCGGGTCCACGGTCAGCAATGTTCGCGACAACGTCAACATCAAATTGTCCGATGCAACCGCCGCCGAACTCGCCCACCGTCCCATCGAGTACGACACCGGGTTCACGCTGCTTCCCGGAAAGTACCTCATCAAGTTTCTTGCGCGCGACGACGAGACCGGCCGCATCGGTACCTATGAAACCACTTTCACCATCCCCAACCTGAATAAGGAAGAGAAGCGCGTTCCCATCAGTTCAGTCGTGCTCAGCAGTCAGCGCGCCGAGGCCAACCAGGCGCTCTTTGACGCAGCCAAGGCCAAAGAGCGGCAGAAAGAGGACGCCGTAAATCCCCTGGTGCAGGACGGCAAGAAGCTCATCCCCAGCGTGAATCGATTCTTCAGCGCCGGCCGCGAAATCTACGTCTATCTTCAAGCCTACAAACAATCTGGCGCGCCCACCGACACCGCAACCGCCAAACCTCCGCTCCAGCCGCTCTTTGCCTTCGTCACCCTCTACCAAGCCGGCAACAAAGTCTTCGAGACGCCGCCCACCGCGGTCACACCTGACGCTACGAGCCGTCTTGGGACAATGCCGCTCAGTTTCACCCTGAGTGTTAAGGGCTTGCCGCCAGGACAATATGACTGCCAGGTGACGGTTCTCGACCCGGCGACGGCCAAGACGAATTTCTGGCGAGCGCCGATTATGCTGGTGCCTTAGTCAAGGCTTCCGGTCGGATCACGGGCAACGGGATAGTGAGCGTCCCATCACGAGTCTGCGGTGTATAGGCGCGCAGCGGCTCCCCGACGAAACTCGTGAGCAACTCCCTCGCTAATCTGCTTGAGGCTCCGGTGCCCGCATTTGAACTAATGTCATTGCGAGCTGCAACGAATCGATCTGCAAGCCCGTCTCATCTGTAAACGGAGTCAATCGATGCAGACTTTTCTCCGAGACATCCTTTACGCCGCACGCAGCCTGCGCCGGTCTCCTGGATTTACGGCGACGGTGGTGATGACGCTGGCGCTTGGTGTGGGAGCGACCGCGGCCATCTTCAGCAGCGTATACGCATTGCTTCTTGATTCGCTTCCGTTTGAAGACGCGGGCAGAATCATTGCCTTGTCGGAGATTCATCCGCAAATTCAAGGCGGGATCGAGGCCACTTATCCCGACTACGAAGACTGGAAGGCGCAGCAAAAGAGTTTTACGCAGATCGCCGCCTACTCCACACTCAACCCGGAAACTGTTTCGCTGGTTACCGATGGGCACGCCGAGCAGGTGCATCGCGTGCTTGCCTCCGGCAATTTCTTCTCGCTGCTGGGGATCAATGCGCAGGTTGGCCGAGTGATAAACGAGCAGGACGACAGGCCTGGAAGCGATCATGTTGCGCTGCTGAGCGCATCCGCGTGGGAGCGGTACTTCGGCAAAGACCCTCGCGTGGTGGGGCGCAGCGTGAATGTGAACGGGACGAGCTTCACCATCATCGGTGTATTGCCGCCTGGCACTGGTTATCCATCGGAAGGTGAAGTCTGGCTGCCGCTGTCGCTGCTTGATCAGGAGACGCGCGCGTCTCGCGTGTGGCACTCCGTCATGGTTCTGGGCAGGCTGCGCCCTGGTGTTGAGTTGAGCGAAGCACGAGCCGATCTGCGGACGATTGCCGGGCGCCTGGCTGCGGCGTACCCCGCAACTAACCGTAACGTCGGAGTGCTGCTGCGGCCACTGCGAGAAGAACTGGTAGGTGCGCTGCGTCCGGCCCTGCTCAGCCTGCTTGGAGCCGTGTTGCTGGTGCTGTTGATTGCATGCGCGAACGTCGCCAATCTCTTGCTGGCAAGGGCAACAGCGCAGCGGCGCGACGTCGCCATTCGCCAAGCGCTTGGCGCCGGCCGTGCCCATTTCTTCTCTCAGTTTCTCGCCCAGGCGCTGGTTCTTTGCCTGAGTGGTGGAGCGCTCGGAGTTGTGCTGGCGGCATGTCTGCTCCCTTTGCTGCGCATGACTCTTGCGCACACAGCGTCTCTCAATCCATCAATGATCGAAGCCATCAGGCTGAACATTCCCGTATTGCTGTTTACGTTGTTGACATGCACGCTGACCGCAATTGTATTCAGTCTGTTCCCGCTCATGGGCCGTTCGCCACACTTGACCGAAACTCTGCGCGCCGGAGACCGCGGCGGCACTGGCAGGCGAGGCAGAAGCCACGGCGTGCTCGTTGCTGGAGAGATCGCAATCGCCGTGGTGGTGTTGTTTCTCAGTACGCTTGTGATGCGCAGCTTTCAGAAGCTTCTCGCGGTTGATCCGGGCTTCAGGACCGATCATCTGCTCAGCGCCGAAATTACCCTGCCGGAGCCCAAGTATGGCGATGATAGCCCGGTGACCAATCACTTTTTTGAACAGCTGATCGAAAACATTGATCGATTGCCAGGAGTTGTCTCTGCTGCTACTACCACCATTGTCCCGCTCCGACCTTCGCAGGTGATGACAAGGTTTCTGGTTGAAGGCGCGCCAGCCACGGCACCGGGAACATTTCCCGCGGCACAAATCCGCTATGTCAGTCCCGGCTTCTTTCAGACATTTGGACTCGCGCTTCAGAGTGGCAGAATCTTTGAACAGAAAGAGATCGAGAACGGCAGCAAATCATTCGTCGTGAACGCGGCTTTTGCCAAACGCTATCTGGCGGGGAGAAATCCGCTCGGCACTAAGATTCTTCTCGGCGTATTGACTGCGCATCCGGACAAGATCCCGGTGATAGGAGTGGTTGCCGACGCGCATGACCTGGGGATCGACCGCGACGCGCAACCGGAGATTTACTTAGCCGGGTTCGGGCTCCATGCCGTGCTGCTGGTGCGCACTGCCGCAGACCCCGCGAGCGTTGAATCGATCGTAAAGAATGCCGTGCACACCATGGACCCCGCTCAGCCTGTCTATCATGTGCAGACGGTCGATTCGCTGTTATCCGACTCCACCGCGCGGCAGCGGATGACGGCCATGTTGCTTGGCATTTTTTCGCTCGTGGCCCTGGCTTTAGCGGCGATCGGCATCTACGGAGTACTTTCCTATTCCGTTGCACAGCGCTCGCGAGAGATCGGTGTAAGGATGGCTGTGGGAGCGACTCGCGCGAATATTCTGCGCATCGTCTTATCCCAGGCTGCCCAGTTCACCGGAGTGGGACTTGCGATTGGAGTTGGCTTGGCGCTGGAAGGCGCAAGCCTGATCAGAGGCTTGCTCTTTGACACGGGCACGACCGACCCGCTCTCCGCGGGTATAGCGGCCGGTTTGTTGGTGTTGGCTGCGGCGATTGCGACGATCATTCCTGCCATCCGGGCCGCGTCGGTGAATCCAAACGAAGCACTCAGGACGGAGTGAGAGTTGATTTTGCTCGGTGATGTAAGTCACACCGAAATTCTTCTCCGAAATGTATGCTGGCCAAATGACAGGAGTGGCAGA
>JBEKVS010000273.1:0-8293 GCA_049513795.1 Occallatibacter sp. | reverse complement strand
ATTCGCCACGGATGTTTGAGTCAAAATAACGGTCCTGCCAGAACTGCGAGCGATCGCCACGCAGTTTGCGCGAAGTGATCTGCTTGAGCGCCTTCAGAAACTGCGCCAACAGGATCAGCGGCGGCTCGTTGATCAGCAAGTGGACATGTTCGGGCATCAGGACATACGCGTAGACCCTGGCCTGGTGACGGGCGCGAGTCTGTTCGAGAACGAGCTCAAACGATTCCTTAGCTGCCGGCGCTTCAAGGAACGGAAGTCGGTGGAAGCAACTGAAAGTAATGAAGTGAAGGGCTTCGGCTTTCTGGAATCGCTTCAGACCGTATGGCATGGTGCCATCGTAACTCCGTTGGGATCTTGCCACTCAAGGACCCACTCATCGCGATAAGGCCGCGATGAATGGGGCACAGCTCCCGATGCGAGGATGATTAGATCACCTGCCTGGGTTATTAGCGAGACTTCCTCTTCTCAGGAGAAACGTGTCGCCTTCCACAATCCCCAGCCGCTCCAGAGGGCAGCTCCGACAAGGAGCACAACCAACACTGCCAGCCAGGTGAAGTTCATGGCCAGCGTCGGGACTTTTGCATTCACGCCGAGATAGACAAACACACCTACGGCGGCTGCAACGATGGCGTAGTCCCACCAGGACCGCCTATCGGACCTATCAACGCCATCGCCCTGCGTCGAGGCGCCGTACGATTGCACAACGCGATCGTAATCGAGACCGTAGCGGCAGCACTCGCGCAGCAACGCCTCGTTGATGGATTGATTTTCGCGCGACGTGGCCACAGCGGTGCTGACGGCAAGCGCGCCCAGGATCATGACCACAGAACCTGCGACGACAAGAAGCCGATGGGGCCAGTCGGCATGGGCCAGTTCACCGAAGACCAGCGCGCCCCAGGCCAATCCCCAGAGCTGGTTGGTATTCGACAGCGGAATAGCGCGGCCGATCCCCAGATACTTGGTTGCGAATTGCTGAAACAAATCGCCGATGACCCAGACAAATCCGCCGAGAAAAAGCCAGAAGATCAAATGCTTGACCTCCGGCGAATGAAAGATCGCGGCCTTTGTCCCGCCATCGAGAGCCAGCACCAGGGCGAAGCAGGTGACGAGTTCGCCGATGGTGAAGACAGTGACGAAGGAGAGCGGATTCATGCCGCTGATGTAGGCCTTGCGATAAGGGATGTACATGGTTCCCCAGAGCAGGCTCGCACCCGCCGCAGCGAGAATGCCGCCGAGTGCGCGGCCGGGATGAGAGCCGCCACTTTGAATCGTGCTGAAGCCGAGCAGAATCGCAGCCACAACAATGGCCAAAGCTCCCACCACAACCTTGATCACATTCTTTGCGCTCGCGCCCTTCAGCTCCCCGAACAGCAGGCGCCCCCAAAGAATGCCCACCAGCGAATTGGTATTCCAGAGCGGAAAGGCGATGGTGAGACCGACATCGCGGATGGCGAAGACGGTGAGCGTGTTGGCTACGGCCCACAGCATTCCAGCGAGAATGGCGTTGAGCACCAGATGTTTGCATTGCGCCAGGTCAGCGAAGACGTAGCGCGTGCCCTTGAGCAGCGTGGGCAAAGTCCAGCGCGCGGTGAATACGCCGGCCACCATGCACAGTGAAATGGCGTAGGGCGACAGGCCGGAGTTGACCAGCTTGGTCGGAGCTTCCGCGGCTCCGAGCCAGACTCCGGCGGCGAGCGCGCAGGACACACCAAGCCCGTGCACGGATTGAAAGCTTACGGCTGCGGTGGTCTTCGGCGGAGCGCTCAATTGGCCTTCCTTCCTTGCAAAGTTCAGAGTCGGTGCCCGGTCGGCGAGTTGCTCCGCTCAGGGGACGCCGTTCAGCGCAGCGTGATGAGAAGAGCAAGCCCGATGCAGAAGACGACCAAGGGAACGAGGAAGTGGCTGTCGGTGAGGGTGGCTCTTGTCTTTGGGGAAAATTTCATCGAATCGCGTCGGCATCCTTCCGGCTGCTGGTTGCAAGCGAAGATCATCATAGGGCAGAGAAGCGGGGTTTGTAATCCCAAAGCCATGCCCCGAGGTCGGCCCCGCGATGCTGTAGGCTCAAAAGTAGAAATTGGTATGGGAATGCTCCTTTGACTTCGTCCTCGAACCCGTCGCCACGCCCCTTTCATCACCCCCAGCCGAGGAGCGCTTTGCATTGCGGCAAGGTATCTCTTGAAGCTTTGGCCAGGCGCTTCGGCACACCTCTCTATGTCTATTCCGCGGATCAGATTGTGCAGCGGCTGGGCTTATTTCAGCGGGCGCTCGAAAACCGCGACCACGTCGTCTGCTATGCGGTGAAGGCCAACTCCGCGCTGGCCATTCTCAAGCTGCTTGCAGACCGCGGAGCGGGCTTCGACATTGTCTCCGGCGGGGAATTGGAGCGCGTGAAGGCGGCGGCGCCAGAAGCCGTTGGGCGTATCGTGTTCTCCGGAGTCGGCAAGACAGCAGCAGAGATCGATCTGGCGCTTGCCGCGGGCATCCTGCAATTCAATGTGGAGAGCGAAGCGGAATTAGCTTTGCTGGCCGCCCGCGCCAGAGGGCTGAAGCTGAAGGCGCGCTTTGCCCTGCGCGTGAACCCTGACGTATTTGCAGACACCCACCCGTATATCTCCACCGGCCTGCGTGAGCATAAGTTCGGCATCGACATTCGCCAGGCCAAGCGGATCTACGCGAGTGCGGCGAGCAATCGCTGGCTTGATGCCTATGGGGTGAGTGTGCACATCGGCTCGCAGATACGCTCGGCTGCACCGTTTGGCGCCGCCATGGAGCGGGTTTACAAGCTGGTCACGGAGTTGCGGCGCGCAGGCATTGACTTGCGCGCGATTGACGCGGGAGGCGGCCTGGGCATCGACTACCACGGCGGGCCGTTTGACGCGGCCTGGAAAGTCGCCGAGTACGCGGCGACGATTGAAAAGGCTTTGGCTGGCTTCGAAGGCCGGCTGCTCCTGGAGCCCGGACGCTTTCTGGTGGCGCAGGCCGGCGCTCTTGTTGCACGGGTGCTTCAGGTGAAACACAACGGCAAAAAGACATTTGTAATAACGGATGCGGCCATGAATGACCTGATCCGTCCCGCGCTCTACCAGGCGCATCACGAGATTGTTCCTGTGCGGCAACGAGCGGGAAGGCGGCGTACCGTGGATGTGGTCGGGCCGGTGTGCGAGACAGGAGACTTCTTTGCGCGTGACCGAAAGCTTGCGCCCGTGCAGCCGGGCGACCTGGTGGCACTGCTCGACGCGGGCGCTTATGGCATGGCGCAAAGCTCGAACTACAATTCGCGCCCGCGTGCGGCCGAAGTGCTGGTCGAAGGAGCAAAAGTTCGCCTCATCCGGCGCCGAGAGACGATGGCGGATTTGCTGGGGCCGGAGTTTGAGTTTGCAAATGGCTGAGAGTCAGTCCGCGCATCGTGAAACTCCCCCACTCATTCGTCCGTCCTGATAAGGTGATCCGCGGAGGCAATTTGTGATGTGGCTGGGAATGAAGAGCAGGTGTGTGTTGGCGGTTTCGGGGCTGGTGTTGGGGCTATCCACAATGAGCTTTGCCGACTCGTTGACGGTGAAGACAGAAGACGGCAAGGTGCAAGGCAAGACCATCAACGACGGCAAGGTGAAGGCGTTTCTCGGGCTGCCATACGCTGCTCCTCCTGTTGGAGACCTGCGCTGGAAGGCGCCCGAGCCTGCGGCCAAGTGGAAGGGTGAGCGCGATGCAACCAAATTCGCTGCCCACTGCGCGCAAAACCATGTGTTCGACGACATGGTGTTCCAGGACGCTGGGCCGAGCGAGGATTGTCTTTACTTAAACGTCTACGCGCCCGCGGACGCGACCGACAAGAGCAAGCTGCCGGTGATGTTCTGGATTCATGGCGGCGGCTACTCAGGTGGTGGAAGCGATGAGCCGCGGCACAACGGTGACTTTCTCCCACTGAAGGGGGTAGTCCTGATCACCATCAACTACCGGCTTGGAGTCTTCGGCTTTCTGGCTACCAGCGACCTGGCCAAAGAAGCCAATGGCTCGGCAGGGAACTACGGCTTGATGGACATGGTGGCTGCGCTCCAGTGGACGAAGGAGAATATCAAGAAGTTCGGCGGCGATCCCGACAATGTGACCATCTTCGGTGAAAGCGCGGGCTCATTTGCAGTGAGCACGCTGATCGCGTCGCCGATGGCCAAGGGGCTTTTCCATAAAGGGATTGGCGAGAGCGGCGGTGCCTTCAGCGATGTGCTCAAGCTGGATCCGTTGGAGACGCGGGAGAAGAAGGACGACGAATTTGTTGCTGGGCTGGATGTCAAGTCGCTGGCGGAATTGCGCGCTGTTCCCACCGACAAGATACTGGACGCGGTGAAGGCGAAGAAGGCCGGCTTCTCCACGGTTGTCGACGGCAAGCTGCTCACCGAGCAGGTGCCCGATACCTACGCAGCCGGCAAGCAGGCCCATGTGCCTCTGCTCGCAGGCTGGAACCGCGACGAAGGCAGCTTTCTGGGCAATGGCATGACGGCGGAGAAATGGAAAGGAATGGCCGCCGGCATGTACAAAGACCGCGCCGCGGAGTTCCTCAAGCTCTATCCGGGCGATACCGATGAGCAGGCGGTGGACTCGGCCATTGCATACGGGAGCGATTCTTTCATCGCCTTCAGTACCTGGAAGTGGATTGAGGCCCACAAAAAGACGGGCGATTCGCCGGTTTACCGCTATCACTTTGAGCTGCGCGCAACGCCCAGCAAATACCATCCGGGCACGTTTGCTTTCCACTCCGACGACATCGAGTACGTGTTTGGCACCCTGGATACCCGGCCAGGCTGGGAGGTTCGTCCCGAGGATCGCAAGCTGAGCGACCAGATGATGACCTACTGGACAAACTTCGCCAAAAACGGCGACCCCAACGGCGAGGGCGTGCCGGCGTGGCCCAAATGCGGGGCGGACGACTCGCTTATCCATCTCGACAGCACCATTACAGCCGGGCCGGACACGCTGCGGCCGCGCTACGAGTTCCTGCTGCAGGGGATGCCGGCGTTCCGTATGTAGGGAGCGAACAAGTTTCGGTGAACGACGATGGCCGCCCGAGGGCGGCCATCGTCGTTCTGCTGAGATAAGGTGTGGGTTACCCGCTGGTCAGTGATTCACGCCTGAGGCTTGCGCAAACCCCTGAGCCTGTTCGGTGGGAATCGTGCTCACCGGAGGCGGTGCGGCAAAGCTGGAGTTTTTGGCGTTGATGGCGCCGGAGTAATCGGGCCCAAGGCCGAGGTTTTTAAGAGCCCGGGAGTCCGGCATCAGCCTGGTTTGCCATCCGTGGTCGGCTTGGTATTTCTGCATGGCCGATTGGGTGGTCGAATCCCATTTGCCGTTGGGCTCGCTGCTCAGATAGTGTGCGTGAATTAAGGCCTGCTGGATCTCAGTGACGCGCTCCGGAGCGATCGCCTGCTGGCCGTGAAGCCGCTTGGAACGGGGAATTGGTTTGTGCGACGAACGCCCGTGGGCGGCGCCGATCGTCTTGTGCGTTCGCGTTGCAAAGGCCGGCACCGCGAACAGCGTGGCAGAGAGCATGAAAACCAGATTTGCACGAATCAACCGCATGCTGGTTCTCCTTGTCCTGAGTCGTTCTTCGGGTCAATTACCTTCAAGTCTAACCTTTTGTACCACAATGCGACAACAAATCCTTCAATCGATTGCACCTTGGTACCGAACCTCAAACGAAACAGCGCCGGTTGCCGTGGATCCCGGCGACCGGCGCAGCGTGATGTTATTCGAGCGTACTGCCCAGCAGGTTGATGCCGTTTTCAGGATGGCGCGGGTCCATGACTTCGAAGACCACATCGTCGCCAGTCTTGATCTTGCTCACCACGGCGTCATATTGGTCCTTGGTCCCGGTGGGCTGCTTGTTGATTTTGGCGATGACCAAGCCGGGCTCGAGCCCCTGCAGATCGGCAAACGAGCCCGATCGAACTGATTGAACCACGACGCCTGGAATGTGCGTCTTGGCCAGGGTGGAATCGGATTCCTGCCGGACAACGAGGCCCAATTTGCTCTCCCCGGCGTCGCCCTTGTCAGCGGGGCCTGCGTCGGCTTCCTGGACACCCTGATCGGCGAACACCTTGTCCAGGTCGCCTATGGTGACCGTGGTATCGATCTGCTTGCCGTCGCGCAGGTATCCCAGGCGGATGGTGGAACCAGGCCTGCGGGTGGTGATCTCGTTGACTAGGTCGTCGCCGTCCTTGATAGAGCGGCCATCTACGGAGACGATGATGTCGCCAGCCTTAAGCCCGGCTTTCTCCGACGGGCCGCCATGTGCAATCTGCTGCACGAGCACGCCGTTCTTGAATCCGTATACACGATTGATGGCTTCCGATTGACCCTGGTTGAAGCGGATCCCAATAGAGCCGCGGGTTACCTTGTGGCTTGAGCCGATCAGGTCGTTGTAGACCTCGACTACAGTGTTGGACGGCATGGCGAAGCCGATGCCCTGGTAACCAGCAGACTGGGTGTAGATGGCGGTATTGACGCCGATCACCTCACCGTCCATGTTCAGGAGCGGGCCGCCGGAGTTGCCGGGATTGATGGCCGCATCGGTCTGGATGAAGTGCTGGAACTGACCGCCGGCGCCTTTTTCAATGGTCCGGTTCTTGGCCGAGACGATTCCAGCCGTCACGGTCTGGGCCAGGGCAAAAGGGCTGCCGATGGCTTCAACCCAGTCTCCCACCTGCGCCATGTCGGAGTTGCCCAGCTTGACGGTCGGCAACGGCGCACTGGTATCGATCTTGATCACCGCAAGGTCAGTGGCCTTGTCGACGCCGATCAGGCGGGCGGGACGGCCAAGATCCTGGTTGTCTGGATCGGTCGAAAGCTTGACGTAGATCTTGTCGGCCTTCTCAATCACGTGGTTGTTGGTGATGATGTAGCCCTTGGAATCGACGATGAAGCCTGAGCCCAGTGACTCACGCACCTGGCTGTCTTCGCCGCCATCCTGGTCGGGCATCTGGCCGCCGAAGAACTTATTGAAGAAATCCTGGAAGTTGCCCTGCCCGCCCTGGCCTGGTTGCTGGTCGTCTTCCCCATCGTCGTCGCCGGGCGCCTGCTGGTGGGGGTTGGGCACGGCGCGGTTTCGGGGATTGCGCGGCGCCCGGTTCGCAGATTGTTTGGGCAGCGTCTGGGTGTTGATATTCACCACCGCCGGTCCCACTTCTTTGGCGATTTTCACAAACGGATTGGGCGCGATGGTGGAATCAGTCACTTTCAAAGGTGTTGCGTCGGAACTGGCGTTCTGTTTCTCTTGTCCTCGTACCCCGTGCGCGGCAAATGAACCAGCCACGATCGCGGCTGAGAGGGAGCCAAGCAGAACAAACGTTGAAGCAAGACGGCGCGTGCGAAGCCGCTCAATCAGAGAATTCATAGGTTCTTGTGACCTCGTCGTGTAACCAGCCTGCGGCCGGATTTTAGGATGTACCAACTAACAGTATAGCCAGTTGCCGGCATATCAGCGATACAACGCGGAACGTATCGGCCATTCAATAGCCGACTCAAGGATATAGACGGCTAAGCGCGTAAAGAGTCGCAGCTTGCCTGTGGTAACATCCGGCATGGAAATTTCCCAATTGAAGGTTCGAATCGTCGTCCTTGCGGCGTTCACGGCCGGAGCAGCGCTGACCTATTGCTCCGCGCAGACTAACCCTCCCGTGGCCCCGGCAACCATTCTCGACCGCCTCACCTCGATGATCGGCGGAGGGAAAAGCGCGTGGACGCCGGCCCAGGTGGCGGCCATGGAGCGGCTGCGCGATGCGTCGATCGAAGACCGTTACGCCTTGAACGAACTGCGCCACCTGACGGACAACATCGGTCCCCGCATCAGCGGATCGCCGCAGGCCGCCCAGGCCGTCGAGTATGTGGCTGCCGAAATGCGAGCGCTGGGCGCCGATGTGACGCTGGAGAAGGCAAAGGTTCCGCATTGGGTGCGTGGCGCAGAGACAGCGGAAGTGGTCGCGTGGCCCGGCCAAACGCCGGGAACGACGCAAAAGGCGGTGTTGACTGCGCTCGGCGGGAGCGTGGCGACTCCAGCAGAAGGCCTCACTGCGGAGGTTGTGGTCGTCGATGACTGGGCTCAGTTGCACGCACTGGCGCCGGACGCAGTGAAGGGGAAAGTTCTCCTCTTCAATCACAGGTTCGACAAGCAACTGGCGGCGCAGGGTGGAGGGCTCGAAGCCTATGGGGGTGGCGTGGTCTATCGCGGCGCGGGACCGATTGCCGGGGCGGCAGCAGGTGCAGCGGCGGTATTGGTCCGGTCGGTGGGCGGCGCCGACTACCG
>JBEKVS010000272.1:0-12188 GCA_049513795.1 Occallatibacter sp. | reverse complement strand
AATCCAAACAGGCCACCTGCTACGATTCCGGTGCTCCAGTCGCAAACACGACTAGCCGTTCACACACAGAACCTTACAGATTTTCCGATGGGAAGTAGCGAAAGGGCCCCCTCGCTTCGAAGTTACCCTTCGAAGATTGATCTTTCGCTGTGGCACGCGATTAGACTGCAAGAATCAAACAATGTCAACACCGAAGACTAACAGTTTTTCCACAGGCATTGGCTAACTACGAAGTAGCTTCGAGAGTATACGAATTGGCCCTACTAGTTAAGAGCACCATGACACTTGAAGCACGTTCTCTTTTGTTCCGACCAAATAAAAGCCAAAATCATTTAGATTCTCTGTCGCTAAATTTGGCGCTTCTTCAAAGGTGATTGCGCCCATCTGGCCGAGACTTTTCTGATGACGATGACCGAAGGCAACGATCGCTGAGGTATCTCCCGACCCCTCGGTGTCCCTCAGCTGCCCTCGGCCCGACGATTTAGAGATAAGTCAAAGAGCTTGACATTCTGAGTCTTCATCCTTATCTTTGACGCGATTCGGCAAAGCGAAGGATGAAGCTTAGAAAAGCTTCTCATCCGAGGGGGCTTCTACTTGCCGACTTTCCACGTAGAGGAATAGTGTGCGTTGGATCGGGGAGCATTCATTCGCCTCAGTGGCGAGAATCTGTCTCCGGCTCGGGCTCTGCCCGAGTGTACCGTTCATTTGTAAGTGAGCATCTGTGAATGCCCGCGATGACAAAACTGGTTTTGTTTGTTCAGCCGAGCGGGCTAATGAGCGAGAGTGGGGTCACCATGGTCAGGCCAAGTCTGAGAAATCGTTGCCAGAGCTGTCCGCAAGAACAAACACTTGTCTGTAACTACACCTAATTATTTCCTGATGTCATGAGTGAGGTGGATCGATGGCTAGCCGCATCAATGAGTCCGTATTGAGGGATCGAGTTACATCTCCGAACGGTGCGCTCAAGAGAGCGATAAGCCGTCGTGGATTTTTGAAGGGCAGCGCAGCCAGCGTCTTGGCTGGAGCGACGGCACACGAATTTCTGCGGAGCAAGGATCAGCTTTCCTTGAAGCTCGGTGACGGATGGCTCTCCTTGTGGCAAGCCGGAGTGGAGAAATTCCGGCTGGAGGCGGCACATTTTCACGGAAATCCTAAAGTGTGGAAGCACGAAGAAGTCGGACGGCTGGCCTTCGGGATCAGGAATGCGCGCTTTCCTGGCACAAGTGTGGCCGCTGACATAATTTGCGAGATATGGAGCGGGAGCTTTGGCCCACAGGTATTGCTTAGGCTGGAATCACTTGGTCTATCGCTCCGAGGTTACGCCTACGATTGGCTCAATCGTGACGGCCTGACCGGCTATGTTTCTTCGAGAACACCGATCATCGATCAGTCCGAGTTGTCGATAGTTCTTCACCCATGTCACGCGACTCTGAGTTCAGAGGGTACATTTACATTCCGCGGCGATAACTGTGCCACTGTTAATTACTCAAAGCACGCACTTGAATCCGAGCAACTTGTTTTGCAGACCGTGGGTTCTGCCGGCCCGGTCCTGCGACGTGCAACTTCGAGACGGACACACATTGCGGTTTCCCGCGGTTCCCACGAGTGGTTGGTCTCCCCACCAGCAAACGGCTGGCAGTATAAATCAACTGACTCCCTCTCGATCTTCGATCGATTAGAAATCGAGGCCCATGAGTCTGCGGCACGACACAAAAGCTATGCAATTACAGCCAGCCGCGCGGAGACTCGGCAGCCGGTGCAACTGATACTGGATGAGCCCCTTACTGGGACCGATGGCAGATCGCCAGCCTTTTTTCTCCGAGGTCCCGTTTACGCCCATCATCTGTCGAGTCCGCAGGACTCACTTACTCTTGCATCCCTTATCAAGCCAGCCTTCCTGAAGCAAGGCAATCTGATGCTGCGCCTCAATGATCCTCCGTCCACACCCGCGGTGCGAGTAGTCGAGGGACAAGCTGGTGTATCTGGGTCGTTCAGCGCGGATGGCACTCTTCACGGCCGAATCAGAGAGGCAATAATCATTCCGGAACCTACGCGCGACTCATGGCCGATTGAAATCGCGGGCTCCAAACCACATATCCACCGAAAGAAGTCTAGTTCACATACTTCGGTCAAGATGTCGGAAACGGGCGCCGTCCTCTCGGGTTCGCTGGTCTTCCGCATACTTCGCCCTGCCGACTTTATCGATCTTCGTTTTGAACTGCTCAACGTCACATACTGGATCTCCAACGGAAACGTCTACATCAAGAAGAAACAGTCCGATACGCCCTCGCTGATGATTGTGCATCTTCCGCCGCAAACAATCGCGGAGGAGGCTTTTCCGAGTTCCACCGCGCCCGACGCCGACGTATGTAAAACAGTCGCCGGAGTATCGGATCCGCAGGCGCGAGCTTTCCTGCCCAAGGAATCTCGCATCAGCTTCGAGGTTCTCTCCAAAGACAACGAGCAGCAGATCGTGGATCTGGATTTTCTCCTCGGCTGGCAGAAATACGTTCCTCACCTTTGCGGAAGTCAGATGCCGGCAGAAGGCGGGGAGAGCTTCACAGCGCTGGAGCTTCCGGCTGGCATCACGTTTTCACCCTTGGAAGGTAGCAGATTTGCCACGCCAAAGCGGCACCCGGAAGGATTATTTGAGAACACCGATCATGATACCTATTCCACTCATACCGGGGATACGTATCGCTTGTGGACAGCGCGTTTGGTTAACAAGGACAAGTTGAACATCATCGCGGTCGGTTATGAGAATCAAGGCACGTCTACTCCGCTCGCTCTAAATGACAAAAACAGGCAGGATATTGCAGCCCAAGTAACGGAAGCCAGCCCACTACCCACAAAACATGTTGTGGTAAGCAGCGCGGGAGGATGGCTAAAAGGTCAAGCCGAATTACAGCCTTCCTTCTGCCCGACCAGCAGTCCAAAGTTCCTGGATAAAGTGAGCCTGAATATTGCCGGCGGAATTGAGCAACTCGAGGAAGTCGCCTATCCGATTGTTCTCATCCCGACAGGGCACAAGGGGTCTCTCGTTGTAACCACCAAGAGACAGTGGTGCCGGGACGAGAACAATCTGCTCCACGCCCCCCTCATCAAGCGTTACAAAATCGTGTTTACGGAAAGAGCCTGCACTTACGATCAGACCACATATTGGGAGGCGGGCAAAGGTTATCCCTTTCCGTTTACGACAATTGAAATTCCGATCCGGGAAACGCCGACTCTTTTCGCTACCGACGCAGCGACATTTGAGGGTGATTGCGAGAGTTGCGACGATATAGTTTCTACACCTTACTGGGCAACGATCCTGCAGCCTCCGAACTATGACCCGACAATGCCCATTCCGTTTGCTTTTCCTGTGATTTGCACGGATCGCGATGGAGTTGTGCATCAAACAACGATGTCGATGGTTGTGGCCGCTGAAGTCCGTGCCTACAGCTGTCTCCAGAACTACATTCCCAATCTTTTGTCAGCCTACAACAATCGGAGCGGAGTCACCAACCAAGTAATCCCCGATTTCCACACGGAGAATATCTCCTATGCAACGTCGAGCAAACCGGGGAACGCAGCGTATCCAACCGGTGTCATGAATTGGTCTGCAAATTTTATGAAGAATGTGCAGTACCCGCTCGTGCCATGGGCGCCGCAGATGGTTTTGTCAGCTATTTCGCTAAGCACCACAGCCGGCTTCTCACAAAACGGGAATGCAAACATCCAGCACTTCCGGTATTCGACGATTTACTGCTCGAACCCGTTCGACTTGCCGAGTAGTGCATCCCGGACGGGCAGTCGAGGCTCGACCGGCACGCCTGGTAACGCAGCTGAGATTATTCTCATTTCGCAGGATGTGCCGGCCCCTCTCGCTTTCTACGCCAAACTCGGCGGTGGATTGTTTCAGCCATCTTCAAGTGTGGCGGCGCTCTCGCGTTCTGTCGGGAATATTTTCACAACGGCGACGGCACAGATCAATGAGGCCTCGGCCTCCATACAAGACATGGCTAACGGCGTGTTCAGTGCCCTCGACGCCTTTAGCCAGGCGGCTACGCTACTCGGGGCCATTGAGTTGAGCCAAATCATCGATCAGGTGAACGATATTGTACAGAACGCGGCGGCCGTGCCGAAGCTGGTTGCACAAGAATTAGGACAGCTTAGCGGCGACATCACAACGATAACCAATCAGTTCACCACCCTTCTCAATACTCTAAGTACCCTAACGTTGAGCAATGCCTTGAGTGGCCTATTCGGTGCCATCGAACCGCAGGTCGCTTATGTACAGGCGTTCGCGTTCGAACAAGTAGCGGCAACCCCACAATACGTGAATGCGCAGAGCGACCTGAACTACCTTCAAAGTCTTGTCGGCAACGCTACGGTGGCGGCGCTGGAGACCCAACTATCGGCCTCTTTGGCGGCGCGAGTCCAAAGCACAAGTTCGCTCACCATTGCCGGACAAAACACCTTCGTCACGCTCAACCGGATGCGAGACTTCTTATTGAACGCTGCGCTGCAGGCCGATAATCTCGTAACCCCGGCGCTCCAAGTCCTTTCCGCCTTCTCGGCTGACCTGAGCTCGCTGCAGCTCGCTGACGCGACTGCTCAACAATATGCAACTGCTCTTCAGGCGGATCTAACGAAACTGAGCACCGATCTTTCAGGATTTCAAACGGCATTTCAGAGCGTGTTGACACAAGTCAGCAGCGCCTACAACTCAGTTCAAAGCTCAATAACGGCAATTCAATCAGCGATCAGCGCTGCCACGGACCCGCTGTCCATCATCAATTCTTTGCAGCAACTGGCCTCGCTGCTAACCAATCTGCAGAATCCGATTCCCACGGATCTGACCTGGCTACAACCCGTGGTGAACCAATGCAACTACGTAAACACTGACGTCGCAAAATTGTTGGCGGACTTCACGGCGCTCGTGAATTTGGTGGGACAAGAAACCGGACAGACGATCAACACAGCCGTCCAGACGGTTGTTGCGGAATTGCAGACCATTCAAACAACGATGCAACAGGACTTTGTCCTGAACACAACGGTGTTCACCGGTGCCGCCACAAACGGCTTTCTCGCAGTACTCAAAGGTCTGAATACCTTCTATGGCACCCTGATAACAGCAGCGGCAGGTGCCGGCCAGATCATCAATGGATTTCTCCAGCAACTTGCAGATGTGCAGCAGGTCCGCGCGAGCTACGACTATGACACGCCTTTGAAATCGAGTGACCTGTTCATCGCATCGAAAGGGGCCAATCCCGCGGCCTTGTCCTTGCACACTTCCATCACCGTGAACGTTCCTGGATTGTCAGCCAATCCGCCTTCGCCTGACCTGATCATCTCAGCTACCGTAAGCAATTTCACTCTCCTCCTCATCCCGGAATTTTCTTTTTTGAGTGTCGGCTTCAATAGCGCTTCCTTCACGTCTACAAACGGATCGACTCCAGTTGTCAATTGCAGCCTTGACAAGGATTCGGTCCAATTTATTGGCCCACTCAATTTTGTGACTGGTCTGGCTCAATCGATCTCTCTGCCCGGTGGTCTCTCCATTCAGCAGACATCGACCGGTGTATCGCTGGCCTACGACTTCTCACTTCCCGCCATTGAAACGGGTGCCTTCACTCTCTCAAATCTGAGCCTAAACTCTGGCGTGTCTCTGGATTTCACGGGAGGGGCGATTCACGTTCTCTTCGGTTTCGCCGATCCAAACCAGCACTTCCTGATGACTTACACCATATTTGGAGGCGGCGGCTATATAGATTTCTCGTTTGCTCCACAGCGTGGAGTGAGTGCATTTGACATCAACGGGGCTTTGGAATTCGGGGCAGAGGCTGCACTGGATTTTGGCGTGGCCAGCGGAGACCTCTATATCTTCGGCGGTTTTCTATTCAACATGACAGGCGATGAACTCGACCTCGGGGGCTATGTTCGTGCCGGCGGCGATCTGAATGTATTAGACCTCATCACCGCATCCGTGGAGTTTTCGCTCGCATTGAGCTACGAAAACCGTGGCGGTACGGCATGGCTCGTTGGAGAGTGCGATATCACCGTGGATGTCGACATATTTATGGTGATCGATACTAGTGTCGATATTCGCATGCACAAAGAATTTTCAAACGCGTCGGCAAGCTGACCTGTGCTGATGCAACTACGGAGAAAACTACTATGGCGAACCAGTCCGCTGGCGGGTCAAACGGAACCTTGGTACTGTCGACGGTCCCGGTAGGCAATACCGGCGATGGAAGCTACTTGGTCACTGTGCATGTAGCTCCATCTCTGAACAGCGGCATTTCCCCCAGCGTCCTGCAAAATTGGGCAAGCGACGTCGCGAGCGGAAATCTCAGCTTTGCACTCATTTCTCCGCAACTAGCCAACCCACTCCCGGCGACGCTTGATATCAGCCTGATTCACCCGGAATTGTGGGTGGAGTTTTTCGGCGATGTCACGGCGTTGACCGCTAAATCTGGCTCGCCAGCCTCCCCCGCTATCCCTGCGATTGGCAATTCTAAAGTTAATCTAAAAAGTACCTTGGACAATGCAGATGAGTTTTATAAAGGTTATGTCAACAGCGTTGACGTTACCAATGCTCAAAGTATTTCTAATCTGTACAACAATACCGTTACTCTAGCTTGCAAGCACTCAGTCTATGGCCTTAACAAGCCTTGCCCCGATGGCAGGGTGCCCGGCTCAAATGTGCGCACCTACCTAAACAACAATCTAGGGAGAAACCGGGCAGCGACACGCATCTTTGGCAATGTGAATGTGGATGCAGCCTTCCCTCCCAATGGAATTCCACAGACATTGAATGCTTTAGCAGAGAGCGAAATCGATATGATCCACAAGGGTCAACACCAAACTGACAATGGCGCCGGTTCGAGACAGCACATCGTGCATCATATTCACCGCCTTCGAAGCATCTCCCGGCAGGCTCCAACCAACATCGCCCAATCTTCTCTGAATGCCACTGCCACCGCCGCGGGCCGCGTCCTGACGCCCATGAACTTCAGCCAGCGCATTACTTTGCTGCAAGGTATGCCCGTATTGATGGAAGCTCTAGGTTTGGTTCTCGTCTTCCACGTTCCGGGCGGAACTAGCGTCTCGGCTATCCAGAAGCTCACGACAAACGCCTCCTATAACGGCACTTCCGGGAGCTACTCGAACATGACCATCGTTTCGCCCTGGACCGCAGTCAATGGCGCTCTCTTCATTCCTCAGTCATTGCCCAATCCCGTGCCAGCGGGCAGCATACAAAATCCAAACCCAGTGATTCGTTCGGATAACGGCTATATCGATGTGAACAGCAACGCCGATTATTGGATGGGCAGCTTGCAACAAGAGTCGGCCGCCAATCATGTCTACAATTTTGCAAACCGCGCCGTCGTACGCCTGAACCGAATCGCCGACCCAACCCGAGCAGTAACTCTACAGGCCAACGAAGACTATACACATGTAATCTTGCCTCCCTCCCCGCACACAGATGGACTATACGTATATCAGCATGGCCGCCAGAACAAGATTCTGCAGAAGTTGCAGCAAGCGGCGGCAGTGCCTGCGCCTACCAACGACACCGTGAGATATGCCGAGGACCTGTTTCATTCATTCGCCGTCGATATGAAGGCTGACAGTTTGTCGAATTGGTCGCATCTCAGTTTGCGCGATGAGAAGTACTTCAGATGCGCGGACAAGAAGCATGCCATCATCACCGCAACCGATCGTGAACATGGCGTCCGCAGTAGTGCTGTGCGCCCCACGGATTCGGTGCCGACGATGAGCCCGGGTGAGTCGGCCGAGGCAACAAAACACCAGATGGATGAGACGATTTTCACGTGGCGCGGTGGTTCGCTCGCGGTGAGAGATTCATCGGCCCCAATACCGTCGCAGACCGAGGGATCGCTCAGTACGCAGGAGATTCCTTGGGGTGACAAGTTCCGAGGCGAATTCACGATCGCGGACAACGCCAAAATTCCTGGACAAGTGTTTGGCGCCGGTTATTCATTCGCTTTACGCCCGATCTATATCACCGGCCGCGCGCGTCCATTCGATCCCGACGCTGCATCTGCATCGATCATCCCTAATGCAGTTAAGTTCCTGCGCAACGAGATGGTGCTGGGCCCGAGGCTTATCAAAAAGGAAGGCACGGGCTCTTCCTGCTCCGATACCCAGAATCTAATGTTTGTCTCGAGCCGCGTTAAGAATCCGCGAGAAATCCTGGCTGCTGACCAGATGAATGCCTTGGAGGTTTCAGGGGTCATCGAAAGTTCGCTGCGCTACCTTGTCCCGGCCGCATGTACCCCAAGAAGGGTAAAAACGATGGCGCTCTACCGGATACGCTTCCCATCAAGCGCGAGGAGATTGACGAGACGACCATCTATATTCCCGATCCAATGTGCGACGGCGTACGTGCCAGTCTTTTCTTCATCGGCAATGCACCACTGCCCGATTCGGCCCACCAGCTAACGGTTACGTTGCCGTATTACAAGCAAGGGAATAGCTGGCCCGACTATACCCTTCACTGTGTTGAACTACGCAGGGAAAAACCTGGATCGCCGCCCCAACTCACCCGCGAAGATACGTTCTGGGGCGTGAATCATGTCGCGCTCGGGGGGGAGTTCGGTTCGAAAACAATTGTATGTACGCTACCTCCTGGGATGACTGCGGTTCTCGAGCTCACGCCCACTATTTTGGATGATGCGAGGAACACCCATGCTTTCGCGCCGCAATCGACGGCGCTCGAGGATACTACCATCTGCCGGCCGACGATCCTTCGCATGACGCACGCTACAGATGTTCCAGTTACAGCTCCCGACTTTTATCTCGATGGCGCCGTGCTCCAAAAGAACGGCCCGCGGCCAATCACGATTGATGGGATGGAACTCTACAGCTTTGACCGCAGCGTTTGTGCTACGCCAGGGGTCACAACTACCTACGAACCCTATACCACGGGAAAGGTCTCCATCGAGGCATCATGGACGGAGGTCGTGGATACTCCGGCAGACAAGAAAAACCCTTCGCCAGTCCGGCTTCCCCAAAAAGCGGCAATCTTCAGCCGGCCGCTTCCCAAGTTACGCGCGACGAAAGTGGGTGCTGACATCGGATCCGTATATGACAGCGACGATTCGTGCCCTACAGGGTCAAGCTGCCCGCCGCCTTCGACTGCCGGAACACCCTGCCCTACGGCCAAGCTGCCTTTCAACGACAGTCGTTATCGTCGCGTCCAGCTTGCGATGTCCGGGATATCACGTTATGAGACGGTGGTGGTGGAAAAAAAACATGGTGCGGAAGCTGCTCGCAAAGCGCTTTACGACTTCCTCTCTACTGCTGCCCCTTCTGTCCCTGACATTGAATACGTTCTCCCCACGTTTGAGTGGCGGTTTGCGAAGAAGTTTCATGTGCATTCGCAAACGCGAAAGTGCGGTCTGGCAGTGATGCTAAACCGTCCGTGGTTCGTGTCCGGAGAAGGTGAACAACTGGCGGTACTACTTCCATCATCGAGCCAATGCGGTCCTGCTCAGATCCCTTCTCTTCAGTCGGTGCAACTTCCTTCCCAATATCCACCTCCGCAAGGATCTAGCAATGGCACCGAGAACACTGTTTCTGCCTGGGGGACCCACGCCATCTGGAACTTTGCCGAAAACAACACGATGACCATCGGTATCGAGAATGCCTCGTCGTGTGAGTCACTCGAAGTCAAAGGGCAGACCTACAATTTCGCCCTGTTCGATCCCATATTTGACGAAGTTGAACAGCGCTGGTATTGCAACCTTTCTTTTAGTGAGCCCCCTGTCTACGGTACGTTGATGCGCCTGATTCTCGCCCGCTACCAGGGTCACTCGGCGAAGCCGGAGTGGACGTTGTCGCCTCCCGCGATCGCCGATTTTGCCTTCCTAAGTCCCGAGCGTGTCGTCCGCATCAAGAGATCCTGGCACTGGAACTCACTCGATCTGGCAATATCGGGTGTGGGAGCGTATGACCCGGGAGGAAAGCTTCAGACTAGGTTCGATGTCCACGTCGCAACAGAAAAAGACCACGATACTACTGACTTCCCCTGGCGCGAGCCTGAGTCATTCGTCACTGATGGCACCTCCGACCGCAGTAGGAACGTTCTTTGGCACGGACCGCTGAAGTTTGATCCCCTAGCTACGAATACGATTGTGATACGCGAATATGAGGTGTATCCAGCGTTTGAGGCCCAGCCGATTAGCGGGTCCGCGCCCATGCGCGACAGGCTGGTGTACGCCAGCTCAATCGATATTCCGGCATACCTTTGATCCAGAAGCAATCCCGGCAGAACGTCTGTGTGCCCGGATGCGATCTTCGCGCCCCCGGATTTCACACGGCATCGGGCGGTGTCGGGACGCACGCAGGAGATCTTCAAGCGTCACACTGGCCTGATTGATCCGCTCTCGCTCGTGGCGCCTACCTCGACGTGACCGAGTAAAAGACGGCTTGCTGATCGCCACCCTCGTGGCACGCACGATCCATGAGCAAATCCGCCAGGAATTTAATAGACCGGCGTAGCGCCGAACAAGTTTCTGACAAAACTCGCCTCCGATTGACCGAGCTTCGACTCTTCGACTCATACATTACAAAAGCGCCTGCCTTCGGGGCCGGGAAGTTTGCCATTCCCGCTCGCGGAGTTCTCGCAGGACAGTCCTCCCCGCCAAGAGTCCACTGCGCCGAAAGGAATGCGCTCTTGACCTTAGGTCTGAGATCACACGTTGACAACCATCGCCGAATTCCTCATATATAAACGGCAATCCAAAAGTCATCCCGCAACGTTTCTTCTTGCTGACTATAAAACAGCGTCATGGAACCCAGAGTCCGAGTGGGCCTTCAGCAACTGCGAAGCCGTCAGTGCCTGTCTGTGCTCTACTCCCCACGCGCACAATCGTCATAGCACGAAAACTGTAGATTTCGGTACAGCATTGAAGTGGAATGTCGCGGCCGCAAAGTGGTTTGTTTCCAGCGGCCTCGTAGAGTGGCGAATCGAAGGGTTTCGGTACAGGCAAGTTGTTGCCCTTACAAACCATCGACAATCCATCAGCGCTTTTGTCGCGTGTTTTTACTCGACTTCTTCTTCTTTGCACGCCTTGACTTTCGCCATTGGCTTCCTCTTTCTGTCCACCAACGAGTTTTGAATTCCTGCTGGGCCGCCGTAGTGCAATAGACTGAACAATATCGCTGGCTGCTCTTGCCTGCGATAAAGAACCGATTTGTTTCGCAAGCGGCATTGCCGCACTTCCTTAACAAGTGCAGGTTTCTCCGAAGCAATGCAAGGGCCTGATGCACGGGTTGACGTATCGGTGGAGGATTCACCTCTTCTTCTTCGCCATATACTTCTGGGTCCGCAGAGCGGTGCAGCTTATCCTGTAAGGTAAAGAGTCTCCACAGAGCCGTATCGTAATCACTCGCATCCCATATGTTCTGCAGGCCTTCTCGTAGCTGTTCACATGCCTCGCGCTTTTCCTGCTTCATGGTTGTCCTCAGGCTCTCTGGAGTTAAGAATGGGTCGCTGACTGCATTCCGCGCGACGAGTCGCTCCGTTCTCGTCATAGATGGAAAGAAGCTGGCATAGGTAAGAAGAAGGTGGTCGATCCGATTCGCTGGTGCGTTCACTACATTGTGAAGGAAACGCTTCAAAGTACCTTCGCGCTCCCCTTTGGGAACGGGTGTGTCTGGTCGCTTCGATATCTTTGCTCCTGGCCGGATTTTCACCTTGGACTGCATCGCCCTCTCCCAAACGATTCCATCGCTACCCGAAACTGCTGACCGGTCCGTTCTGTCTCGTCCTGTCTGCCGCTGCTGATTCTGTCGCTTGTGAAAGTGCGATCCTTTTTCATTGGTCCACCATAGACGCTTGTGAGCTTTCTGCGCGACTACAACACAAGCAGCTGAGCACAATCCTTTTTGCGTAGAGCCAGCAACGAAGAACGGCGTACCGCACTCTGGATTGCGACACACCCGCAACATGAAAAGATTTCTTTGGACCCAATCAATGGCTAATTCAATCGGAGTATCCGGTGAAGGTGGATAAAGGTGTCTCCGCCGCAAGTCTTCGGCATTAGCTACCCGATGCATATGCAGCTGTAGCATGCAGAGCCGCCATTCGGCCACATCATTATATTCAGCCAACCATACGGCGCGCAGCCTATTGCGTAGTTCACCTATAACAGCCCGGCACAAGACCTCTC
>JBEKVS010000271.1:0-8376 GCA_049513795.1 Occallatibacter sp. | reverse complement strand
GCCAGGTTGGCCAGCGTGTTGGTTGTGCCGGCAACGCCCAGCGTAATGGGTGTTGCCGCCGCGCCCGTGATGCCCGAGGTGATGTCGAGCGTTCCGGAAGCCAGCGTATCGCCCGCCGATGCCAGGGTCAACGAGCCAAGTGTCCCGCCGGTCACAACAATCGGCGTAGCCACATCGGTTACATTGTTTCCCGCAATACTGGCGGTGCCTAGATCACTCGCCGTTTTTGTGAACGACAGCGTTGTACCGGCCTGGTTGAGCGTGGCTGTGATTCCATATCCGTCGGCGTTGATGGTCGACGCCAGGTTGGCCAGCGTGTCGGTGGCGCCATTCGTGCCTAATGTCAGCGTGGACTTTATGTTGTTGCCGTCGGCGCCCTCGACAAGGTTCAGGCTGCCGGTTAGCGTGTCGGCAGCTGACCCCACGGTGAGGGCGCCGAGACCTGACCCGCCCACGGTAATGGTTGACGAGCTCGCCTGGCTGTTCTCCGTCAGGTTCTGCGCCGTCACGGTCACCTTGGGGTCTACAGTGGTGAATGTCAACTGCGTCCCGGCCTGGTTGAGCGTGGCCGTCACGCCGTAGCTAGTCGAATTGATGGTCGCTTCAAGGTTGGCCAGCGTGTCGGTGGAGTTGGCCGTGCCCAGCGTGATGTTGTTGTTCTCACCGTCAGCGCCGACGATGGTCAGCGTGCCGCCCAGCGTGTCACCCATCGGCATCGACAGAGCGCCAACCGCGCCGGCGCCATTGGTGCCCGCGCCAATGCCCGCCGAAGAGACTATGATTCCGGTGTCGTTCTCGGTGCCGCCGCCGTTGTTGGCCGCCGATGCCGTGGTCGCGGCCGCCGTACCGGCCTCGGCGGCGGTTCCAAAGGTTGCCGTCAAGCCGAGCCCGGCCTGGTTGATGGCGCTGAGCAGCCCTTGTACCGTGTTGGCGTAAGTTGTGCCCGAGCCAACCGTGATGGTGGCCGAGGCTTCGGTGGCCGCGCCGCCCGCACCCTTAGCCGAGTAACTCACATCCACCGATGTCGACCCGCTGGGATTCAAGCTGTCCGTCAGCGATGCATTGTGGCCGTCATTCGAAAGATCGATGAACACATTGTCCGCGCCGCTCGAGTAGTTCATCGCGCCGTCGGTGTCGCCCACGCTCGACGAAGTGAGAGTACGAATGTTCAGGTCGTCCACCGACGAACCGGCCAGAGAAGAATCGCCGGTGTAGATGGCGACCGTGTTCCCGGTAAAAACCTGCTGCTGGTTATACGTTGTGGTCGAACCGATATTGTTGATCTCAGCCAGAATCGACTGGTACTCCTGGTTGGCCGCCGCGTCCTGCGTACTGTTCAACGTGCCGTTCGAGGCTTCCGTGGCCAGCGTGATG
The DNA here is from genome assembly GCA_049513795.1 of Occallatibacter sp. Lineage (GTDB taxonomy): Bacteria > Acidobacteriota > Terriglobia > Terriglobales > Acidobacteriaceae > Telmatobacter. The sequence continues at coordinate 7,002 of JBEKVS010000271.1, read as the reverse complement.
GCCCGATCAAGCAGGCTCGTCACCTGCGACAGAGCGCCATCGGCCACGTCCAGAAGACCCACGCCTTCGGTCGCGTTTGTCTCCGACTGCATCAATGCCGTCTGATTGGCTTCGAGGCCGTTCACCAGCGAGAGACCGGCGGCGTCATCGGCCCCGGAGTTGATCTTGGACCCTGAGGACAACTGTTGCAACACCGTCTGCAAGCTGTTGTTGGTGTTGTTCAGATTGTTCTCTGCGTAGATCGCGGATAGATTGTTCAATACACCGAGGGCCATGGAAGATCACTCCTGTTCAGGATGCCCAGCCGAACCCCGGCCCGTGTCACTGATTCCCTTGCGCCGAGCCTTCCGCAGCTACCGGAAGGGCGTTCCTGCATCCACACCGTTCATCGGAGTGCCGGGAAATAACTTTAGTCATTTTCTTAAGAGGCCTTTTCGATGCCGACTGCGGGATTCTGAAGCACAGTGTTTCGCTTCGCTCCACCCTCTGTTTCAATCCGCGGCAGTAACTGTGCGAATCCGCTCCATCGAGGGTTCTATTCCGCTGCACCTGTTTGCCTCAAATCGATGCAGCCGGTGACGGCATGCCACCACCGGCAGACGGCGACAGAGTTCGAAGTCCGGCTTCCAATCCCATGAACTTGTCGTGACAAGGGCTTGTCAGGCCCTGGGATTAACCAACAAAAAAATCGGCGGCAAGAGGATCGCCCTCTGGCCGCCACCGGTTCGCTTTCAACCGCATTTGCTCTCTGCTTTGGAACCTTGTGTTTCTAAACTTCGATCGCGGACTCCCGCCTATTGAAATTCCTCGACGCCTTCTTGCGGCGGCGGTGGCCCACCGGGCCCAAGCCCGCTTTCTGGTCCGCCATCCATCCATGCTTGCGGACCTCCCGGCGGAGGCGGTGCGTCCTGCCCATCCCCCGCCGGTGGCGCTTGACCACGGTGGCTCTGTCCGAATGAACCTTGTCCATAGCCGCGCGGCGGGCGGCTGGCACGGAAAGCCTCAACCTGCTTCCACTGATCCGGTGTCAGCTTGCTGCGGATCGCCAGCAGAAACCGCGCGTTCGCTTTTTCGAGCTCGGCCCGAGCCTGCGCCACTTTGTCGATCTGGGCCAGGATCTGGCTCTCGTTCGGCTGATCCTCTTTCATCATCGGTTCCAACTCCAGCTCGGCCTTTTGCAACGTGCCGCGCAGATCCACCAGTGTCTCCCGATGCTGTTGCAGCGTGTCGTCCATCGCCTTGCGTTGCGTGTCGGTCAGCTTTAACCGTTCCGCAACCTTGGGATTGTTCCACCACCGCCCGTGCTCCCCGGGCGCGCCCATCGCCCGTTCAAACGGGGGACGATGGTCCCCGAAGCCCATGCTCTGTCCACCTCCCGGCCCGCCGCTCGGCGGCTGCGCCAGTGCTGTCCCCGTCAGCAAAGCGCCTGCAACCAAAACTCCCAAATTCAACATCGAAATTCTCTTCATCAGCCTCTCCTCCCCAGAACCTGCGGTCCCCATTTGGAATTCAAACCATCTACTGCGCATCGTCCATCATCTTGGCCAGCGGCTCCAACGCACTGGGAACCTGGCGCGACACATCGTTTTCTATGTCGGCGAACAAAACCTCATCATCGCTCTCCGTGACGCGAACCTGCTGCTCGTGCATTTGCGCCTGCTGCTGGGCGGCTCGCTGGGCTGCCGCAATCCGCGCCATCTCCTTTTGGTGGCGCCTTTCATAAACCACCCCGCTTGCGCTGCCGGCCAGGAGCGCACAACCCAGTGCCCAGCTCACGGCCAATCGCCAGCTGCGGCGCTTGACTTCGTGCGCCAGACCTCGCGGCCGGTTATACGCCGCGTCGCTCCATGCGTGGATACTGCTCTTGAAATTCTTCAGCGCTTGTTCGAATTCCGCGTCCGCATCCGCATGCAGATTCAGTCCCGCGTCCTCCGCCGACCGGGCGAGAATCGGCTTCTGATTGTCTTCCCGCTGATCCATTCCGCTCATCGTTTTCCCCCCAGTTCCAGCCTCACCCGGGCCACCGCCCGCGACAGGTGCGCCTTCACAGTTCCCTCGCTCAGCCCAGTCGCCGAGGCAATCTCGCTCAGCTCCTGCTCCTCCACATAGCGCAGCAGAAACACCGTTCGCTGCCGCTCGCTCAAGCCCTTCACCGCCGACCATACCTGGCTCACCCGCTCCCGCGCCAGCAGTTGCTGCTCCACCGAGCTCTCGCCGCTGGGCAGCCAATCGCTGGCTTCGTCCAGGTCAACGGAGTTGGTCCGCGTCGTGCGCCAGAACTGCATCCTCCGGTTGCGCCAGTGGTCCTTCTGCAAGTTGATCGCGATGCGCATCAGCCAGGTCATCGCGCTCGACTCACCCCTGAAGCTGCCCCAGTTACGGTGCGCCTTCAGGAAACACTCCTGGGTCAGCGTCTCCGCCAGGTCCACGTCGCGCGTCGACGCCAGCAGAAAACGAAAGATCTGCGGCCGGTGCCTCTCCACCACCCGCGCAAACTCCTGCGCAGCGGCGTCGTCCAACGTCGTTATGGCCATTGCTTCCAATGCAGTGCTGGCTGCCATCACCCGTGTAGACGCCCGCACCGTCTCCGAGTTTACAACCGTCTGCATAATCCTTATCCTTTGCCAACTTGCTAACTCGCTATTCGCGCGGCTAACTCGTTACCCTACCGCGTCCGAGCTTACGGCCCCAACACAATTGTGATCCGTTCCTGATGCAGGACAGAGCGTCTCCACTGGCGCGCCCACTTGGCTGCCTCAAAAAACTGACAACTGAACCCTGAAAACTGTAACCTGTCTTTGCCATGCTGCTCGCCTCCCTTCGACAACAGGTCTTGCGCGCCAACCAGGAGATCGCACGCCGCGGCCTTGCTCCGCACACCTTCGGCAATGCCAGCGGGATTGACCGCTCCGGGCCTGAGCCGCTGGTGGTGATCAAGCCCAGCGGCGTCGATTATGCCTCGCTCACTCCGGGCGATATGGTGGTCACCAACCTCGATGGAAAAATCATCGAGGGCTCGCTGCGTCCCTCGAGCGACCTCGACACGCACACTTGCCTCTACCGCGAGTTTCCCGAGATCGGCGGAATCGTCCACACCCACTCGGAGTTTGCCACCTCCTGGGCGCAAGCCGGCCGCCCCATCCCCTGCCTGGGCACCACCCACGCCGACTACTTTCACGGTCAAGTTCCCGTCACCGAGCCTCTGAGCGCGGCGGAAGTCGCCGAAGCTTACGTGCGCAACACCGGCGCCGTCATCGTCCGCCGCTTCAAAACGGATGGATTAGATCCGATTGCCGTGCCCGGTGTCCTCGTAACCGGACACGCTCCCTTCGCCTGGGGAAGGACGCCCGCCGAAGCCGTCGAGCACGCCGATGTTCTTGAATACATCGCCCGGCTGGCCTATCGCACCGACCAGCTCCGTATTTGTCCCGATCGTCCTCACTCGTCCGATTCCGCAATTCCGGTGTACGTTTCCGAACACCATTACCAGCGCAAACACGGCCCCAAAGCGACTTATGGTCAGCGGTCAACCTACTCCTTCCAACGTTGGGGCCTTCATAATAGGAAGACAATAGAATGACAAGAGGCTCCTCTGATCCATTTGCCTGGCCTTAACATGTCTAGCTTCAGCCGCCTACTGCTTTTCATAGACCAATCCTGTTCTGTGGATCGCTGTTACTGTTTTCTGCATGAATTGAAAGATAATCCACATTCCACCGGTTGACCTCTGATGGAACCACGCGTCCCTATCTTGCGTATTCTCAAACGATTGCGAATACCGTTACCGCGGTGCGATCATTTCTCCCGCATGGCAACCGACGTGCTACAAACTCTGGCGATGTAGAACGATCCCCCATGGAGACGAGCCTATTCAATCGCTTGCAGGCGACCATGCTGGCCGTGGCTACGGCTGGCCTTATCCTGCTTGCGATTCTGAATCTCCGCCAGCAATCCCAATTCGAACAGCCTGACGACGGCATCTGGTGGCGCGAGGTGCACGGCGGCCTGGAGGCCGTCAAAGTGCTCCCCAACAGCCCCGGCGAGCGCGCCGGCATTCGAACCGGCGATCTTCTCACTGCGGCGGAAGTGCAGCGGGAAACACCCGCGCCGGCCGCCGCAATGCAGGCACAGGACCTGCTCGGCGCCGATAAGCCCCTGGCAGTAAAGCCGCTCTCTCCCCAAGTCAGTCCGCGGGCGGAAGCACCGCAAACAGAGCAGCTCCCCAAGAATCCCATTGTCCATTTGTCTGACCTGGTGCACGTGCTTTACCGCACACAGGTCTATGGCAAGGCCGTCTATGCCATCACCCGCGGCGGGGAACCTGTCGACACCCCCATGGTGGTGATCCCCGAGCCTTTGGATCGCGGCCTGGCCCAAGCACAGCGCGTCATCGGCCTCGTCTATCTGGCCATCGGCATCTACGTCCTTTTTCGCCGCTGGACCGCACCCCGCGCCACCCACTTCTACCTTTTCTGCCTGACCTCCTTCGCTCTGTGCTCGCTGAAGTACACAGGGATGCTCGTCGAACCGGGTTGGCAAGGCAACCTGGACTGGACCGTCTACTGGCTGAACGTGACGGCGGAGGCGCTGCAACCCGCTCTGTTCTTGCATTTTGCCCTCAGCTTTCCGGAAGAGCGCTTTAAGAGGATTCGCCGGCGTTGGCTGCTGCCCCTGGTCTACGCGCCAGGGATAGGTCTGATCGGCCTTTATCTCTGGGCGATCGAGACGCGCGAGGCGACCGGGCTGCTCAAGCATCGCCTGGAACAGACGAGCACCGCTTACGATGTTGCGTTCTACGTGCTGGCGGCGCTGCTGTTTCTGCGCAGTTACAGCCGGGCCAACACGCCATTGCTGCGCCAGCAGTTGAAGTGGGTCACGCGCGGCACGCTGCTGGCCGTGCTTCCCTTCACGCTTTTCTCAGCCATTCCCTTTCTGCTCGATTTACAGCCGCCGCGCCTGCTCACCAACCTGGCCGGCCTGTCGCTGGTGTTTCTGCCACTGACTTTCAGTTGGGCCATCGTGCGTTACCGTCTGATGGATACCGACCTGATCTTCAAGCGCGGCGTGGCCTACACGGTCTCCACTGGCCTGCTGCTCGGCGCTTACTTCGGTGTGGTGGCGTTGATTTCGGTGATGGTGCACAACGCCATGCCCGAAGCTGTGCGCGAGTGGGGCCTGGTGATCGCGATTCTGGTCACGGCGGCCATCTTCGATCCCCTCAAGCGCAAGATTCAGGGCTGGGTCGACCGGGCCTTCGACCGCCATCGTTACGACTATCGCAAAGCGCTGGTCGAATTTGGCCGCAGCCTCAGTTCGGAGACCGACCTTGCAGCGCTGCTCGACTCGATCGTCGAGCGGCTCCCGCGCACGCTGCTGGTGGCGCGCGTTGCGGTTTTTGTCAAGCAGGGCGCGGGCGGGCTGCGCCTGGCTGCCTCGCATGGCCTGCCGCCCGAGGCAACTCTGGTACGGGATCTGCGCGGACTCGAGGCTCTTGATCTGGGCTTTCTTGACTTCGACCACACCAAGGGCCACTCGCACATCTTTCTGGAGAATGCTCAAGCTGCGCTGCACCTGCCCGAAGATCAGCAGCGGACAGCCGCCCTGCTCGATCTGAACTACTACCTGCCCTGCCGGGTCGCCTCGAGCGATGTCCAGGATGGTTCCGCAGCGCGCACCATCGCGGTGATCGGCCTGGGCCGCACCATCGGCGGCGACTTCCTTTCCAGCGAAGATGTGGAACTGCTCGAATCGCTGGCCAGCTACATTGGCATCGCCCTGCAGAACGCCAGCCTTTATGCGCGCCTCGAATCCAAGATCGGCGAGTTTGAACGGTTGAAGGAGTTCAACGAAAATATCGTCGAATCCATCAATGTGGGCATTCTGGCGCTCGATCTCGATGGCCGCATCGAAAGCTGGAATGCGCAGATGGAGGCCATGTATGCGCTGAGCCGTGCCGAAGCCATCGGCCAGGAGCTTCGTTCCGTCTTCCCGCGGGACTTCGTTGACGCCATCGACAGCTTCCGCAACGAGCAGGGCGTACACCACCTGTATAAATTCCGCCTCACCACGCGTGCCGGCGAGCAACGCACCGCCAACATCGCCGTAGCGCCCCTGCTGTCGCGCGACTTCATCTCTGTGGGCCGCATCATCCTTGTCGACGACATCACCGAGCGCATCTCGCTCGAATCGCAACTGGCTCAGGCCGACAAGCTCAGCTCTATCGGATTGCTGGCCGCAGGCGTGGCGCACGAGATCAACACGCCGCTGGCCGTGATCTCTTCCTACGCGCAGATGCTGTCCAAGCAGCTCAAAGGCGATCAGCGCCTCGGCCCGGTGCTGGACAAGATCACGCAGCAAAGCTTCCGCGCCGCCGAGATCGCCAACGGCCTGCTCAACTTCTCGCGCACCTCGACGACCGAATTCCGCGACACCAACCTGAATCAGGTCATTCGCGACACGCTCTCCTTGCTCGAGCATCAGTTCAAGACGGCGCAGATCACCGTGGCCCTCGATCTTACTGAGAGCCTGCCCTCGATCAACGGCAACCCCGGCAAGCTGCAACAGGTCTTTCTCAACCTGCTGCTGAACGCCAAGGAAGCCATGCCCGCCGGCGGCCAGCTGCGCGTATCCACTCTCGTCAATGGGCACGTTGAAGCAGTCGTGACGGATTCCGGCGCCGGCATTGCGCCCGAGCACCTCAAGCGCATCTACGACCCGTTCTTCACCACCAAGACCACCCCCAAGCCGGGCGACCGCCGCGGCACCGGGCTGGGTCTATCGGTTTCCTACGGCATCATTCAGGAGCACGCCGGCAAAATTCATGTAGAAAGCGCGGTCGGCTCCGGCACCACCTTTCATCTCGAGTTTCCCTTGTTAAGGAATTCAGTACATGCCTGAGATCGACCTGCCGAATCTGCCCGTTGCTTCGCCTGCCGCCAATGGACTTCCGGCCGGCGCAAGCATCCTTGTCATCGACGACGAGGCGGCGATTCGCGAGTCCCT
>JBEKVS010000270.1:0-8386 GCA_049513795.1 Occallatibacter sp. | reverse complement strand
CAAAAAAGGTCGGACCCATGCTGATTGCCAAACCTTCTGACATTCCGTCTTCTGAGATCACGCCGCGCAGCGGCTATGACTGGTACGTGAATCGCAGGCGCTTTCTGAGCGGAGCTGCCTCGACAGTCGTGGCTGCCGGTGCGGCTGCGTTAGGTATTGAGCGTGTGGCCGAATTGGTTTCGCCACGCACGGGAGCACTTGCCGACACCAAGCTCGCAACAGTGAAGAGCCCCCTCAGCACCACCGGCGAAGACCTCACCAGCCTCAACGACATTACGCATTACAACAACTTTTACGAGTTCGGCGTGCAGAAGAATGAGCCGGCGCAAAATGCCGGCGCGCTTCCCACGCGGCCATGGACGGTGAAGGCGGAGGGCAAGGTGAAGACGCCGAAGACCTTCGATATTGAAGCGCTGCTCAAGCTGCGGCCGCTCGAAGACCGCGTCTATCGCCATCGCTGCGTCGAGGCCTGGAGCATGGTGATTCCCTGGGTAGGCTATTCGTTGTCGGAGTTGCTCAAGCAATGCGACCCGCTGCCTTCAGCCAAATATGTGCAGTTTCTCTCCTACTACGATAAACACGTTGAAAAGTGGGCTTCGCAATCGGATATCAACTGGCCGTATAGCGAAGGCCTGCGCATGGATGAGGCCATGCACCCGCTGACGCTGTTGACTTTTGGTCTATATGGCGAGGTGCTGCCCAATCAGGACGGGGCGCCCATACGCGTGGTGGTGCCGTGGAAGTACGGATTCAAGTCTGCCAAGTCCATCGTGACCATCCGTTTTGTAGACAAGGAACCGCCGACAACGTGGAATGAGCAGGCGCCGAGCGAGTATGGATTCTATTCGAATGTGAATCCGAATGTGGACCACCCGCGCTGGAGCCAGAAGACGGAGCGCCGCATCGGCCTACCGTTCTACGCGCAGCGCAAGACTACGCTGATGTTCAATGGCTATGGGGAACAGGTTGCCTCGCTCTATAACGGGATGAATTTGAAGAAGTATTTTTGAGCCAAGTTATCTGAGTTAGCAGTCAAGTTGTCGCGGAGTCGGGGATGGCGCAAGATAAAGATGCGGAGAAGCAGTTAGCCTCATTCATGGCCAAGTACACGGCGGAGATTGCCGAATTAGCCGGGACGATTCGCAGCGAGATGCGCAAGCTTTATCCAACCGCGCTTGAACTTGTTTATGACAATTACAACGCGCTGGCCATCGGCTACTGCCCATCTGAGCGGCCATCTGAAGCTATCTTCTCCATCGCTCTCTATCCGAATTGGGTGAGTTTGTTTTTCCTCCAGGCGAAAGGCCTGGCCGATCCGGACCGCATCTTGCGCGGCAATGGCACGGTTGCCCGTCACGTTGTTCTCACTTCGGCGGCGATGCTGCACCATCCCTCAGTGCGCGCTCTGATGGTCGATGCCGAAGCTCGAGCCAAAGTATCCTTCGATCCGCACGCGAAGCACCGGCTGATCATCCGCTCGGTTTCCGCGGCACAAAGGCCGCGCCAGAATTCTCACGAGGATCCCAAGCGCGCATCACAATTGCGAACGCAAAGAAGCAGAAAGATAGCCGAGGCAGGCGCTCGCTGACCATGAAACGATCGACCCTCATCCTGCTCAAGACTCTGACCTGGCTAGCTTGTCTTGGACCATTTGCGCTGCTCGTCTACGAGGCGGTGACGAACACCCTCGGCCCCGACCCCACTGCGAACATCGAGCTCACAACCGGATACAACACGCTTTTGTTGCTGATTCTTTCGCTGGCCGTTACTCCGGTGCGCAAGCTTGTGCCGCAGATGGGATGGCTCATCAAATTTCGGCGTCTTCTCGGGCTCTTTGCGTTCTTCTACGGCACGCTCCACCTGCTGACCTATGTGGCTCTCTATGCGGGATTCAATGTGCAGGCCATGCTGGACGATATTGCCAAGCGCAAGTTCATTACCATGGGCGTGGCGGCATGGCTGCTGCTGCTCCCGCTGGCGCTTACGTCGACCAACTGGGCAATCCGCAAGCTGGGCGGCAAGAACTGGAACCGGCTGCATAAGCTGGTGTACGTGGCCGCCGTGTGCGGTGCGATTCATTACTGGTGGCAGGTCAAGCCGGGGGTGCTCAGCCCGCTGCGGCTCACTGTTGTGCTGGCTTTGCTGTTGGCGGCCAGGCCAGTGCTCGATTGGGTTAAGCGCCGCAAGGTGCGCCCTGCCGCAGCCTGAGCGACCCGCTCTCTCAAGCGACTTCGATCGGGGTGAAATCAAAGCTCAAAGTGCACTGGGCAACCGGACTGAAGCTTTTGCGATGCAGTGGCGTCGGCCCCAGACGCGCCAATGCGGCCAGGTGCTCCGGGCAGCCGTAGCCTTTGTGACTGGCCAGCCCGTAGCCGGGGAACTGGCGGTCGAACTCCAACAGCATGCGGTCGCGATGCACTTTGGCCAGCACTGAAGCGGCTGCAATTGAAAGGCTGATTGAGTCGCCCTGGACGACAGCTCGCTGCGGGCAATCCCAATCGATGGTGTCGATGCCGTCGATGAGCAGGAAATCGGGACTGAGCGTCAGCTGCTCGACGGCCAGGCGCATGGCCAGCAGCGAGGCGCGGCGAATGTTGATCCGGTCAATGGTTTCCACATCGACCGCGGCCACCGCCCAGGCAATCGCGTTGGCGCGGATCTGGATTTCGAATTCTTCGCGCTTTTTTTCCGGTAATTTCTTGGAATCAGTCAGGCCGTCGATCCGGCAGCGCGGCGCGAGCATGACCGCAGCCGCCACCACGGGACCGAAAAGAGGTCCGCGGCCCACTTCATCAAGCCCGGCGATGCGCGTCGCTCCTTGCTTGCGCGCAGCCTTCTCATGCTTCCAGCCGCACGCGGGAGACTTGGCCATGCGTTCAGTATAAGGAGTAAAGCCAGGAGGCCATCGGATTTAAGGTCTCACCCTTTCCACAAAAACGTGGAAAGGATGGGGCGCACCCGGCACCGCGGCACCCCGAGATCTCGACGAATTTGGGTGCCCTGCGAGAAGATGCAAATTGGAGAACACCTTTGCAGCTTTGGAATTCCCTTCTGATCGCGTTCAGCGTGTTGCTTCCGCTGATCAATCCGCTCGGGTCGGCGCTCGTGTTTCTGGGCCTGGTGGGCGAGGCATCGCCGCGGGTCTACAAGTCGCTGGCGCGCAGAATCGCCATGAACAACATCATTTTCCTGGCGGTGATCGAGTTGCTGGGTGCGGCGATCCTGAATTTCTTCGGCATTTCGCTTCCCATCGTCCAGTTTTCCGGCGGGATCGTGATCGCGGCCATGGGCTGGTCGGTGCTCAACGAGGGCGACGCACGCGCGAATTCAAAGAAGAGGCAGGAGGAGACCGATGCGCGGGACGACTCACGGGCCCGCGATCTGGAAGAGAAGGCCTTCTATCCGTTCACATTTCCCATTACGTCAGGTCCGGGCACCCTGGTGGGGGTCTTGACCATCACCGCCCATATCTCAGAGAAAACAATTTCGAAGAATGTGCTTGCCCACCTGGGCGTGTTTATTGCGATCGTGATTCTGAGCGTATTGGTTTATTTCTGCTACGCATACGCGCCCAAGATCACCAAGGCCATTCCGCCTAACACGGCGCATGGAATTCTCCGCGTAGTCGCGTTCATCTTGCTATGCATTGGGGTGCAGATTGCCTGGAACGGGCTCTCGCAGTTGCTGGCCGCAGTCCTCAAACCCTAGGGGAGGGAAGCTGCCGCGGGGGCAATGTGGGCGGACAACGAAGAGCCCCGGACCGGGAGGGTCAGGGGCTCGTCAAAGCACAATTCAAAAGAATCGAGTGCGGATGGGAGCGACCACCGCTTAGGCGCGCACTTTGCCCGTGGCGCGGTCCACTTCCTTCAGACGAGCGGCCTTGCCGCGCAACCCGCGGATATAGAACAGCTTGGCGCGGCGAACGCGATAGCTGCGCACCTTTTCAATCTTGTCGATGACCTTGGAGTTGAAGGGGAAGATGCGCTCTACGCCCTGTCCAAAGCTCATTTTGCGCACGGTAAAGGTGCCCTGCGCGCCGCGGTTGATGGCGATGACAAGGCCCTCGAAGGCCTGAAGGCGCTCTTTGTCGCCTTCCTTGATCTTGACCTGGACGCGGATTTGGTCGCCAGGGACGAACTCGGGGAGGTCGGTGCGCTTGAGCTTGTCGGCCAGGCGCTGCATCACGGGATGGATAGACATGGTAGTTTCCTGCTCTTGGACTCAGAACTTCCAGTTTATCAGAGATTTTATTCGGGCGCATGATTTCGCGCCGCGTCGGCGTCGATGGGAATGCCACGGCGCGTTGCATTTGATTGCGCTATAGTTCCCGATATGGATGAAAAACGTGAATTGCTGCGACATATGCTGGCCAGCCTGGCCTACCGGGCGGCGCGAGCCCTGGACGGCGCGCCTGATCATTTCGCCGGATTCGCCGGCGCCGGCCGGATGCCGGTGCAAATTCTGGCCCACATGGGCGACCTGTTCGACTGGGCTCTGAGCGCGGCGGTCGGCAAGGAACGTTGGCATGCCTCGCAGCCGCAGGTCTGGAGAGATGAGAAGCGGCGATTCTTCCAGTCGCTGCAGGCTTTCGACTCGTTTCTGGCCTCCGATGGGGAGTTGAAGGCGCCCATCGAGCGGCTCATCCAGGGTCCCGTCACCGACGCGCTCTCCCACGTCGGCCAGCTGGCCATGCTCCGGCGTCTATCCGGCCGTCCGATACATGGAGAGAATTTCTACGTAGCAGCGATCGCCGCCGGCCAGGTTGGCGCCGACCAGCCCGCGCCCGTTCAGCCCTTCAAGTAGAATTCCTCATCTCCTCAAGAAGTTTCCGATCCTCGGCGCTAAGTGCAGCATTTTTAAGCAGATCGGGCCGGTTGGCCAGCGTCTTGCGCAGTTGCTGTTCGCGGCGCCAACGGCGGATTTGAAGATGATCGCCGTTGAGCAGGACTTCAGGGGCGCGCAGGCCGGCGAACTCGGCGGGGCGCGTGTAGTGGGGATAGTCGAGAAGTCCGCCGGCTCCGTGCTGCGAGCGTGGGACGCCTTCTGCATCCGATGTGATCTGGCCGTCGGCAATCCCGAAGCTTTCAAACTCCCTGGACGATTCGTTGCCGAGAACGCCGGGAATGAGCCGCATGGTGGCGTCGATCACCACGGCGGCGGCCAGTTCGCCGCCGCTTAGCACATAGTCGCCAATGGAAAGCTCCAAGTCGCAATAGAGCTCGTTGATGCGCTCGTCCACGCCCTCATAGCGCCCACAAATCAGCACCACGCGTTGAAGGGAAGCAAGCTCCCGAGCCAGTGCCTGGGTGAACGGCCGGCCTTGCGCTGAGAGCAGGATGACGGTTGGACGTGGAGACGCCGGGGAGTTCTGGGTGTCGATTCCCTCGGGGGCTAAAGCCCGGTCTTCTTCACCGGCAGCGGCGATGTACGGGCTGAAGTCCGTACCCTTCGTGACTTGTTCTGCGGGTTCGCTCGGCGAGCAGCTGGCTTCAACCTTCGACGGCTGCTGGGGGCTTGACATTTTGGGCTGGATGCCGAGAGCAGCAAGCGCCTCGGCGATCGGCTGGGGCTTGAGCACCATGCCTTCGCCGCCGCCAAAGGGCCGGTCGTCCACCGTGCGATGCCGGTCATGAGTGAAGGCGCGCAGGTCGTGCACACCCACTTCGACCAGCCCCTCGCCAAGAGCGCGGCGCAGGATTCCATGCTCAAAAAAGCTGGAGAAGAAGCCGGGAAAGATGGTGACGATCTCGAAGCGCATACCCTTCGATGATATAAGCAGCGATGAAAGGCATTTATATAAGTGGCCGGATCACAGCGCCGGCGGTTCGAGGTGTGCTCTAATGTTGCCCAACTGCCATGGCTGACTTTGAATCGCAGCTGACGCGCTGGCAAGCCGCCGGCGTCCTGGATGCGGATGCCGCGGAGCGCATCCGCGCCTATGAATCCAAACGGGCTCGGCCATCTGGATTGCGCTGGGAGGGACTGGTGGCTCTGATCCTCGGAGCCATGCTGCTGGCCTGCGGGGTGGTGCTCTTCGTTACCGCGCACTGGGATCAAATCGGCCCTGCCGGCCGCTATGCGATCGTCACCGGCATGGTGGCCGTTTTCCACCTGGGCGGGGCGTTGGCGCGCAAAAGCTATCACGCGCTCTCCACTGCGATGCACGCCGTGGGAACGCTCTCGACCGGCGCGGCCATCGCCCTGGTGGGCCAGATCTTCAACATTCAGGAACACTGGCCGGCGGCCGTTTTAATGTGGGCCCTGGCTGCGTTCGCGGGGTGGGCCCTTCTTCGCGATGAGGCGCAGCAGACGCTGGCTCTGCTGCTCTTGCCCGCGTGGATTCTGGCCGAGCTTGGCTTCTACGCAGACGGGCATGTCGATCAAAATACTTACCTGGCGCGGTTTCTGATTGTATGGGCCGTGCTCTACCTGACCCTCTTTCTCGGCAGCCGCCGCGCGATAGTTCGAGGGATATTGTTTGCGGCGTCGGCGATCGCCGTGCTGGTGGGGTCAGTGATGCAGATCGAGGGCTTTCGCGCCTGGTCCGCGACGCAGAGCGCGATGCCCTTCCATGTGAAGGTATGGGGATGGGTCGCTATCGCCGCGCTGCCGCTGGCCGTTTCCCTGTTCCGGTTCGGCCGAAGCTTCGTTCCCGTAGCGGCGGCAGTAGTGTTCGGCAGCGTTCTGCCATGGTGCTTCACCATCAATACGCATCACTTCGGCGTCGGCGCGCATCACGAAACCTACCGCTCAGGGGAACCGAATCTAGCTGCCCACGCGCTGGTTGCGGCATTCGCTGTTTTCATCATCTGGTGGGGAGTTCGCCAGGCAAGCAAGGCGCTCGTCAACCTGGGCATGGTGGGCTTTGCCCTCGCCGTGGCGTGGTTTTACTTCAGCAATCTGTTTGACAAGATGGGCCGTTCTCTGGGACTGATCGGCCTTGGAGTGCTCTTCCTCGCCGGCGGGTGGGCGCTTGAGAAAATGCGCCGCAGCCTGCTGGCGCGCATGGTCGCAGAGACTGGGACGGGCTTGAACCCGGAAGAGGAGCTGCCATGAAACTCGGAAAGGTCTTCATCGCCGATGCGTCTATCGCGCTGCTCGTGATTCAGCTTATGATCGTCTCGACTGTCGCAGCAAAGTATCTCTACCAGCGCTGGACATTACCCCGTGTGTGGACGCGGACCACGGCCTTCGATCCGGATATGCTCTTGCGCGGGCGCTATGCGAGCCTGCAATTGCTCGTGGATGGCTGCCGCAGCACGCTGCCATCGGCGGAACAGGCCGAGGTGCCAAGAGACAAAGACGGCGCGCCGTCCGGGCAGACCTATACCATTCACTCTGAGCAGCCGGTACAGTTTTCCGCGCAGCTCAAGGTAGAAGAGAACCGGCTCCTCGCCATTCGCATCGCCGACGCCGACACCCAGCCCGGTACCCATGCCGGAGCGCAACTGGTGACTGCGCTCCCGGGATCAACATGCGCCCAAATGCGCCTCAATACGCCCCTGGACTTCTTCATGGGCGAACACGCGGCTAACCCGCAAACGATCCATCCTGGACAGGAACTGTGGATCGAAGTCTCGGTTCCATCGAATGGTCCTCCGCGCCCCATTCAACTGGCGCTGAAAGACCACGGCGCGTGGAAGCCGCTCGCGTATCAATAGAAGACGGACGCGTGCCTGCGTGGCTCAGGGCTTGTCAGCCGCATTGAGATCTACCAGCCCCACGGGCAGCGCCATCTCGACTCGCTTCGCCGCCAAGTCGATCTTGCGCAGGTAGCTCTTGGCAAACGGGATCAGGATTTCATCGCGCGTACCGGGTTGGACAACAACCAGCAAGGCGACCGGACCCGCGCTGCGGTCGACGTCCTCAATCGGGCCGACCGCAACCGGCAGTTGCCCAGCCACGTCAACGAGAGTACAGCCGATCAAATCGCCGATGTAGACTTCGCCCTCACCGAGCGGGGCGCGCTGTTCCAGCGGAATGGCGACGATGAGGCCGGAAAGCATTTCAGCCGAGGAGATGGAGTCGGAATCCGCGAAATGGAGCACGATGCCGCCCTTGTGCAGCCAGTGAGCCCGGAGCGCGACCTCGCGCGGGACTGGGCTGGCCTTAACCGGATTTAACGCCGCGCGCGGCGACTCGGGATCGGCAACCAGCCAAAGGCGCTGCCGTTCGGCAAATTTTTCGGGAAAGTCAGTGAGGATGTCGGCGAAGACCTCGCCCTTGCGCCCCTGCGGCCGGCGAATGCGCGCCAGCCAAACCCACTCCTGCCGCGGCTCGCCCGCCGTCATCGCGATCCCTTCGTAACTTGTCCAGCGATGGGGAAGTGGGTGCGCAAGGCCTGATCGATATCTTCCTACTCGTCTTCTTCAAGGATATCGAGCGT
>JBEKVS010000269.1:0-8460 GCA_049513795.1 Occallatibacter sp. | reverse complement strand
CGTAGCTTACACAAGCGCGGTCGAAGCTATGCAGGCTGCGGAATCTGGGTCTCCATCTCTGCTGCTTACAGATGTGAATATGCCGGAGATGAGTGGCATCGACCTGGCTATACAATTCAGGGATGCTCACCCGCACTGCAAGACACTGTTGCTATCTGGGCATCTGGCCACAGGCGATCTGTTGGAGGTGGCGCGAGCAAAAGGTCACGACTTCCAGATACTGGCGAAACCTCTTCACCCCGATGAGCTGTTGGCTTCGATTCGGGAAGCTATCGTGTGACCAAGCGGGTGACAATCCTGCGATCAGCACCCCTCGGTTGGGGTTGCCCCCTCTATCTCGTACGGCGGGTTTGTAGACTAGGGTGCTGTAGGGTACCAGTCATGCAACCAGTACCCTCTGGCAGTGGCTCACTTGAGAGAGCAAGACTGAGTCCAGCCTGCCATCCACCTGAAAACATGACCACCGGCAGCGCCTGTCCCGTCTAACTGTCAGCGCCGGTGCAAGAATCCCCACCCTGGGGTGAACCAGGCGGCCCCGTTCTGTATTCCGGAGGGCTCCCGCGAACTCGGTGGCAAGACCTTATCGTTGGCTCTCACGCAGCAGAAGAACGCTTCCAGCTCGTCTGAACTCCGGGAACCCATTAGACATTCAAGGTCCGGAATTGCTGGTCTGTCTTTCACGCGCGCCCCCCTCCAACGAACGCAACAATTGATAGGTGCCAGCCGCACTTGTACCAGGACGGCGGCGTGGCTGGCGAGTCAACACGAAGATGGTGTTCTGGCTGCTGGGCAAAGACAACCTGCTGTGCGTGCGCAGGCGGAAACTCGTGGTCACCACCGACTCGAACCACGGCCTGAGGGTCTACCCGAATCTGGCCGCTGACATGGTGGTGACCGGCGCGGATCAACCCAGGCGGGCCCATATCACCTACATCCGGCGGGAGAGTTCATCTTCCTGACGGTGATCCTTGACTCCTTGCGGAGAAGGCTACGAGAACGCAGACTTGTCATTCACTGTCACGACTCCGATATCGGCAGCGGTCGGTGCCAACAGCAGCGATGTGTCTACCCGTGTTTCCGACTAAGGAAAAGTAGCGCGGACGCCCAAGGATTCGGCGACTCTGCTGAGTTTCCCATCCAGAGTCCATATTTGCACGCCCGGAGTTGCCAGGCAGGAAGCAATTAGATGTGCGTCCGTCAAGCCGATCCCCCGCGAGGCGAGCCCCCGCGCTTCAATCATGTGCCGAACGTCTTCCAACTGCACCGGGCGGACGGCAATCAGATGGTCGAGATAGGCCAGCGTTTTTCCTCGTTCCGGCAACGTGCCAAGCGCCAACTCCGCAATCAAGAATGGGTGAATGCAGAGTTGATCATCGGTAATCAATGTGTCCAACTCTACCCTGTACGCGCCGGTACGGAACATGGCGATCCAGATCGAAGTGTCGGCCAGAATCACTGTTCGTCGACCCGCAATCTCCGCACGTCTTCAATGTTGGGGGCGGTCCCGGCCAGCGCGAGAAGCCTGCGACCGGCTTCTCGCGCAATCAGCGATTTCAACGCAGCACGAATCAACGCCGCTCTTTCCGTCAAGCCGCTGTACTCTTCCGCCGTTCGTAAAAGATCGTCGTCGAGCGATACTGTTGCTCTCATATTCCCTCCGTGCACCAATTATAGCACCTATCCGTGCATTAAAGTGGTGTCAGCGAGGCCGATGGTGACCGGCGGGTGCCGCTGATGGCTCCGAGTTGCCCTGAAGTGGCGGTATCAAGTTGAATCCGGGTCAGGTTCCCTTTTGAAGACGCGGCGAAAACATTGATCCCGGTGTGGGTCTGGACGTAAACATCCGCCACCGGGCTGGAGGGGAATTCCACGGTACGCACGACGGTGCGAGCGACGGTACAGAAAAGTATTGACGTGGTAGTCAGACGTGCAGGAACGCAAAAGCCCAATCTGACCTTGGCCGCGATTCTGTCTGTAGGGCAGAGGTCAGGGCGGGGAATTGACACCGCAGAAGTCAGAAATCTCACGGTACGCACGGTAGTGCCGGAATGTGTATTTGGATCACCGCATCCGCCGCAAACGCCGCAGGCTCACTTCAAACGATCCTATCGAAACTGCCCCTGACGAATGTACCGGGCTCAGCCTCGCCTCGTCTGCCGGGGCAGTCCCGATAGGAACCTAACATTTATCGGGAGTAATCCTCGAAGCATAGGCCACGGCGGTCAATTGGTGTGTGGGGCGCAGCTCCAGTGAAGATGTGGACGAGGCTTGTTAGCAAGATCGCGGCCGACTCCTCGGCTCGTCAGCATTCCGTAATTGAGTGACAGCTTCCGGGTGGTACGAAGGTCTCCGCAATCCAGAGTTTGCGTCATCTGGCAGGAACTGCGGAAGCCCGAAGTCGTGAAAGAGGCGGGAATCTAAGAACAGAGTGATCGCAGAAATCGCATTGATTTCAAGCTTGAGTACGTGGATGGAGTGCGCGTTCCAGCGCTTGTCTGCGGCAGAGAACTCATAAATGGCGAAAGCCGGTTGTCCGTTCGCGGATGTCGGCACCAAGTGGAGGCCACCACAGGTCTTCCATGCCGCGGCAAAAAATGTCCCGATGCTCTCGCGCCCGATAAACCATTGCAGCCACGGTGGCATGACGGCGGTAGCATCTTCCCTTAGTAGAGCCACGAAACCGTCCACATCGTGGCCTTCCCAAGCCTGCAGATAGCGACTGAGGAGCTGTTGCTGGGCGGGAGTTGGCTGAGACTCTAGCGGCGGCCGGCGGTCAGAGTAGCGATTGGAGAGCGACTCGCGCGCCCGCTGCAATGCACTGTTGATGGACGCGGTGGAACTGTTGAGCAGAGTTGCCGCTTCAGCAGATGCCCAGCCAAGAACATCGCAGAGCATGAGCGCGGCGCGCTGGCGCGGCGGCAGCTGCTGAATGGCTGCGACGAATGCGAGCTGCACAGACTCCCGCGCAGTGTAGTGCGCCTCTGGGTCCGGCGCTGCATCGGCGAAGCCCTCGAGGCCGACGTCCGGATACGGTTCGAGCCAAGGAATATCGAGCGCCGGGCCGCCTTCCAGCTTAGGCGGGCTCGCCGGGCCAAGCTGGTCGGGCAAATAGCGCTGCTGGTGCTTGCGGCCTTCGAGCGCGTTGAGGCACACGTTGGTGGCAATGCGGTAAAGCCAAGCGCGAAAAGATCCAGCTTCATCGGCGCCGCTCGCCTCGAAGCTCGAAAAACTTCGCCAGGCACGCAAATAGGTCTCCTGCAAGGCGTCTTCGGCTTCGTGCAGAGAGCCAAGCATGCGGTAGCAATGCAGCTTCATTTCCCGGCGGAACGGTTCGGCGAGCCGTTCGAAGGTCTGGTCATCTCCGAGATTGGCGGGGTCGCTCGCCATTGCGTTCGATTGTAGACCGCGCGCGTGGAGATTTCACGTTCAGGTGCAGTTGCATTTTGTCGCCTCTGCCTCGCCCCTTCGGGCCGCGGCGCCAACTGGATCGGTAGTGATATCGAGCCACAACGGGTCGGGCGAGGTCTCGTTGTAGTTGTCGTGCCAGTTCCACCACTTGTAAGGCGCGGTCTGGGGGTAGCCCTCGGGCGAATCCTCCCAGGTCTCCTGGCGGCCGAGCGCCGTCATATCGAGATAACTCCAGGTGGTACCCATCGCCTCGTCGCCTCGGCTGTTGATGAAATACGTGCGGTACACTCTGTCGCCGTCGCGGATGAATGCATTGTGTCCGTGCCATTGGTCCACGCCGAAGTCCGAGTCGAAGCTGTCGGTCATGGTGTACCAAGGCATCTCCCAGCCCATCCGCGCCTTGAGGCGGGCGATGTCCGGCTGCGGCGCACGCGAGGCCCACGCGAGCGTGGTGTCGCGAGCGTTCAGATGGGCCAAGTGGGCGACTTGGTCGGCGCCCAGCGAGCAACCGCGGCAGGCGTGATCGGGCCAGCCGAAGACCTCCGGCTCGAAGAAGGCGCGATAGACGATCAACTGACGCCGCCCCTCGAACAGATCGAGCAGGCTCACTTTGCCCTTGGGCCCGTCGAACTCGTACGTCTTCTCGATGGCTACCCAGGGCATCCGCCGGCGTTCGGCGGCCATCGCGTCTCGGGCGTGCATCAAAGCCTTCTCTTTTACGAGCAGCTGCTGGCGCGCAGCCTCCCACTCCTGCTGCGACACGATTGCGGGCGTCTTCATGGCGGGATGATCTATGCCGTTTTCCATTTCTCTTTCCTTGAAGGTGGCCATGTTATTTCTCCTTTGCCTTTTGAAATAGGCCGATACGATTCGCGCTGAGAAGCCTTCTGAATTTGTCGATACAGACTGCCAGAACTCCTCCCGTGGACCCAGCTCCGGCGACCATTGCTGCTGCATTTGCGATGCATACCGGGCACATGTGCCCCTCCTCATTCCGAGTTCTCTTTTTTACATTTGATGCTCGACTGCAGGTTTTGCTGGCTCGCTCTAAACTTTTTCGACACTTTCTTTCGGGTTGGGGGATCCCTTCCCGGTCGCCATCAGGCTCTTCAAACTTCCGCGGATATACGTGCCCCAGGCTTCGGAGCAGACACGGTAGCATTCGTACTCGGGAACAAGGCCCTCATGGGTGAAGTGAATCTCGGTCTTGTCGTGTTGAGCGGTGTGCAGCGCTCCTACAGGGCCATCGTGCTCTGTGCCACGAAGCCTGCGTACTGGCGCTCGAACTTCTTGGCGACGCCGGTGCGCCAGCCTTCGGCGATGGACTGCGACAAGGGGTCGGGAAAGATGTCCTCTTCACCGTTATCCAGCCCGTTGAAGATACCCTGCGCGACGGAATCGGGGGAAGCTTTCGGGATTTCGAAGCCTCGCGTCATGTCGGTGTCGACGGGACCCAGGAAGACGCCGTGGACCTTCACACCCTCACTTGCCAGAAGCGCCCTCAGGGATTGCGTCATGCTTAACGCGGCGGCCTTCGAAATCGCGTAGCTGGGCGTAAGCGGCAACGGTGCGAGCGCCATCAGCGAAAGATTATTGACGAGGGCCCCCTTGGAGCTCTTGAGCATCGGCAGGAACGCCCGCGATACTTTATACATGCCAAAGAAGTTTACGGCGAGGGCTTGTTCGATCACGGCCGCATCACTCAGATCGTCATAAGGAGCGATTCCAGAGTTGTTAATAAGGACGTCGAGGCAGCCGACGTGACGGACTGCCTGTTCGATCTGCTCAGCATCGGTCACGTCGAGGATCAGCGGTGTTACGCGCTCGTCGATGATGTCGAGCGTCCGGCGAGTACCTGCGTATACCCTCTTTGCTCCGCGCCGAAGGGCTTCCTGTATGAGTGCACGGCCGATGCCGCGATTCGCGCCGGTAATCAAGACTGTTTTCTGTGCGATGTTCATGATGATCTCCTTTTGGGGCCGTCCTTGAGCGGCCCGATCTTGCCTCTCTACTGGGTAAAACCGGCGGAGCTACCAAAACTCATCGGTGCCTGACAGATTTTTTCTTTGGGAACGGATTTCGGGCCACCGAAATCGCCGTGAACAGCACCGATGCCCAATGAGCGCGGCATTGCCAATGCGCTCATCAAAGGCAGATAGCTCCTCATAAGTCTTAGTGCTGTATCTGGAGCGCCGGCCAGATAACAGTGCGCAGTTGTATGCGCTCAGGGGGCGCTTCGGATACAGCGACTTGAAGGAAGCCGCCCACATGGAAGCCTATGTACTTTGAATCGGTCTGAACGGGCGCAGAGGGATAAGGCACAAATAGAGTCGGGCTGAATCCGATGACTGAAGGGCAGGATTGGCCAGCATATCGGCTTGCCGAGACCTGATCCGTCAGCCGGGGCGGATTATTTGAGCCCATCAACCAGGTAAAGTTCGGAAAGCAGGCGAGTATAGCTGTAAACATAGGCTCGACCGTCAGAGCTGAAATGAATGAAAGCGATGTCATGAAGACCCGCGACGTCTGGCGGAGTTATTTCAGTAAATAACTGTCTCTGTCCGGTTAGAATGTTCAAGCGGTAGACCTTGACCGGTGATTGCTTCCACCGGTACACGTACAAAAATCGCGGATCTGAGGTCCATGAGAACTTTTCGCCCGCTTCCAGGCCGGGTATCGGGCGTGGCTGACCACCATCCACGGGATACAACGAGCCTCCACTTCCACCAGGACCATTGCCCGCGATCAGTTTGCCGTCCGGAGAAATCTCGCAGAACGTAACTCCTTCCTGAGTCACAGGACGCGGCTTGCCGCCATCCACATCCTGAACGAAACACTGAACGGCATGCCCGGCTCGGTTGGCGGAGAAAACGACTTCCTTACCATTGGGCGTCCACCACGCACCGTACCAGTACTGCTGAATGTCTCCCGGCGGCATTTGCCCGGCTGTGCCGGGCCCGGTTGGCAACAACAGAAGCCGGGCATTGGAAATAATCGTGGTCGCCCATTTTCCATCGGGAGATAATTTGCCTGCCATCCCCTGGCCAATTGGAATTGGAGGCGCTCCTCGCAAGTCCCGCATGGCGACGGTATAGGTTGGTCCAGACTCAACCCCCTGCTCATCAAAGAGTACGGTGTTGCCGTCCGCGGAAATATCAGCGGGGATGGACCAGTCCCGCCACGAGACGTCACTTTCCGTTGCTGCTCCCAGCGCCCGAGCCATCATTCCGTTGCGTTCTTCATCGCGGGTTACAAGGACCCTGCCGTCGGACGCGATGTCCTGCAGTGTGACTCCTCCGGGTGCGCGGAAGATCAGACGTTGACGACCCGATAGATCTACAGCGTAAATCTGACGTTCGCTTCCGGCTTTGGCAGCCGAGAACCAGATTTCGGTTCCATCGGCCGACCATGCCAACCCTTCAACGCTGCCCCAGGTTGCTGTGAGGATCCTCCTGTGCCCGTCAAGATCGACAATCGACACGGCGCCCTTGTCGTCAGGATAGATCGGGTGGTCGAGGAATGCGACTTGATTCCCTTGGGGCGAAATCCTCGGATGGCTGATCCAGCCGGCAGTTTCATACAGAACATGGCCAAGTGGAAATTCAAGACGCTGTTTGCCGCTTACATTACGGACGGCCGCTATCGTCGCCCCATCGGTAGACCAATCGGCCCAGTCGGTATCTTCAGCGAGCTGACGAGGAGATCCACCTGTGAGTGGGACTTGGCCGAGAGTTCCTCGGGCCGCGAACAGAGAATGATAATTAACCGACTGCAGCACCGCCATTTCGCCTGAAGAGGAAACGGCGAGCAGTTGAGTTGCAGGGAATCCGAGGCTTCGCGCACCGGGGATTTTCGGGTCGGTAGAGTATATCTCGGTTGGCCCGCCATCCCAGGAGGCGGCATAGATCACGCTATGACTATCAGGTGCAAATCTGGCTGAATAGACCGTGCCCCGGCTAAAGGTCAGCCGCTGAAAGTCCGGCTGCCATTTGGCTGTTCTATGACCAAGGAAAACGCCCAGGCCGACAAGAAATCCTGAAGCCGTGATTGCAAGAAGTGCCAGGAGCGTGGGGTTGAATCGCGATACGACTTTGCCGGACCCATCGCCATTGATCCCTGGTGGGCTCTGATTCGTATCCACCGGACCTTCGTCCAGCGCGGCGACAAAGCGGTAACCACGGCGTGGCACGGTCTCAATGAATGAGGGATTCTCGGCTGAATCGCCCAGAGCAGTGCGGAGCTTGCCAACCGCGATATTGACTGCGTGGTCGAAGTCTCCAAAACTGGCATCCGGCCAAATGCGGGACTGCAACTCCTCGCGAGTGACCAGCTCTCCTGGGCGCTCCAGAAGAATCTGCAGCACCTTAAAGGGTTGATCCTGCAGTTTGACGCGGCTTCCGGACTTACGCAACTCCCCGGAGGGAAGATCGACCTCAAACGCCCCAAAGCGTATCGCATGGTTCCCGTTATTCACCGTGGCCTTCGCGATCTTCGGAAAGTCTAGCATCTTTTTTGGGTCACCTTTGCTATCGACGCTGTAGCAGCCAATCGGTTCGTAGATCTTTTGGGGAGATCAGGGTCTCCGCATGTCTCTGGCGTATCTCCTGAGGCGAAATCAACTGTAGATACAAGGTTTAGCTGTTGTGAATTGAGATTGTCAGCCCCGACCAAATATACCTTGTGGCGTTGGGCAGATTTGCGAACGCAATTGATCACTTTACTCCGAGAAAGGGACACACATGAAGCTGACGAGATGGATGACAACGACTTTTGCGGGTGTCCTGTCAACCGGTGTTCTATTTAGCAGTGCGGCGGCTCAAGACATGCCTCAAGATCCCACAGTAACCGCCTCCACCCCCCGCGAGCGGCAGATCGAACTGGCCTTGAGCGCGGCCCCATCTGAGGTATCCAATAAGGCCACAGTTTATGTTTTGGGATCTAAAGGTTACGAGAAAGCTCGCGAGGGCACGAACGGCATTAGCTGCTTCGTTTGGCGCTCGTTCAAAGAAACAATGCAAGTTTCGGCAGCGCCGGCGTGCTTCGACGCCGAAG
>JBEKVS010000268.1:0-8469 GCA_049513795.1 Occallatibacter sp. | reverse complement strand
ACGGCACAGGTAGGTGCGGGATCGAATCTAGTTCTCTTCACCAGCGGCCTGGGTACGCCCACCGGCAATCCGATTGCGCCAGTGCTCAAGATTTCAACTAACTCGGCCATGGCGCGGCGGATGGAAGACATCATCGACTTCGACGCAGGCGCCATCGTCACCGGCGAGACGACGGTTGCGGCATGCGCGGAACAGTTGTTGGAACTTTCCATTCAGGTGGCCAGCGGAGAGCGATTCACAAAAGCTGAGTTGTCGGGCCAAACCGATTTCATTCCGTGGAAGCGCGGGGTCTCGCTCTAGGCGCAGGACGCGGTCGTGCCTCAAACCGCAGGACTCAATCGCGGTCGCACGTCGATGAACAGGCCCTTGCCATGAGCCAGCACGGTGCCTTCGGCGCTCATGATCTTCGCCTCTGTCCAGTGTTTGCGACCCTCGTTGCGCGTGATGCGGCCCTCCAGACGCAGAGGCGCTGCGGAGGGAACCGGCCGCAAGTAGTCGACTTCCATATGGCGTGTCATGGCAATAAATCCGGATGCGCGGACCGCCTTGCTCATGGCTTCGTCCAGCAATGTGGCGATAATGCCGCCGTGGACGTAGCCTTTTGGTCCTTCGAATGTGTCCGGGACAGTTGGTAAACAGACCACGGAATGGTCCTCCGCGCGCAGAAAATCCAGTTGCATGCCGGTTGGATTGGCCTTGCCGCAACCAAAGCAGCGGTTTTGTGCCGCATGGTCGAGTGGGGAGAGCTTTTCAACTGCTCCGCTCATCGGCTGCTCCCGACGGCTTCGGCTGAAAGCACTTCAGCATAAGCTTCCATATCCAGGTTGCCGCCGGTCAGCACGATGCCGATTCGTTTTCCCGCGTTGAGGCGCTTTTCCTTCAGTGCTGCGGCCAACGGGGCTGCTCCCGCGCCCTCAGCCAGGTTGTGCGTGTCCTGGTAGTAGGCGCGCATAGCCGAGGCGATCTCGCCGTCGCTCACTTCGACCACGCGGGTGACATTCTCCCAGATTATTTCCATCGCGTCTGAATTCGGCGTGCGGCAGGCGAGGCCGTCAGCAATGGCTGTGAGGGAAGGGGACTCGATGACCTTGCGCTGCGTGAAACTCAACGAGTAAGACGGAGACTGGGCAGACACGACTCCGACGATCTGGGTCTTGAGCCCGAGCGCATTGCGGGCTGCTGCAACTCCGCAGATGGAGGACCCGAGGCCGATGGGAACATAAATCGTCTCCAGCGGCGGAGCGGACTCAAAGAATTCGAGCGCATAGGTCGCCGTGCCCATCACCAGGCGCTCGTGGAATGAATCAATCATGGCCAAGCCGCGCTCCACGGCAAGCTGGCGCGCAAATTCGAGCGACTCCTGAAAGTCCTGGCCATGCTCGATCAGTTCGACGCCCTGAGCGAGCATGGCGCGATTCTTCTCCTTGCTGTTGCCGTGCGGCACCACGATTATGGCGCGCAGGCCGGCCAGCCGCGCGGCCATGCCTACGCCCTGGCCGTGGTTCCCGCGCGTGGCTGCCACCACTCCAGGCAGGTCCGGCCGCGTTTGCTTCAGCCAATCCATGTAAACCAAAGCGCCACGCAACTTGAAGGCGCCGACGGGCGAGTGATTTTCATGCTTGACCCAGGCCTCGCTGTCGAGGCGTTGGTTGAGCAAGGGCCACGTGTATTGCGGGGTTGGCGGCATGTGGCGATAGACGATGGCTTGCGCTTGGCGAATTTGGGCCAGGGAGGGAAGCTTCATGACTCCAGAATAGCGAATGAGAACGCCGATGAGAGATGGATTGCAACATAAGCGTGATAGATTGTGCCTCATGGATTTCGAAGTCCGCAGGGCCGCCGTTGGCGATGCTGAACCCATCGCGCGGGTCCAGGTGGAGAGCTGGCGCACGACCTACGCGGGAATTGTTCCGCAAGAATACTTGCGTGCATTGGATGTTGACATCCGCGCGCAAAGCTGGACAGAGCAGCTCGAAGCTGGGAAGATGACGGCCTTTGTTGCCGAGACCGCTGCGTGCATCTTCGGCTTCGTTTGCGGGGGCGCATTGCGTGGTGCGACCGATGAGCAGGACGCCGAGCTTTATGCGATTTATCTTCTGCGCGAACATCAACGGCACGGTGCGGGGCGAAGACTTGCCCTCTCACTTGCGTCGGCACTGCGCGCCGAGGGATTCAAGAGCATGGCAGTGTGGGTGCTTGAGCAGAATTATCCCGCGATCAACTTCTACCGGCAACTGGGTGCGGTGCAACTCGCAAGCAAGCCGATTGAGATTGGCGGCGCACAGCTGACAGAATTGGCGTTTGGCTGGCCAATCCTTGAGTCTCTTACTTAGCAAACTGTCTTGCCTGGTCTTGTCTTCAGCTTGACGGGCCCCACCCCATCCGCGCAGACTTTACTTGATTTGAATCCCCAAATACTGAATCCCCAAATCTTGGAGGTTGTGGTCATGATGAATCGGCGAACGGCAATCAAACACCTTGGCGGCGCGGCCAGCGCTCTGCTCTTGACTGAAGCTCTACGCGGCGAAGAATCGCTGGCCGCACAGGCGGCTGCTGCGCCATCGCCCGCGCCCCCGGCCGGCCCATTTACGTTGCCGGCTCTGCCGTATGCCTACGAGGCGCTCGAGCCAAGCTTTGACGCCATAACCATGCATCTGCATCACGACAAGCACCACCAGGCCTATGTGAACAATCTGAATGCTGCTGTAGCCGGTCATCCCGAACTGGCCAGCAAGACGGTCTGGGAACTGGTTGCCGATCTGAATTCCGTGCCGGAAGCTGTCCGCACTGCCGTCCGCAACAATGGCGGAGGTCATGCCAACCATTCCTTCTGGTGGCCGACGCTGGGCAAAGGCGGCGCCGCGCCCACGGGTGAGCTGGCCAAGGCCATCGACGCCAAGTTCGGAACGCTTTCGGCATTTCAGGACAAGCTGACCGACGCGGCCATGCATGTCTTCGGCAGCGGCTGGGCGTGGCTGGTGAAGATGCCCGACGGGACCGTTGCCATCGAAAGCACGCCCAACCAGGACAGTCCGTTGACCACTGGCCACAAGCCCGTGCTGGGCATTGACGTGTGGGAGCACGCCTATTATCTGAAGTACCAGAACAAGCGCGCCGACTATGTGAAGGCATACTTCAACGTGCTCAACTGGGACTACGTAAGCAGCGAATTCGCCAAGAAGGCCTGAAGTTCACTTGCATCTGCTTAACATTCTTGGGATTCCCGTGCCCCATCCGTTCGCGAACTTTGCGAAAGGGTGGGGAAGCATCACAGTTGGCGCAGCCGTTATCGTTCTCCTCGTGGGCTGTCATTCCCCAGGCGAGCTCACCCCGCAACAAGCGGAAGGGAAGCATCTCTACCAGGTGCGCTGCGCACACTGCCACGAGGACAACGACCTGGCGCTTAAAAAGGTTCCGCCGGACCTGCATGGCATCTTCAAACACCAAACGCTTCCCAGTGGCATTCCCGCCACGGACGCGGCCGTGCGGCTCAATGTTCTGAACGGCCGGGGCATGATGCCCGGGTTCGCCGGCCGGTTCGACGATGAGCAGATGAGCGATCTGCTGGCCTATCTGCATACCGGGTTGCGGTAAGAACCTGCTAGAAATCAAGCTCGAAGGATCGATTTCGAGTTGACGCCCTGCAGTGTCTACGCGGTGCGAATGGCGATGAGCGGGTCGACGCCGGCTGCGCGGCGCGCCGGAATCAGACACGCAATAGCGGCGACAAAAATGAGCGTAACTGCCGCAGCAATCAGGAGCAACGGGCTGCCTGTGATGACTTGCTTTTCTGCGGCCCAGTGGGCCAGCACTTTGCCTAACGCCAGGCTCAGCGCCATGCCGGCGATCAAGCCCCCGACCACGCTGGCCAGAACGGAAGAGAATACGATCTTCAGCACATGAATTTTAGGAGCGCCCAGCGCCATGCGGATGCCAAACTCGCCCGTCCGCTGCACCACGGAATAGGAGACAACGCTGTAAAGTCCAACCGCCGACATAACTAGCGCCAGCACGGCGAATGCGCCAAAGATCCACGTGAGCAACCGGCCGCGCGCCCATTCAGGCTGGTCCTGAATCCAGTGATCTAGATCCTGGACGCCGGCGTTGACCTGCTGATCGTGGTCGATGGAGTTCACCTTGGCGCTTACCGCGTGTAAAAGGCTCAGCGGCGGCGCTTCGCTGCGGACCAGGATTTGGGTCCCCATGCGCAGGCCGAGGGTGAATGGGACAAACACTTCGGGCAGAATCGGATTGGCCAGTCCAGCGTCGAGCTTGTCCCGGATCACGCCGACGATCACAAGGTTGCCAACACCCCCGGCGGGGAGCAGAATAAATGGCGGGGCATCCTTCAAGTCCGGAAATCTAATGGAGTGCCCAATCGCTCCGCCTTCCGGGAAGTACTTCCTCGCCAGTGTTTCATTGATGACTGCGACGGGTGCGGCGTTGTGATTCTCCGTCTCATTCCAGATGCGTCCCTGGGCCATGGCGATGCGCAAGGCAGGGAAGTACTCCGGACTCACAAAGTTCAAGCGGGTTGGTTGCTGGTTGCCGGAGGGCTTGCCAAGAATCTCGAAATTGGTGGTCGCGCCATTCGAGGGGGGTGTGGCGTTCGTCGATATGGCCGTCATGGTGACGCCCGGAACCTCGGCCACTGCTGTGCGAAGCTGATCGAAATAGGCGGAGCGTTCCGCCCAGGTTTTGTAAGTTCCCTCGTGCACGGGAATCCCAACCGACATGATGTTGTGCGGATCGTAGCCCAGGCTCATATGCAGCATGCGCAGGAAGCCTTGAATCGCTGCGCCGGCGGCGGCCAGCATCAGTAGCGTAAGGGCAATCTGGCCGGCTATCAGGCTGCCGTGAAAACGCCGGCCGGCCACGCTGCCTGACACCCGGCGCGTGGCGGACTGCATGATCTGGCTGACGTTCGGCTTGGAAACCTGCAAGGCTGGCCAAAGTCCGAAAAGAATCCCTGTGGCAATTGCTACTGTCATAGAGAACAGCAGGACGGGCACGTTGATCTGATATGTAGCTTCGTGAGGGACGGAGTTCTGCGGCAGGTTGGTAACGATCCAGCCAAGCGCCTTGTAAGCGATGGCCACGCCGAGCGCCGCTCCGGTAAGCGAGATGATCAACGACTCCGTGAGCAGTTGGCGAATGATGCGCGAGCGGCTGGCGCCAATGGCCGAGCGCACGGCGAACTCCTGGCTGCGCGTGGTGGCGCGTGCCAGCAGCAAAATCGAGACGTTGCCGCAACCGATCATCAGCAGCATGGAGACGGCGCCGAAGAGCAGGTAGGGAATTCCGCCCAGTTGTTCAAGGAAGTCGTCATTGAATCCGCGCAGCTTCAGGTGGAAGGCAGCGGTCGGAAAATGTTTGGGCGTCTGCTGCGCGAATTGATGGATGAGCGGATCGAGTGCCGATTCGGCTTGAGCCTTGCTGACCCCCGGCTTGAGACGAATGCCCACATAGAATGCGGGGACGATATCCTGCGTAATCTTCTTGGGCAGGTAAACATCGGCGTCGTCCCAGGTGAAACGCTTCGCAGCCACACCCACAATGGTGTAGTTCTTGTGGACCATCTGCAGGGTCTTGCCAATCACAGTCGGGTCTCCGGCAAAGTGGCGTTGCCAGAACTTGTAACTGAGAACGGCGACGGGCTGCGGATCCTGGCCGTCGATGGCGTCCGACGACTGCAAGCCGCGGCCAAGCGCGGGAGGTACGCCGAAGTATTCAAATGCATTGGAGCTGAAGTAGTCCGCTGCAACGTCTTCGGGAAGATCGGCGCCTGTAACCGTAAGGTTCCACTCATCGGCAAGAAACGCGTCCTCGACCACCGGCGATTTGCGGACCTGCTGCCATTGCCCGGCGGTCAGACCCATGCCGTTGAGCTGGTCCTTTCCGGTATCCAGACGCATATGCACCATGCGCTCGGAGTGGGCGTAAGGATAAGTGTCCACCAGAAAGCCCCACACCACGCTGAAGACAGCCGTAGTCGCGCCGATGCCGAGTGCGAGGGATAGAACTGAAGTCAGCGCGAAGCCGGGTATGCGAACCAGCTGCCGCATTCCATAGCGAATGTCCTGAAAGACCGTCTGCATGGCTCAACTCTCCCTGGCGTGGAATGGTGTATAAGGCGCCGCTCATCGAAGCAGACTCTCCCAATGGGAGAATTGCACGCGCAGGGCCAACTGTGTTCGCTTCTAAACCATTGAATCTAAGAAACGAAATGCTCTCCGGATGGGGTTAACTGTTCGCTTTCGGCTCTTTCCTGTTCGCAAATGGACAGGCGGTGTTGCGTCGATTTTCACGCTATACTCAGAGTTGTTATGGCAACCGAAAAAACCTTCTATCTCGAAACCTTCGGCTGCCAGATGAATGCCCATGACTCGGAAAAGGTCATCGGCACTCTCAAGCACGAAGGCTACCGGCAAGTTGAGGCCGAGGAAGACGCCAACCTGATCCTCTACAACACCTGCTCGATCCGCGACAAAGCGGAACAAAAGGTCTTCAACCGGCTCAACGATTACAAGAAGCTGCACAAAGCCGGCAAACGCTTTGGAGTGCTGGGCTGCGTAGCGCAGCAGGAAGGCGAGAAGATCTTCGACCGCGCGCCCTATGTGTCGCTGGTGTCCGGATCTGCCTCCTACAGGAAACTCCCCGAGATGCTGGCGCGTCTGGAAGCCGGGGAAACGCGCATCACCGGCCTTGACGATCGCCAGACCGACGAGACCTTCGAAACCGAGTTCACCGCACGCCAGAATCCCTACCGCGGCTACATCACCATCATCGAAGGTTGCGACAAGTTCTGCGCCTACTGCGTTGTGCCATACACACGCGGAAAGGAGCGCAGCCGAACTTCGACTTCCGTGATCGAAGAAGCAAGGCGCATTGCCGACCTCGGCTACACCGAGATCCAACTCCTCGGCCAGAATGTAAACAGCTATCGCGATCCGGAGGGGAAGTTGACCTTCGCCGAACTGCTGGTAGCCGTGGGTCAGGTGGGTGGAATTCGCAGAGTCCGCTTTACCACCAGCCATCCGCGCGACTTTACCCGGGATATTGTGGAAGCCATCGACGCCTATCCAACACTCTGCGACCATGTGCATCTCCCGGTTCAATCCGGCTCGGCGCGGGTATTGAAAATGATGGCCAGGGAATACACGCCGGACTGGTATCTGGAGCGAATCTCTTGGATCAAGGCGGCGCGCCGCTCCATCTCCATCTCCACGGACATCATTGTCGGGTTCCCAGGCGAGACGCCCGAGGATTTCATCCAGACCATGGACCTTTTGGCCGATGTCGAATACGATTGCGTGTTCGGATTCAAGTATTCGGGAAGGCCAAACACACCGGCCTTGACGATGATTGATTCCATCCCGGACGCGGAGAAGGGGCAAAGACTTCAAGTTCTACTTGATAGACAGCGCGAGATTCAGAGAGTTAACTATTTCAAGCATGTAGGGCAAATTATGGAAGTAATGGTTGAGGGCGTGAACCCGGCCAGAGGCCAGGTGAATGGCCGTAGCACCCAGAACAAGCCGGTTAACTTTACGAGCGCTCAACCCATAGCGCCAGCCCCGGGAAGCTATAGCCAGGTGAAGATTACTGCCGCGCATCCAAACAGTCTGGTGGGCGAGGCCGTCAGGGTTTAACAGGGAGAGATCGGGGACAGGAAAGGAGAGCCATGGAGAGCGATCTGAAGAAGCGAATCGAAGCATTGCGATTCGAAGCAGAAGAGCAGGCGCGCAAGGGCCAACTTGATCGCGCCGAGCAGATCCGGCATGGCGAACTGTCCAAGCTTGAGGCCGAGTTGAAGCGGCTAAGCTCCGCTCAGGCCAAAGCGCTTCAGGAAGCGGGTACGGTTGAAGTGAGGATTCGCGGCCTGATGATGGATCCTTCCACAAACATGCCGATCATCGTGCTCAAAGAAGTTGGCTCCGATACGGTGATGCCCATCTGGGTCGGTTTCTTCGAAGTGAAGGCAATCTCCGACGAGATTGAGAAGATTGCGGCGCCGCGGCCGACCACACATGATCTGGCCAGGAACTTGATCCGTAATTTGAACGCAGAGTTGGAACGGGTTGTGATCACGGAGCTCAAGGACGACACGTTTCTTGCCGTGCTATGGCTGCGGCAAGGCGGCGAGTCGGTGACGATTGACGCCCGGCCATCGGACGCAATTGCTTTGGCGTTGCGGGCAGATTGTCCGATTTATGTATCGGAGCAGGTGATGCAGACGGCCAAGCTGAACACCTCCGGTCCGCCGGAAGGACCCACAGCCGAGCAACTGCGTGGCTGGCTCGAGGGCCTCAACGACGAGGACCTGGGCCGCTACAAGATGTAGGGCTGAGGGAAGTGGAGCTCTGGAAGCTGCTACAAAATTGCCGGGCCCGGTACTCCAGCATCGTCGAGTTTCACTGTACAGAATATCCGTTATCAGACATCAAGTATCTATCGACCTGGCGAAGG
>JBEKVS010000267.1:0-10048 GCA_049513795.1 Occallatibacter sp. | reverse complement strand
GATTTTCTAGGCAGTCTCGAACGAACCCACCTCTGCGGCGACATGCGCGCCGCCCACGCCGGGCAATCTGTCGTTTTAATGGGCTGGGTCAACCGCCGCCGCGACCACGGCAACCTCATCTTTCTCGACCTGCGCGACCGCTCCGGCATCGCGCAAATTGTCCTGGACAAAGAGCTCACCCCGGATGGCCATCAGAAAGGCGAACAGGTGCGCCCGGAGTATGTGGTCGCCGCCGTCGGCAAAGTCCGCCTGCGCGCCAAAGACGCCATCAACCCCAAGATGCCTACGGGCGAGATTGAAATCGAAGCCACGCAGTTGCTGGTTCTGAACGACACGCGTCTCGCGCCTTTTTCGCCATCCGACGAAGCCATCCAGAACGAAGAAGTCCGCCTCAAATATCGTTACATCGACCTGCGCCGCCCCGAGATGCAGCGCAACTTCCGCCTGCGCCACGACATCACCCTGGCCATCCGCGAGTCGCTCAGCCAGCAAGGCTTTCTCGAAATCGAGACGCCCATCCTCACCAAATCCACGCCTGAGGGCGCGCGCGATTTTCTCGTTCCCAGCCGCGTCCATCCCGGCGAGTTCTACGCCCTCCCGCAGTCGCCGCAGATCTTCAAGCAGATCCTCATGATCTCCGGCTTCGATCGCTACTTCCAGATCGCCCGGTGTTTCCGCGACGAAGACCTCCGTGCCGATCGCCAGCTCGAGTTCACGCAAGTCGATCTGGAGATGAGCTTCCCGCGCCAGGAGCACGTCTTTTCCGTAGTCGAGCAGTTCATGGCCGCAGCCTTCGCCGCCGCCGGCGTCGCACTGCCCACGCCCTTCCCGCGCATCACCTACGATTCAGCAATCCGAGAATTCGGTACTGATAAACCCGATTTGCGCCTCCCGGGGTTGGCGGACGTTCGCACTGCCTTTACTGACGAGGGGCTCATTGGTTTACAGATCGATCCGAGAATGCCCATTGTGGCCTTCCGTATACCCAACGTTGGAGAGTTGAGTCGCAAGGAACGCGAAGAGAACCACCCCATGTTCGACAAGAACAAGGGCGCGAAGTTCATCGACGACTTCAAGCGCCTTGCCAAAGGGTTTCCCGAGGCCGCAGCCAAAGTGCGCAAACTAGTCGGAGCCACCGATGCAGACCTCGTCATAATCGTGGCAGGCGACCCGGTTCAGAAGACCACTGAAAAGGAGCAAATGGTCCTTCACCTGCTCGAATCGAGCTGGCGTACTCGGCTCTACGGGCCGGAAATCGATGTTTATTTGGCTGCTGGTAGCTTTCGCACCGAGCTGTCGAAGAAGTACGCAGGCCGTCACAACGCCTTCAG
The DNA here is from genome assembly GCA_049513795.1 of Occallatibacter sp. Lineage (GTDB taxonomy): Bacteria > Acidobacteriota > Terriglobia > Terriglobales > Acidobacteriaceae > Telmatobacter. The sequence continues at coordinate 8,717 of JBEKVS010000267.1, read as the reverse complement.
GGTGACGGAGCAGTCAGTAGCCGATGCCGACCCTAAAGGTGGAAAGATGATCGATGCATCGAAGGCCTTTTTGCCGATCTGGGTAACGGATTTTCCCATGTTTGAATTCGATTTGGCAGCAGCAAAATGGATGCCCGCGCACCACCCCTTCACCGCGCCCCACGAGGCTGACATGAAGGATCTGTTCACTGACCCCGCCAGTGTCCGCGCCAACTGCTACGACCTGGCCATGAGCTTTTTCCTCGATGCATTGGAGTACGGCACGCCGCCCCACGGCGGCATCGCCCTCGGCCTCGATCGGATTGTGATGCTTTTAGCGGGTGCACCCAACATGCGCGAGGTGGTCGCCTTCCCCAAGACGGCCAAAGCGATCGACCTGATGGCCGATGCGCCAACGACGGTATCCGACCAGCAACTCAGGGATCTCCACATTCGCGTGGCGTTGAAGAGCTGATGCGACAGACTGGCCAAACCCAGGTCGATGAGGAATTCAGGCTCAAAGCCAGGCTATGCCCGGTCCAGCTCCGCAAGCATCTCGCTCAGGACCAGGCGAATTGGTGTGTCCGGCACGGCAAGCTCGGCATCCCGGACCTCTTCGAGGCCAGAAGAACTATGCCGGTACATGGCTCGCTTCTCCGGATCGATGATCCAGATGTTCTCGACTCCAAATCCGCGGTACTCCTCGGCCTTCGCTTGCATCGACCGCAGTGAATCCTCGGGCGAAAGAATCTCGATCGCGATCAGCGGCGGCTGCTGCACGTAGCGCTCGAACTTCTCCCCGGATCGCATCACCAGAACATCCGGTACTCTGAAGTTCTTCGCCTTGGTCTGGGTCCGCAGTTCGGGAAACACCTCCACTCCCCATTCCGCGCGCTTGAGCATGAACAGAAACGTCAGGTACCGCTGGATAATGGAGTGCTCTTTCTCTCCCAAATTCCGCTCCTCGATCCGGCCATCGACGAGTTCGCGGTCCGGACTCCAGCTCGTCCGCAGGTACTTCTCCACGGTCCAGAGCTCTGCAGATTTGGGTAGAGTCGCCATGAATTGATTATCGCTCCCAGCCGAACGAGCGGGCAGCAGATTTCAGCTCTTAATCCGTATCCGAGTCCGATGCGTTCTCCGCTTCGCCTTCGACCGAAATCCGCAACGACTTGAGAAAATGCAGGTCAGTCTGCGAAAACGGGCCGTCTCCGTCGCCTTCCGTGGATGCCTCCAGGTGTTTGGATTCCTTGGCCGCCACTTCGTTCAACCCAATCGTCGCCTCCAGCATGAGCAGCACGTCGAAGCCGTGTTTGCGAATATCCTGCACCACGCCCGCGATCTGCTCACTCTCAATCACCGACTCGTGGATGGCCTCGCCCAATTGCTGTATGAGTTCGCGCAGACGCGATGTCATGGGTACCTCCGTACTTCAGTATCGGCTTCCAGTTTCGGCGGCCTGCGCACCTTGAAAAGCGCCGGTTGCAATATAAGATTCCTTTACCTTACTTCCAATGTGCGATCTGAGCAACCTGCGGGACGGCCGCTCGAGCCCGAAGGAACCCCCGGCCACACTGTTACCATCAAATCGAAATGAAGCCGCAATCCATTGGGCGGGCACTCGGCATGGGCCTTCGCGTTGCCGGACGCATCGCCGGTCAGCGCATTGCTGCGGGATCCGGGAACACGGTGAGCGAGGCCGGACCGGCTCAGAAGACGAGTTCGCAAAACAGCTCGCTCTTGCAAAGCAGGACAGCTGGGCAAGCGGCTGGGAAAGCGACGCGTGGAGTCGCCCATGGAGTCAGAGGCTTCTTGCGCCCCTTCAGCCGGGTGGGCGGAATCCTGTGGCTTGAGGTTACCGGCGTCTTCTTCGCGCTCTTCGCGCTTGTTTTTGGACTGGCCATGTGGCGAACCAGGCCGGGGTCTGTGCACGGCCCGTACGACAAGCCGTTCTTGACTTCGCTGACTCTGCTCGCCATCTTCCTCTACTTGAGCGTCAGTTCGTTCGTGCGCGCAGGGAAGAAGTGAAAATCGTCTGTTGGCCGTGAATGTCTTGTACGTTTGTTTCTGACTCTTTGCCTGAGCAAGGCCCTTCACCCCTTGGCAGATTCATTTCCGCCCGGTCGAGTCAGCGCCCAAACCACCAGGCCCACAATCAGCAGCCCGAAAAACAGGAACGCATAGCCTCCGCCGCCTCGAGCGCCAAACCGGATCAAAGCCATCCCCATCAGCGTCAGCAGATTCGCAAATGTGGTCATCGTCGCCCTCCACGGTGCGGAGCTCAGCGCTCCGTGTCCTCACCGGTAAGGACCCGCATCCGCAAAACAAGTTGCCTTCTTCAATCCGATATTTATGCTCAGCGCCTTCGTCCCCATCCCGGCGCCAGCGCGTAATTCAACTGCACCAGCACAATGGCGGCAATACTCACCCAGGTGTTGATCGCGCATAGCGCCGCGCCGGCCGCGTAGAGACTCTGCGCGATGACGATCCGTTTGCAGATGCTGGCGCGCACTTCCTCCGGCGTATCGTCCTTGATCAGGCTATTGCGCGTGGCATACTTCCAGCTCCAATAAAGCATCGCTCCCGGCGCCAGAATGTTCAGCCAATAGATCAGCAGCGCCCCGCGATACGTGATGAATTCGGCCAGGAGCCTTGTCGAAAGCGGCAAAAGCGTAATGGTAAAAAGGAAACCGAGGTGGATCCAGGTCAAATCCCGCGTGCCTTGGGCCAGGTGATTGAACTGCGTCTGCTGCCCGGCCCAGAAGATGCCAAGAGTAAGAAAGCTCATGCCGTACGCCACCCACTGCGGACCAAGCGCCCCCAGCGCGGCGAGCAGATCAAGCTCCCCATGCACCTGCACCGCCGTAGGAATATGCAGGTCGAGCACCAGCAGGGTCATGGCAAAAGCAAAGATGCCATCGCTCAAAGCCGCCAGTCGTTCAAGGCTGCGCCCCTGGATTCGGTTATAAAGATTCACCCTCAAACCGCCTCCTTGAAGCCGAACACCTGTCAGATCATCGCCGCGCTTCTGTCTTGCGCGTCAGGTGCCACACGGCCATCCCCAGCGCCAGTGTCGCCAGCGCGTAAGCCATCCACGCGTAGGTTCCGGAGTGAATCCTCCATCCCTTCCAGGCCGCGAGACCCGCCGCCACCAGCATCAACATTCCGCGCACATGATTCATCGCATCGACCTTCGCGCCTTATTCCACCCAAAGAACGCTCACTGCTTCCGCCATGGCGCGCAAGCGCGTCTGGATGGTTGACCGGGCCCCAGCCTCATCCCCTATCGTAAGCACAGGACCGGCATGACCCAAACAGAAGAGGATCGCCCCATGGCCACCGTCGCACCCGAGCTCAAGAAGACTCCCCTCAACTCTACGCATCGCGCCCTCAAGGCCAAAATGGTCGACTTCGGCGGCTGGGACATGCCGGTCGAATATCCATGCCCTGGGGGTGGTTTGATTGCCGAGCATCACGCAGTCCGCACCGCCGTCGGTCTCTTCGACGTCTCGCACATGGGCGAGATCCAGTTCCGCGGCCCCGGCGCTTTGGCCGCCGTGCAGCACATCACCATGAACGACGCCTCGCGCCTCAAAGATGGACAGGCTCACTACTCCGCGCTGCTCACACCGCAAGGCACCTTCGTCGACGACATCCTGGTTCACCGTCTGAGCCCCAATGACTATTTGCTGGTCGTAAACGCCGGCACCAAGGACACCGACTACGCCTGGATTCGCCGCCAGGTCGGCAGCTTTCCGTCCATCCACATCTCCGATTACTCGTCTTATTACTCGCAGCTCGCCCTGCAAGGCCCGCGTGCACTCGCCACTTTGCAAAAGCTGATCAAGGTCGGACCAGGCGGGACCGATCTGGCCGCCATCAAGAACTACTGGTTCACCTATGGAACCGTCGCCGGCGTGCCCAACGTGATGATCGCGCGCACTGGCTACTCCGGCGAAGACGGCTTCGAGGTTTATCTTCCCGCCGATGAGCCGACCACTGTTAGGGTCTGGAATGCAATTCTGGATGCGGGCCAGGAATTCGGCATTCGCCCCTGCGGCCTCGGCGCCCGCAATACGCTGCGTCTCGAGGCCGGCATGAGTCTTTACGGGCACGAAATCTCCGAGAGCATCAACGTCTTCGAGGCCGGACTCGACCGCTGGCTCAAGCTCGACAAAGGGGATTTCCTCGGCCGCCAGGCTCTTCTCGAAATTCAATCGAACGGTGGACCGTCACGCAAGCTTATCGGCCTGGAAATGGTCGATCGTGGTATCGCTCGCGACGGGTACTCCGTCCTTTCTCTCGACGGCAGCCCGATCGGTACAATCACCAGCGGCTCACCGGCGCCGTTCCTTAAGACGAACATTGCCTTTGCCCTGGCGCCAAAGTCCGTCGCCGCAAGCGGCGAAGATGTTCTGGTGCAGATCCGTCCTCAGCAAACTGCTCGAGCCCGCCAAGTCCCGACGCCGTTCTACAAGCGGCCCAAACCTTAACAGGTTGCAAGAGAGGTCCTTTCGGGCCGGCAGGCCAGGGGTTTATCTGTCCAGCCAACTTTTTCGCCTCGCCTCGAATCTTTCTGTTTCAGACAGAATCCAACAACCGCGTCAAAAACTGTCGTTTCCGGAGCCGCTATGACCCTGTCCGTCGATGAAGTCAAAGAGCTGAAGCACGCTCCTACCGTTGTGGGTGTACTGCCCATCTTCCATGCCCGATTTAGCCCACGCTCCTTCTCCGACCAGGCAGTCAGCCCCGTCGACCTGGCCAGAGTGTTTGAAGCTGCCCGCTGGGCTGCCTCCTCCTTTAACGAGCAGCCGTGGCGCTTTCTCGTCGGCGCGCAGGGTTCGTCTGCCTACCAGAAGATCCTTGCATCGCTCATGCCCTTTAACCAGGCTTGGGCAGGCAAGGCTCCAGTCCTCATCTTCGGGGTAGCGAAGACCAGATTCAGCCACAACAGCGCGCCCAACCGCGTTGCCCTCTACGACTTGGGCGCAGCCGTCGCCTATCTCACTCTTCAGGCTGCGGCGCTTGGCCTTTCTACCCACCAGATGGCCGGCTTTGACGCTGATGCCGCGCTCAAATCCTTTGCCGTTCCCGAGGACTACATCGCCGGCGCAGTCATCGCGCTCGGCTACCAGGGCGAGCCTGCTGCTTTGGGCAATGACCAGATGCTGGCCCAGGAAACCTCGCCGCGCAGCCGCAAGTCATTGGAAGAGATCGTCTTTTCCGCCTGGGAAACTGCCGCAGACTTGAGCTGACGAAGCGCCTGCGAGTGGCGCGGCTGTTAGCGACCCTTCCATTCGTCCGCGATCCCTCCATTCGCTCGCGCCATCAAACGCTGCTCCAGCCTCCGGTAAAGCCGCGCCAGCCTCCGGTAAAGTGGAGGCTGGAGGTGTCTCGTTGAATCGCCCCCCGGTCCGCAGCCGACCAACCATCCGCACGCCGGCCAGCCGCAGGCCAACCGGCCGCCGGAAAATCCGGCGCAACCGGCTCAGCTGGAAGCAAAGGCTTGTTCTCGCCGCTTTGGCGGCGGTGTTGGCTGTGCTGGCATGGAGTGCAATCGACAGGCAGGTCGCTCCCACTTCCAACACATCGCTCACCCGGTTCGACGCCATCATCGTTCTGGGCAAGCCGGCCGATAGCGACGGGAACCCGACGCCCGGACAACTGGCTCGCGTGACCGAGGCCGTCCATGAATACAAGCGTGGTGTCGCTCCGCGCCTCATTCTTACCGGAGGCGCGGCTCACAATAGGTTTGTCGAAGCTCAGGTCATGGCTCGCTCCGCGCGGGCGCAGGGAATTCCTGAGTCTGCGATCACTCTTGAGCCCAACGCGATGGATACCATCCAGAATGCGTGCTACGCCGACCGCATCATGAAGGCTCGCGGTTGGAGCTCGGCGGAGATCGTGACCGGCGCCGCAAATGCGCCTCGCGCGGGTTTGATCTTCAATGCCCTGCCGTTGAAATGGGCCATGCACGTCGCTCCGTCGCTCGCTCCCGACTCTCCGGCTTACGAGACCCTGGCTTCAACCGTCGAACTGATGAAGACTGCACGCTACCTGGTCTGGGCACGCTGGACAGAGCACTGCGAGCCGTAGGCAAATTTCCGGGCCCCGTTGCGGCAGACACACCGGAAGCGCCTGCCCTCGCGTTGTCCCCTGTCGGCGCGGTCCTGTAAGCTGGACATGATGCGTTTCCCAGTAAGTTTCATTGCTAGTTCCCTTGCTATTGCCGCTTTCGCCTGTGCTGCCGGAGCCCGTTCCCAGGCCCCGAGCAGCCCGGCCCAAAGCAGCTCGAGCCAAAGCAGTTCGGGCCAGGCCAGTGCCGATCAGACCGCGACCGGCACGCCGTACATCGTCGTCGACCCGCTGGCCAACGTGCGCTACGACAACCGCTACGACGTCTCGCTCGGCCTGGCCTACGACCACATGAAGGCCGGCCCCTCGCTGCTGCAGGGCTCGAACCTCGGCGGGCTCAACCTCGAAGCCTCCTACTGGCTGCTAAAGCATTGGGGCGTCGAAGGCACCGGCCGCGCTTATGTGGGCACCAGTGGCGCCGGCGTCAACCCCTACAACATCCAGGGTCCTTTCGTCTCGCAGTACTTCTTCGCCGCCGGCCCCGAATGGCTCGGCCCGCACAACAAGCATGGCGCGCTCATTGCCCACGCCATGTTCGGCGGGGTTTATGGGAGGTTCCAGCAGGACCTGCTCGGCTATCCGCCTTCGGCGTTCGATTTCTATCCCAACCAGATCGCTCCCGCGGCCATCATCGGCGGTCACATGGACCTGAACCGCTCCGCGCACTGGGTCTTCCGCATCACGCCCGATGCCGTGATGACCCACTACAGCACCAACTACGCACCCAAGGTGAGCCAGTTCGATGTGAACTTCGCCATCTCCGTTGGCGTGGAATACAAGTTCAAAAAGAAGCGGTAGAGCCTTTGAAAACTTGCTCCGCGAGGTAGGTCCTGGCTTTAGCCAGGACAAAGAAGTGCAAAATGGCCGCGGCTTTAGCCTCTGAGGTTGAGCCTTTGGGCAAGACATTCCTCAGGGCATGAAGGCCGACATTTTCGCTGTCTCAGACTAAATGTCAGGGCTGAAAGCCCTGACCTGCCATTGCCACAAAATCCGGTTGAGTGTTCGATGCAGATTCCAAGACGTCTGCGTACAACCCGCTTTGCAAGGCGCCATCCACTTCGGGTGGCCTTTTCATTTGCGGGGCAATGTCCTGCCCAACTGGCGCCCAAAAGGTCTGTTCATCGCGCCAGACATGCCACGAAACCGCCCGTCAAATTTGCGGGCTGCCAAGTTCATCTGCGTGTGGTATTCTCCACCGTTCGGCGACGCCTGTGGAAATGCGCTGCCGGAAATGAGCATGTTTCGGATAACGGCATCAAGCCAACAGCATCCAACCCATTGCCGGTGACGCTGGACGACATGCAAAGATAGAAGGCAGGTTCAAGACGGATATGAGAGATACACTCGGTGTCCTGCTCGCGGGCGGGCAAGGTGAACGCCTTTTCCCGCTGACCCGCGATCGCGCCAAACCCGCCGTTCCCTTCGGCGGACACTACCGCATCATCGACATCACGCTCTCCAACTGCATCAACTCCGGCCTGCGCAAGGTCTACATCCTCACCCAATACAAGGCGCTCTCGCTCAACCGTCACATCCGCGAAGGCTGGACCGGCATCGTCGCCACCGAACTCAGCGAGTTCTTCGAAATTCTACCGCCCATGCAGCGCACCGGCTCAGCCTGGTACATGGGCACCGCCGACGCCGTTTACCAGAACATCTATTCCATCGGCAGCGAACAGCCCAAGCACATGATCATCCTCTCCGGCGACCATATCTACAAAATGGATTACAGCCGCATGCTCGCCTACCACAAGGAGACCAAAGCCGAGGTCACGCTGGCTACGCTGCCCATCAATCCCGATGAGGTGCGCCAGTTCGGCGTGGTTGAAGTGGGCAAGACCGGCGAGGTGCTCGGCTTCCAGGAAAAGCCCGTCTCGACAAGCTTTCGCTCGCCCACCAATCCCAATGCCGTCGACGCCTCCATGGGCATTTACATCTTCAATACCGAGATCCTGCTCAAAGCCCTGATCGCCGACGCCGAGGACCCCAACTCCAAACACGACTTCGGCCACAATATCCTTCCCAATATGCTTGGCGAGAAGAAGATGATGGCCTACAGCTTTGTGGATGAGAACAAGCAACAGGCCCTTTACTGGCGCGATGTGGGCACACTCGACGCCTATTACGACGCCAACATGGACCTCTGTTCGGTCTCGCCGACCTTCAACCTCTACGACAAGAGCTGGCCCATGCGCACCCGCGTGCGCCAATATCCTCCCGCGAAGTTCGTCTTTGGCGAGCCGGGCCGCACCGGCATGGCTGTCAATTCCGTCATCACCGCCGGCGTCATCATCTCCGGCGCGTCCGTGTCCAACTCCGTCCTTTCGCAGGACGTGCGCGTCAACTCCTACTCCGATGTCGACGCCAGCATCATCTTCTCCCACGTCAACATCGGCCGCCACTGCCGCATTCGCCGCGCCATCATCGACCGCGATGTGCACATCCCCGAGGGAACGGTGATCGGCTACGATCCGGTCGAAGACAAGCGCCGCTACTTTGTCACGCCCTCCGGATTGACCATCGTCACCCGCGATGCCTCGCTGTTCGAAAATCCCGTGGACCCGGAGTTCCTGCAACGGTATTGAGATCATCACCTCACGGAG
>JBEKVS010000266.1:0-8524 GCA_049513795.1 Occallatibacter sp. | reverse complement strand
CGTGGAGCAACGCTGTCCCCGGGAGACTCCCTGAGCGCCAGCAAACGGTTGCAACCAACGACGCGACTCAGCAGCTATTTTCTCGCAACATAGTTTCCCAATGGCAGCAGCGCCCTAGGTTCCGGTTTTTCTGCATTCCGGGCGGGTTGTATGTATGTATGTAATTCATCGAGGAACAACACGCTGAACTGGTAAAAGCTGCAATGAGTCGCGACCGATTCTCGCTGAATCACGCCTTCCGCAGCTCTCGTCTGGCCAGTTTGAGGCAACGCGGAATCAATCGGGGAATGTGGGCGCGCAGGCGGCAAGAGGTCTACTGGCTCTTGCTCAGATGCCTGTAGTATTCGGCAACGGATTCCTGATAACCCTCCGGGACCGAATCAGGCTTTCCTGTCCGCGCCTGCGACGAAAGGCCGTCGCGCTCGAAGCGAAGCTCGATGCGGTCCAGAGAGGTAAGTATCTCCTGATGCATCTGCTCGACCATGGCCGGGTTTCCCGGAAAGCGGCTCGGATCGAGGTGCTGCATCTGCCTGGTCAATTCGGCGACATCTTTAGCAGACTGCGGGTCGCTCGCCGCCATTTGGCGCAACTGATTCAGCTCGCGAAGGCCGAGCTGATAGTCCTTCTCTGTATCCGCCGGATTGGCTGACGCGTCGCCGGGTGCTGACTGCTGCCGGGGCCGGCCATATTGATTGTTGCCGGTGTTGATGTTGTTCCACACCGTACCGTCGACTGAGCGGCCTCCACCGGTGCGAACATCGCCACTCAAGTTTCCCTGGGCTTGCCTGCCCACGTCTTCCCCGGCTCGGGCACCAGCGCCTCCGGATTGCCGGCCGGCCGAGCCATTCTGTCCATCGCGGCCCATCTGCCCGCCCTGTCGAGTCTGTCCATCCTGTCCCTGTCCACCCTGACCCGTCGGTCCAGACTGACCATCTCGGCCCGCTCTGCCGGTTTGGCCCGCCTGTCCTCTGTTTCCTCCCGAGCGGGCCCCTGATCCGGCTAATGATTCAATCTCGCTTCGCAACCGCTCCACCTGATCGACGAGCGCGGCCTGGTCTGATCCTGCACCTTGCCCTGTGCCCCGTTGTTGCCCCTGTTTCGCTTGCCCGACCCCCTTCTGCGCCTGCTGCACTTGCTGACTCAATTTCGCCAGGCCCTGGGCGATTTCGTCTTCCGTGCCATTGGCGGCAGGGTCGATGCCGCGGCGCAGCCAGTCGGCAGATCTTTGCACGCGATTGTCGAGATCGGAGTTATCCATCTCAGTCAGTGCGTTACGCAAGCCTTGCGCGACACCTGGCTGATTGGCGGCCATTTGCCCCGCTGTTTCACGCAGGCTCTTCTGCAAATTGGAGAGGCTGTCGGAAAGCTGCTGCCGGTCCTGAGCTAGCTGGGTGAGCTCGCGCCGCCGCGCCAGCATCGCATTCAGGTCGTCGATGCTGGGAGCGTCCTGCTGGCTGACGAACTTGCCGATCTTCGCCGCCTGGTTGCGTTCCTCCTGCCGGAGCTGTTCGGCCTCGCGCGCCAGAGAATCCATCTTGCCGGAAGCGAGCTGCTGCTGCGTGCCGGCGAGCAGGTTAGACGCTTGACGCAACTGTTCGGCAGCTTGCTGCGCGCTGCTGTTATGGCCGTTGCCGTCGCTGCGGCGCATCTGCTCGGTTGCTTGCCGCAGCCGGCTCAGCGCCTGCGTAATGCGCTGGTCTCCATTTCGCTGATCATGAGACGAGTCAGAGGAAGAAGCGGAAGACTCGGAGCCCGAGGGTTCGCCTCCGCTTTGGGCGTTTGCGGATTGCGGGCTGGACTGCCGCTGAGAATCAAGCGAGTTATCGGGGTTAGCCTGGTCGCTCGAGCTATTTTGCGATTGAGAACCTTGCTGCTTTCCCGTCTGTCCAGACTGCCCACTGCTCGAACCTGCCTGGCCATTTTGCGCCAGCTGCTCCATCTCACGTTGAAGCTGTTCGGCCTCGCGGCGTAGCATCTCCTGCTGCCAGCGATCCTGAAACGACTGCTGCGGATTCTGCTGGCGGTTGGCCATTTCTTCCTGCCGCTTGGCTAAAGCGTCAAGCTTGGCCAGCGTGTCTTCAACGTTCTTCTCATGCTGCTGCGCGGGTGTCGCGCTCTGTGCCGTCTCATACTGGTTCTTCGCCGTATCCAACTCCAGATCGAAGAGGCTGGCCAAATCGCGGCCTGAGTTGCCCCCGCCTCCTCCTCCGCCACCTTGCTGCCCAAATGCCACTTGGATCTGCCGGAAGGTAGCTTCGGCGCGCAGAAGCGCTTGCAGAGCCTTTTGTTCGAGCGGGATCGCATCCTTCCACTCGGTTGACTTGAGCTTTTCTGCCGACGGAGCCATGGCGGCAGCCGCGTCGCGCATGTCTTTATCGAAGTCGGTAAACTCCTGGTTGGCTTCCGAGATATCGCGGCTCTGCATGCGCACGGAGAGCGCGTTCACCTGGTCGCGCAGTTTTTGTTGCGCCTCGGATAAGAACTGGCCTTGCGCCGCAGCGCTCGTCGCGGTTGCGGTCTTGTCATTCTGCTGCTTCCAGGTGGCGGCAATCAGCTCCTTTTCGCGCTTGGAGATCTCGGTTTGATCGCCCGCCTGACCGCCCCCGCCTCCGCCTCCGCCGGATTGCTGCGACTGCGAGAACTCGCGCTCGAATGGATCGACCTGGATGAATGAGATGTCGGTACGTGCATCGCTGTGGCCATCCCGAGCGGTCGCGTAGATGCTGACCAGATCGCCCGGAGAGAGCTTGAAATCTTCCAAGGGCAACATGTAATTGCCGTCGGCATTTTTTGCGCCGGGCGCTTTCAGCAGGCTCACGTCATGATCCGCGCCCCCGTTAACCGAGTAGTGCAGGTGCATGTCCTTCAGGCCGAACTCAGCCGCGCCTTTCACGCCAACGGTTACTTCTTCGATGGGACTGGCGCGGTAATCCCCTCCCGGACGGGCAATCGCAATCTCCGGCGGCGCGGCCTTGTCCGTAGCGATGAAATAATCCTCGGAGAGACGGACAGGCTGGCCATCTTCCATCGCAGCCAGGTGGTAGGCGCCGTCCTTCTCCATGTGAATGGAGCCTTGATAGAGGTTATTTTGCCCTCCGGTCAGTTGGATGACCTGGCCGTTATCCAGGACGAACTGCCCACTTTTCAATGGCCGGTCAGTCTCAATCTGAATCTGCGCATCGGTGCCTTCAATGGCGCGCAGATCACCCGAATGCTCCTCGGTGACGGGCTTCATGCCCGTCCACGCAGGGTAGTGGTAGGTGACGTGAATCTCCTTCGCAGATGGCAAGTCGACCACGTGCACCTTATAGTGCGGCGAGACCAGCGGACCGGCGTCAACGTAGTACTCGACATCTTCCGGAAGCCCTGCCAATACGAACTGATAACTTGCTCCGGAACTCGAGTCAGGCGTGCGCTGCATGGCCACGGGTTCCCAGCGGCCGGCGCTCTGGTAGCGCGCAAAAAGCTGTGCCTTGCTGGGCTGCATGCCCGTGACATGCGCGCTGATGAGTTGATCGCTATTGCGGCGCACCGTCACGCTGCCGGGCGTCACGGATATGGCATAGAGCGGAGCAGCGTTCTTATGCTGCCCGGTCCACAGCAGCGACGCGCCGTAGCCGAGATAGCCGGGCCCGGCGGCAATCATCCAAACCAGAACCACGAGGCAGCCAACCCCTACGCCGCCCATGGCGAAGAGACGCTTATCCGGCACCAGAACGGCCGGCTCGGAATCCTCAGCATGCCGCAGCGTGTCGGCAGCCAGCAATTCAAGAAACGGGCTGTCTCCCTCGCTGGCGCGCTCCTGAAAAGTCGTCAGCCGATGACCGAACTCGGGGTTGGCTTCTTCAGCGCGACGCACGGCCGTCGCCTGTGTCAGGCGATGGATGGGCAGCGCGATCGCAAAGATTGCCGCCGCAGCCAGCGCGGCCAGAATCACGAAACGCGAGAAGGCGACACCGTGGGCAGGGAAGGCAAGCTGGTTGAGCGCGAGCACCAGCGCCACTGTAACCAGTAGCGCCATGCCGGTAAAGATCGCTGCGCCGCGCAGCCACGTCCCCAGCCGCAACCTCTGCTGCAGCCGCGCGATATAGGAATCGAGCTCGATTTGGTAGCTCATGCTTCCTCCCGCTGCGTGCCCGTATAGCCGCTGGCCACCGCCATTTCGGCGATTGCGGCTGCCAATGCAAGCAGCATAACGTACCACCAAAGTGAAATGGGCTGATATTTCTCTGCGCCCGCAGAATCGCTCGCACCCGAGGAAGCGCCATTGCCGGAGCTCCCGCTCCACAACTGCTGCACGTCTTTGGGCATGGGCTCCAGGTCCGATTCGCGCCGGTCGGGGTTCACGCCAATCACCGCATCGCGTCCGTTGGCGAAGCGGACCTGATAAAAGCCGGCGCGTGCCAGGCGAAAGGTCTGCGCGGTGCGGGCTTCGCCGAGCGAAAGCGGCCGATGCCCGTCTGGATCGATGACTTCAACGCCTGAATCGGAACCCTCCGGCACACCCGCGACGCGAAGCTGGATGAACGAGTCTACGAGTCTTGACCCACTCAGCCGCTCGGAGCCGGAGAGGTAGCGCGCGGCATGGTCCACAAAGGCGACAAAGACGGGGTGCAACGGAAGATCGTTGCTAAGGTTCTCAAGTCCCGATGCGAAGAGCAGTACGCGGCCTTCGCCCGACGGTTTCTCGAGCAGCAGCGGCGTTCCGTCGGTCAGGCGCGCCGCAACGCGGGCCTGCGCGGGGTCCACAACCGCAGCATAAAATATTTTCACTTCGGCCCAGCCGCCATTGTCGCGGCCCGGCTGCGCCTGCTGCAGCGCCGGATAACTGAAGTCCACCTGGCCAACGGCCGCGGGATTTCCAGATCGCGCGTAGTTATGCGTGTCCTCGACCTCGCCACCCCACAGCGGAATCGGCGTGTGCCGCGCCGCGTGCGTGCCCAGCGCGACCAGTACATTGCCGCCCTTGGCCACATACTGCGCCAGCGTGTGTTCGAAGATAGAGGGCAACGCGACGCTATCGGAAAGCACGACAAACGCAAATCGCGATGGGTCGATGTCCACGGTCTGTTCGGCGGCCGCGGATTGCAGAAGAAACGAGCCTTGCGCCGCAGCCTCCAACGCTGCGCCGAAATATGTAGCCGAGCGTGCCTCGCCACCCGCATGCACAAACAGAACCCGCTCAGGATCGGACCTGCGCACTGCGAAGACGCTCGTGTCATCGGCCTGGAACGCGTCGCCGCCGTCGACGCTCACAGCGCATCGGTTGAAGCCATAACCCACATCGAGCGGCGCAAAATCAACGGTAGCGCGGTCGTTCGCCGGCACATTGATTTTCTTTGTCGCGATTGTCTTTCCGTTCACCAAAAGCGACACGGCCTTGGTCGCGGCCGGCGTGTTGAAGCCCGCGACGACGGCATGTATGCGGGAACGCCGGGGATCTTTTGGATCGGACAATTCCGACGGAGCTTCCACGCTTTCGACCGTCCAATTCGGCGTCGTCGCGCCCTCCGCCACTGGATGCAGAAACAGCTTTGCATTCGCGGGCAAAACCACGTCGGCGAAGTTCGCCGGCATCGCACTACGCTGCATATCGCTGAATAGGTGAACATCGATTGGCCCTTGAACGGATTCTGCGAGAGATCGAACCGCCCTGCCGAGCTCTCCGAAACTGGCATGGCCGTCGCCGGGCTGGATGCTCTCGAGCGCGGAGCGAAGCTGGGCCTCGTCCGCGATCGGCTGAGTGAGGATTTCGAGTTGTCCCCCAAGAGCGATGATCTGTGCGTTGTCGCTACGCGGCTTGGCTGCGAGCTCGGTGAGCGCCAGCCGTTTCGCATCGTCGAAGCGCGTCCCCGCGCGCATGCTGAATGAGTTGTCAAGCACAATCAAATGCAAATGCCCATTTGCATCGGATAATGTCCGGCGCACAAATGGATTCGCGAACGCCAGCACAACCAATAGCAACAAGGCACAGCGTAGAGCAAACAGCAGTAGATAGCGCAGCTGCCGATGGCGAGTCGAGCTCTGCGTGTCGCGCTCAAAAAACATCAACGAACTCACCGGCCGCGGCGTCGTAACATGACGCCGCAGCAGATGAACAAACACCGGCACACCCAGCGCCGCAAGGCCGGCCAGAAACCATGGCGCCAGAATGCCCATCAGTTTCCTGCCTCTCGCAGCGTGAGGTATTCGCGCAGCGCTGCATCCAGCGGTTGGTTGGTCGTGAGAAGCTGGTAGTCCATCCCCGCCCCGCGAGCGAGCGAACCAAGCTGCTCGATGTGCGCATCGATCTTGGCTCGATATGCGGTCTTCGTGTATTCGGGAATCACTTCAATCCTGCGATTAGTCTCCAAATCGACGAGGATGGCCGATGACTTCATCGACGGCCGAATTTCCTGCGGGTCGAGAATGTGAAAGAGGATCACTTCATTGCCACGGAACCGCAGCGGCGCAATATCGTGGAGAATCGTTTCCGGCTTCTCATAGAAATCGGAGATAACAATGGCGATTCCGCGCCGGTGCTGCGCATTCTGCAAATGCTCAAGCGGTTTGGCGAAATCGGTCTGCGCGCGCGGTGTGGCTTGTTCCAATCCCGCGAAGAGGCGCGCCAGTTGCCCCGGCCGCGTCGATGGGCGAATGTATTCGCGCACATCCTCGTCAAAAACGATAAGCCCAGCCGCATCGCGCTGGTTGTGAATGGCGAGATAAAAGAGCGCCGCCGCAAGATAGCGCGCATAGTCCATTTTGCTGGGCGGTCCGGAGGTGTACTGCATGGAGTTGCTGGCGTCGAGCAGTACCGTGAGCTGGCTGTTGCTCTCGCCGCGGTAGCGCTTGAGGTAGCAGCGCTCCGTGCGCGCGAACAAATTCCAGTCCACATGACGCAGGTCGTCTCCCGGCGTATAGGCGCGGTACTCGGCAAACTCCTGGCTGAATCCGAAGTCGGGAGAACGGTGCAGGCCGGCGACAAAGCCATCCACTACCGTCCTCGCCAGCAGATTGAGCGAGGAAATTCCGGCCAGCACTTCGGGATCGAGAAAACGCTGCATCCATTCTCCCCTTACTTCTCGCGCGTCTGCGGCACCTGGGCCAGTAACTGCTTGAGGATTTCGTCCGTATCGATGCGGTCGGACTCGGCGTGAAAGTTGAGCAGAACGCGATGCCGCATCACTGGTATGGCCATCGCTGTGACGTCTTCATACGTTACGTGGTAGCGCCGGTGCGAGAGTGCCCGCGCCTTGGCGGCAAGCACGATGAACTGCGTGGCGCGCACACTGGCGCCGTAGTTCACATACTTCTTGATGAAGGCGGGCGCGGTCTCATTCTTCGGTCGAGTGGCCCGCACCAGGCTGATAACGTAGCGCGAGATGGTTTCGGCGATGGGCACCATGCGCACCAGCTGATGGAAGTCGAGCAGTTCATCGGCCGAGGTCACGGCCTCGACCCTCGGGCGGCGATTTGTTGTGGTTCTGTCGATGACCTTCAGTTCATCTTCAGCGCTCAAGTCTTCGAGCAGTGCATTGAAGAGAAAACGATCCAGTTGCGCTTCGGGCAGTGAATACGTGCCCTCAAGCTCGATTGGGTTCTGAGTGGCCAGAACAAAAAATGGCGCGGGCAAGCGATAGATGTGGCCGCGCACTGTGCACGAGTTTTCCTGCATGGCTTCGAGCAGTGCGGATTGCGTCTTGGGTGGCGTGCGGTTGATCTCATCGGCAAGCAGAATGTTGCCGAAGATCGGCCCTTCGACGAAGGTCCATTTGCGATGGCCCGTCTCAAGATCTTCTTCAATGATGTCGGTGCCGGTAATATCGGAAGGCATCAAGTCCGGCGTGAATTGAATGCGGCGAAATTGCAAGCCCAGTGCTTCTGCAATGGTCCTCACCATCAGCGTCTTGGCCGTGCCAGGCATGCCGGTCATGAGGCAATGGCCGCCCACAAACAAAGCAATGAGGATCTGTTCCAGCACTTCCTGCTGGCCTACGATCACTTCGCGCACCTGGCCAAGAATCTGCTCGCGCACGCCGTGGAAGCGCTCGATGCGTTGTTGCAGCAGCGCTGCGTCTTCATCCAATCCGGTAAACAAAGCCATAGAATTCCTTTCCGATTATTTAGTAGTCGGCGATTGCTGCAGTTGAAGAAGCAGTTTTTGCGCAGGGCGATAACCGGGCGCGGTTTCGAGCGCAGCCAGCACGCTCTCCTCGGCCTTGTCCTTTTGATTTGCCGCGAAATATGCCTGCGCCAGGCTGAACTGCGCGCCCGCTTTGTCCACTGGGTTGGACGCGACGAGCGCATTGTATTCACCGATCGCGCCGTCAAATTGCTTCTGCGCGTAAAGCAGATCGCCTAAGCGCCGGTGCAGGTCCTCATCTTTCACCGGGTAAATGTAATTCACGCGCTCGAGCGTCGCCACCGCTTCAGCCTTCTGTCCGGCAGCCTCTTCCACCGTAGCCAGGCGTTTCAGCATCTCCGGCATCTGGCCGCCCTGGTGCTCATACGCAGTCAAGGTAGCAGCTTCCGCCTGGGAATC
>JBEKVS010000265.1:0-8539 GCA_049513795.1 Occallatibacter sp. | reverse complement strand
GCGGCGAAGCTGATGAGTCGCGTCCCTGTTTGATCGATCGCAGACATTTATGCGTTTCAACCCCAGGCGCCCAGCATCTTGCGCAGGAACACCAGTTGCCCGATATGGTAGGCGTTGTGGTCCGCCACAAGCAGAGCTTCGCGCAGAATGGTTTGGCCGTCGCCGTGCGGGATCTTGGCGAAGAGATCGGTCTTTTCGTCGACTACCAGTGCGCAGAGCGCTTTGCGGTCTTTGTGGTACGCGGAGACGCTTTTGTCCCAGGACTTGGCGTCTGGCGGCTCCGGCTTGGCCGGCCAATAGTCTTGGGGCCATTCCATCGCCTTGTAACCAGGATTGGTGGAGAAGTCGAGAATATCCTCTTGGGCAAGGCGCAGGTGCTCGAGCAATTGCCAGCCGGAATAATCCACCCCCTTGGGCCTCTTGCCGCGCAGTTCCGCGGGGAAATTATCGACGGCTTGCTCGAAGGTGGCATGGGCTTCGTTGCTCTCGAGCAGTTTGATGAGTTGTCGGCGTAAGGCCTTTTGGTCTGGCATGGTTCGGATTCCCTTTCCGGTGATGGAGGATATGAAGCTGCGACGCGGTGTGCATTCTCGACCCGTCTCTGAAGGGATTCACGCATCGGGCAAAAGGATGCCGTCAAATCGATGTCTGCTCTCCTGCAAGGGAGCTGGCTTCGCGGTACACCGATCGTGGAAGGGCTATAGACTCGAATCGTGGGCACCCAGGAACTGATCGCCGAGCAGCCGGCTGTCGCGCGAAGCTCGCCTGTCGTTCGCCGCGGGCGCTATATCTATCCGCCCGGGCTGCGTCTGAATCTGCCCTTCTACCTGTTCCGCAGATTCTTCAAGCCGGCCAACCCGATTCTGCTGTTTGAGCACCTGCGCACGTATGGCCGCGCCGCGCATTACCGCATTCTCTTTCGCGACGTGGTGTTGTTCTTCGATCCATCGGACATTCGCGAAGTGCTGGTCGACAAAGCTGCTTCATTCGGCAAAGACCGCACGCAAAAGCGCATGAAGATTTTGCTCGGCGAGGGGCTGATTACTTCGGACGGCGAAGCGCACAAGCGAGGACGCCGAGTGGCCGCGCCGGCCTTTCATCGCCAGCGCATCCAGCGCTATGGCGAGCAGATGGTGCAGATTTCCCAGGATTTTCGCGACCGGTGGAAGCCGGGTGATTCGCTGGACATTGCGGCGGAGATGATGCGCCTGGCGCTCCAGATCACGGCGCGCACGCTGTTCGACACCGAGGTGACAGAGGAGATTCACGTCATCAATGAACAGGTGAACATCATCATGGATCTCTACCACTACCTGGTCGCAATGCCGCGCGCAGAGTTGCTGCTGAACACGCCTCTACCCAAGATGCGGCGCTTTCGCCAAGCCAAGGCGCGGCTGGACGAGGTGGTCGACGGAATGATCAGGGCACGAAAAGCGGACTCCGCCGGCAAGCTGGCCGAGCGCGGCGACCTGCTCTCTGTGCTGCTGGCATCGAGCGACAACGAGGCCGGAGGCGCCGAAAGCAAGTTGAGCAGCGACGAACTGCGCGACCAGGTGCTGACGCTCTTCCTCGCCGGCTATGAGACGGTGGCCAATGCGCTGGCGTGGACTTGGTTTCTGCTGGGACAGAATCCTCAAGCTGAGGCGCGGTTCCATGAAGAGATCGATGCCGTGCTCGGCAGCCGACGGCCGACGCTCGAAGATCTTCCGCGCCTGGAGTACATGGCCATGGTGCTTTCGGAATCCATGCGGCTGTATCCGCCGGCGTGGGCCATGGGACGCGAGGCGCTCGAGGATGTTTCAATCGGGCCCTATCACGTGCGCAAAGGTTCGATGATCTTCTTCAGTCAATACATCGTGCATCGCGATCCACGCTGGTTCCCGCATCCGGAGCGCTTCTGGCCGGAGCGCTTTACCGCGGAGGCAAAAGCTGCGCGGCCCAAGTTCGCCTACTTCCCTTTCGGCGGCGGCGGGCGGCAGTGCATCGGCGAATCGTTTGCGTGGATGGAAGCGATGCTGGCGTTGGCGACCATTGCGCAGCGCTGGCGGCTGGCGCTAGTTCCCGGGCAGACGATCGTGGCCCAACCGAAGATTACACTGCGGCCCAGCAAAGGCATTCGGGTGATCGCCGTGCCACGGGGTTAAGCTCTGCTCCTAGTTTCCGGATGTCGCATTCCGTCGCGATGAATGACGGGGATTTACCACCGTCGCCTGTGCTCTAAACTGAACCCATGGGCTTCCAGGATTTTCTCGGTAACACGCAAACGGTCACCCACCTGCGCGAGAGCATGCGGGCGGGGCGGTTTCCGCATTCGCTGATTCTGGCCGGACCAAAAGGAGCCGGCAAATACACGCTGGCGCTCATGTTGGCGCAGGCCTTCGACTGCCTCAATCCGAAAGAGACTGGCGGCTTGCCCGATTTCTGCGGTGCGTGTTCAAACTGCGCGCGCATCGCCGACTCGGCGAATCTTGAAGAGCGTGTGGCGGAGGCTGTCGAAGCCCGCGATGGCCTGCGCGATACGGACAAACGCGATACACGCATCCTTATCCAGACGCACCCCGACGTGCTGATTGTGCCACCCGACCCGCCGCAGTTGCAGATCAAGATCGGGCAGGTGCGGCAGGTGATTCATGTGGCCTATTACCGGCCGCCGGTCGAGGCCAGGCGCACATTCACCATCTTCACCTCTTCGGCGTTCATGCGCGAAGCGGCCAATAGCCTGCTGAAAGTTTTGGAAGAGCCGCCGGAGCACACGTCGCTGATCCTGCTCACGGAAAACCCGCAAGAGCTATTGCCGACAATCCGCTCGCGTGCCGTGGTGCATCGATTGGGAGCATTGCCGGCGTCGGAGCTTGAAGCACTGCTGGCGGCGAAGCGTCCCCAGTTGAAAGCGCCCGATCGAGCTTTGGCGGCGCGGCTGGCACAGGGGGCGGTGGGAAGGGCTTTGACCATCGACCTCGACGCTTATCTCGCCAGCCGGCAAGACGCGCTGGTGTTGCTGCACACCGCTCTTCGCGAGCCGGACTATTCACAGCTTTTTCACGCCACGGAAAGCTACCGCGCCGGCGCCGACGGCCAGGAAAAGACGATCAACCTGCTGCGCGCGCTAGGCAGTCTTCTTGAGGATCTGCTGCTAGTAGTGGCTGGGACGCCGCGCCTGGTGCGCAACCTCGACCTGGCGGCAGAGCTGGAACGCCTGGCGCAGGGGCTCACCGTGGACTGGATTGACGGCGCGGCACGTGGTTTGGCGGAGGTA
This sequence comes from Occallatibacter sp., assembly GCA_049513795.1. Classification (GTDB taxonomy): domain Bacteria; phylum Acidobacteriota; class Terriglobia; order Terriglobales; family Acidobacteriaceae; genus Telmatobacter. Next base: position 5,283 of record JBEKVS010000265.1, on the reverse strand, counting down.
GAGCAGGGCATGCGGCGCAACCTGCTGCGCTCGCTCTCGCTGGATGCGATGGTTGTCGGACTTGAACTCGCGGGCCGTGAACTGAGGTAACCGGCAGCCTCGGGCTAAACCTGAGAATCCGTCCAAAAAAAATGGAGCAACCCCCATCTATCTCAAAGCATCTCTACGAATACAAGCAATCTCATACTCTTCGGTAACCGAATGCACGATGGCCCTGACCACCCTCGTCGTGTTATGTTCCCGTTTTCCCGGTGTGGGTTGTGCTTCTTCGACAAAGAATGTCAGGCCGCAACCCGTATCGACAGGGATAAAGCGGATTTTTCGTAAGTCTTTTAGCTTGACCACCGGCGCACATGCAGTGGGCTCAAGGTTCTTCGTTATCCCAGAAAGGTTGTTTTCATGAGCAGCCAAGCCATTTTATCTCCAGTTCGGAATCCAGAAGCCACACTCTCAGGGCCGTTGGAGCATATCGCTCCGATTCGTACTCCTCAAGTTCGCACCCGCAGGAGTTCTCCTGCACCCGCTCCGATCCACTTTCCAGCCCACCCCTTCATGGAGGAGGGCGGATACCATCAGGCTGAGCTCTTCTACCTGCAGAAGCAGATCCAGTCACAGACGCCGATGGTGGTCGTGTTGGAGGACGGCGAGCACGTGGAAGGCTGCATCGAGTGGTATGACCGCAGCTGTGTCAAGATCCGTGGACGCAATAAGACGCTGGTCTACAAAGCGGCTATCAAATACATGTACAAGCTTGGAGAGCAAGGGCAGGCATAGGCAGGCGAGAGAGCCTTTTCCCTAGCCGTAGTTTGCCGCCTTCGATAGTCGGTCGCGAACCGCGGCCGCGATTCCCTCCCCTGCCGGAACCGGACATAGAATGACCGAGCACCCTTGCTCATCGAGCGCACGCAGACCGGCATAAAGAGTGCGGGCCAATTCCTCCGGCGCGGACCAGCGGCCGCACGGGAAGACGATAGCGCCGTCAAGCTCACTGGCCAAATCCTCGGGTAAAAGAACCCCCAGGCGCTCTGCGGGAAAGCGCTGCGCCGCTTCTCTGAGGCGAGGCAGCATATCTGCCGGCGCGGCGTCGATGAGCACGAGGCGCGCGCGAGGAGCGTAGTGGCGCAGGCCTACGCCGGGGGAAGGCAATGCGCTTTGGGGCGTGCCGGTGAGCGGCTGGAAATCATGGAAGACTTCAACAGCACCGGCAATGTCTCGAATCTGGATAGCCGTCACCGCGCCGGGACGGTAGATGATCATAGGGCTTTGGCATGGGTCAAGCACAGTGGATTCAACGCCATGGCTTGTGGGGCCGGCATCGAGGACGGCGTCGATGCGCCCATCCAGATCGTCAAGCACGTGGCTGGCGGTGGTGGGGCTGGTGTGGCCGAACCTGTTGGCGCTGGGTGCGGCTAACGGAACGCCGGCGCGGCGGATGAGTTCGAGGGCGACGGGATGAGCCGGCATGCGTATCCCTGCCAGCCGGCGGCCAGCGGTCACGGCGTCCGGAACGGCGCCGCTTCTGGGCAGCAGCAGCGTCAGCGGGCCGGGCCAGAAGGCGGCCATTAACCTGAGCGCAGGTTCCGGGATTTCCGAAACCAAATCCGCAAGCATGGCCTGGCCGTGCTCGCCCGCGGCGATGTGGACGATCACCGGGTCCCAGGCGGGGCGTTGTTTGGCCGCGAAGATGCGCGCCACGGCTGCCGGGTCCAGGGCATTGGCCCCCAGCCCATACACGGTCTCCGTGGGGAAGGCCACCAACCCGCCACCGCGCAAAATCTCGGCCGCCTGGCCGAGCATTTGCTGCGCCTCAGGCGTCTCAAGATGAAGGGGGTCTACGGGCAGTCTCAGGGTCTTCACAGTCTCATTTTCGCCCCTGGGCCCAGGGTGCGCCACCTGCCGTATACTCACTGCAACCGATGCCTGTCGAAACCGAAATCAAATTCCGCCTCGACGACCCGGCGGGGCTGAGCCCACGCCTCGAAGCCGCAGGCTTTCATGTGAAGACGCCGCGCAGTTTCGAGAGCAATGTGCTTTACGACACGCCGGACCGCAAGATGCGGGCTCGCACCGAGATTCTGCGCATTCGCAGTTACGCCGGGCATTGGACGCTGACCCACAAACGGCTGCCCGACGCCGGTCCCGGCGAGGATACCCACAAACATCGCATCGAGACGGAGACGGAAGTTTCCGATGGGGAGGCACTGGTTGAGGTGTTTCGCTCGCTTGGCCTAGTGTCTGCGTTTCGCTATGAAAAGTGGCGCACCGAGTGGGAAGACGGAGAGGGACACTGCGTGGTGGACGAGACCCCCATCGGCAACTTCGCCGAGCTGGAGGGATCGGCCGAGTGGATCGACCGGACGGCGCGGCGCCTGGGGATTGAGCGGGCGCAATACATCACGCTGAGCTACGGCCGGTTGTTCGACCAGTGGCGCGAACAGCGGCGATCGCCGGTTCAGGATCTGACCTTCGCGGCAATTTCCGGAAGCGGTTCACAACAATAGAGTTACTGCCTTACCCAAGGGCAGCGCGATGCGCCGGATGCTTTTTTCGAAGATGCGCGCCCTTGCCCTTCCGACCCAATCGTAATTAGACCGATGAACTTAGCCTCACACTTCCCTGTCCGCGCCGATAACTGAGACAAGCAGGTTATCGAAAGGGGAAGGCCCATGCTGAAACACCGTCTTGCCATCCGGTCCGGTGGCTTCCGGAACAGAGGATTCAACTGGATGCTCGCAGCCACGCTGGCGATGGTTAATGTCTTAACCATTCCCGCGCGGGCAGCCGACGAACGAGCCATCAAATCGCGGGTTGCACCGGTTTATCCCGAACTGGCTAAACGTCTGAAAATCAGTGGCCTGGTCAAGGTCGAAGCCACCGTGGATGCGGACGGCAAGGTTACCGCCGTGAAGACTTTGACGGGAAGCCATGCACTTTCCCAGTCCGCCGAGGACGCCGTGAGCAAATGGAGGTTTGTATCCGCCGCCACGGCTTCCACCGTGGATGTGGACTTGAACTTCACGCTAAGCCAGTAATCAGGTCGTTGCGCGGATCGAAGCGAATCTGGACTTGAAGCAAAGAAACGGGCGTCAATCAACATGCGGCGGGCGATTGGCGTTCGGGAGGCTCACGGCAAGGATGGGGCCGCATTCCGGCCCCAATAGCTCAAAAGGGTTCTTAGAGAGTGCAAAGTATTCCAAAGTTTTGAGAATTCCAGTTACTTTGGTTTTCCGGGACTGGTCGGGATACTTACAGATTGCTTAAACTAAACGCAGGGTAACCGATGCCAGCCGCTCCTAAGAATCCCGATCCTGCAGGTCCGGGTTTGTTATCCGTTGTGCTGATGGGCCCCGACGCTATGCGCCGCCGGGCCGTTACGGAAGCTTTGTCCGGATGCCCGATCGGCTCGGTTCGGGAGGTCACATCGTACCCGGCGGATCTCGATGACCTGCCGCGCCTGCTGGATCTCCGCTGTGACGTGGTGATTGTCGACCTGGACGGCGATCCGGAATATGCGCTGCAAATCGTAGAAAGCATATACGCGTTTGGCGCCGGAACCGTGATCGTCTTCTCCGGCATGGCCGACCTGGAGCTGGCGGTGCGTTGCATGCGCGCCGGGGCTCGGGAGTTCCTCACTCTTCCCCTCAATCCTTCCATCCTGGCCGACGCCATGGCGCGCATTTCAATCCGCGGATCGAGTAACCATCCGGCGCGCAGGACATCAAGAAAGCTCTTCGTATTCATGGGAGCCAAAGGCGGCAGCGGCACCACCACGATCGCATCCAACTTCGCCATAGCGCTGGCGCAGGAGTCGGGCCAGTCCACACTTCTGATCGACCTCGGACTTCCCCTGGGGGATGCGGCCATCAACCTGGGCATGGTGACCGAGTATTCCACGTTCAATGCCCTGGAGAACTACCAGCGTCTGGACGCAAGCTTTCTCTCCACACTGCTGGCACGGCACACGTCGGGCCTGTCCGTGCTGGCCGCGCCCACTGAATTCCCCTCGCTTGAGCCGCCCATCGAGGCCATCGACAGGCTGCTGGCGGTGGCGCGCAACAACTTCGATTACGTTGTGGTGGACGCCGGGTCGAGGATTCAATTCAAAGACGCGCAATTTATGGATGAGGCCGCGATTCTCTACCTCGTCACCCAAGCCGGCGTCACCGACTTGCGCAATTCCAACCGCATGATCGGGCAGTTCTTCGTTTCGCGCGGAGCGAAGCTGCAGGTGGTTGTGAATCGGTACTCGCCGCAATCTGTGCTGTTTGACGACAAGCAGATTGAGAAAGCGCTGACGCGGCCCATCGATTGGAAGATCCCCGACGATTTCTCGAGCGCTCGCCGTACCCAGATCTCTGCGACGCCCTTGATGATGTCCGATTCGCCGATCTCGCTGGCCATCCGACGCATGGCGCGCAAGGCCAGCGGCTTGCCGGAAACGGATGAGAAGCGGCGCTCCGGGGTGTTTGGCTGGGCGCGCCGGGGCTTCTCGAAGCGGGCGCCAGCGCAGAATACCAACACAGCGGACGAGGATCTTGTGTCTTTTGGCTCCGGGATGCTCGATCCCGACCACGCCAACTCCTGATCGCATTGCATTGGCAGGACAGGGCGTTTTTCCCTGACAACTAGGTCGTTGGCGAATCAGTTCCTGACGGGTTGCCGGTAATTCGTCCGGAACCCGCCTGCAAACCGTGTCGGCCTGGAATGAGGCGAGCTATTCGATCTGACGCAGTGCTGTTGCGGGTTCGATGCGCAGCGTGCGAAGTAGGGGCCCGAGCGACCCCAGCAGCGCGATAACGGCCACCGCGCACAACGGGGTGACGAGGGACGCTGGATCGCTGGGCGAGATTTCATAGAGCATGTTGCGCAGCAGCGGAGCCAGAAACCATCCTGCACCCAGGCCAGCGACGATCCCGCCTGCGACCGCAAAGACGAATTGCCGTGAAACCAGAGCGATCACCCGAAGGCGCGGGGCTCCGACGGCCAGGTAGATGGCCAGTTCACGACGGCGCTGCGTGACGGCCAGGGCCATCAATCCGTAGATGCCGAGGCCCGCGAGGATCGCCGCAGAAAGTGCGAAGGCCGATGCGATGCGGGCGTTGAAGCGCTCGCCCGCCGTCGTGTTGTTCAGTTCTTCCTCCATAGTGACCACATCGGTGACCGGCAAGGTCGGGTCGAGTGCCGCGAAAATCCTCAGCACCGGCTCGATCAGCATCTCCGAAGGCAGGTTGGTGCGCACGTACAACACGCGGCTCAAATTACCGAGGTGGGCAGCGTCCTCAT
>JBEKVS010000264.1:0-8556 GCA_049513795.1 Occallatibacter sp. | reverse complement strand
CGGCGTGAGCAGTTCCAGGCGGATCAATCCAGCCATTGCCCCGCCGATAAAGAAGAAAAACGTAATGGAGATCAAGTAAAGGGTCGCGATCCGCTTGTGGTCGCCGGTCAGCAGCCAGCTCAGCAGTCCGTTCTCCTTGGTGATGAAATTCACCTTGGGAACTCTGGCCGTGGATTGGTCGGGAAGATTCACAATTGTGGAGCTCATTGCTTCACCACTCCTTGCGGTGCGGTTTTTTGCCCGGCAGGCCCGCTCGCTGCCGGCGTCGGCCGCTTCGGCGACCCTTCGCTCTCCGGCAGCAGATCGGTCGTGTTCAATGTCTGCTCGATGCGGTAGTTGGAGTTGAGGTTCTTGATGTACTCCACCAGCGCTATGACGCCCTCTTCGCTTACCTGGCCCTGGTAGGTGGGCATGATGGGGGCATAGCCTTGCGTAATATGCTGCGACGGATTGAGGATCGACTCGCGCAGATAAGCGTCGTCTGCCAGCACCGTGCCGCCGCTCGCCAGCGCCAGTTTTGCGCCGTATACATTGGCCAGGCTCGGGCCCCGCGCGTCCGGCTTGGCATTGTGGCAGGCGTTGCAGCTGAGGCTGGCGAATAGCCGCTCGCCATTTTGCGCCAGAGACATGCCGCTGGTGGATTCGGCCAGCCACTTCTTGTAATCGTCCGGCGTCAGCACCACAATGTCGCCGATCATCGCTGAATGATTGGTGCCGCAGTATTGCGTGCAGAACAGGTGATAGGTTCCAGGCGTGGTGGGCTCAAACCACACCGATGTGTAGCGGCCCGGAATGGCCTCGCGCTTGACGCGAAAGGCGGGGATGGAAAAGCTGTGAAAGACGTCCTGCGAGATCAGCGTAAGCTGGATCGGCTTGCCGGCGGGAATATGCAGTGAGTTGATCTCATGCTGACCGCCCGGATGCTCGGCCTTCCACATCCACTGCTTGCCCACCACGTAGATGTTCATGGCGTTGGCGGGCGGCGTATAGACGCGGAAATAAATCAGCGCGCCCCACACGAACATAAGCAGGAACAGTCCCAGGGGAATGATGGTCCAGGTAGCTTCGAGAATCGTCGATCCTTCGATCTGCACCGCCACCGGATGCCGCTCCCTGCTGTAGAGAATTGAAAAACTCGTGACCAGCAAGAACACGATGGTGAGCCCGATCAGGCTCACGAGGATTTCGAAGAAAAGGAGCGCGTCCATCTCGGACGCGAGCTTCGACGCTTCCGGCGGAAACAGCGGGAAGTTCGTCATCCAATGGACGAGAAATTCCCAAATTACTGGACTGATATGGTTCATTCCGTTATCCGTTCACCCTTTATCCCCTGCTTGTAGTGCCCCTGCTTGTAGTGCCCCTGCTTGTAGTGCCCCTGCCTGTTGTTCCCTTGCCTGTTGTTGTGCCCCCGTGCGTCGAGTTAGCCCCGCCGTTTCCGGCTCCCTGCACGTGCGTGTCCGTTTGCCAGGTTTCGCCCCGCGCGTCGCGGCGAAACATCACAAACATGAATCCGCCCAGCGTGCAGAGGGTGACAAAACCGCCCAGCTGCACCACTCGCGCAATGATGAGCGAGTGCTTATTGATCCTCGGATCGTAGTGGTAGCAGTACGTCAAAATGTTGTCGACCGGCGATCCGATGCGATTCGAGGAAGCCTCCGCCAGGCCGAGCCGCAAATCCTTGGGCGAATACTCGACGCCCATGTAATACTGCGCCAGCTTGCCCTCCGGCGTCACAATCTGAATCGAGCTCGCGTGGGCAAACTGGGTCAGCTTCCCATCCGGCCCGGGAATCTTCACATAGCCGAATCCGACAGCTTTGGTTAACGCATCGATGCTGGCCTGGGTGCCGGTCATGAAATGCCAGCCGTCGGCCGTCTCGGGATGCCCGTAGCGCTTCACGTAGCCGCGCTTCTTGGCTGCGGCCAGGTCTGTTCCCTCACTCGGATCGATGCTGACGACGATCACGTTGAAGTCCTTGCCCGGAATCTCATCCACCATCTGCAGTGCACCGGTAAGCCCGTTCAACTCCTCGGAACACAGCATGGGGCATTGATAGTAAACCAGCGCCAGAATCGCCGGCTTCCTGCCGAAGTAGCTGGCCAGCTGGACCGGTTGGCCATGATCGTCGGTGAAGGTGAGCGAAAGCGGAAGCTGAGCATTCAGATTCTGCGCGATGCCCACGCCGTTCAAGATCGCCGGCGGCTTGTCGTTGGCCGGACCGGTTTCCTTGTCGGCATAGCCCGAGACCTGCGCCATGAGCGTCGGAACGGCCGCACCGCACAACACCGCTGAGACAGCCGCAGCTCTCGCCGCACCCGCCCAGTTCCACCGGATTGTTCCCACGCTTTGCATCCGCTCCCGATTCCTTCGCCGCCCGTTCTCACCATGCCCCACTGATCCGGGCCCTTTACTTCGGCGGCTCCGTTCGACTTCCTTCCATAGCCTCAGCAATCGCCCGGTCGTGCTCATAGCCCGTACGCGCAAACCCGTTGGTCAAAGGCACGCCCACCGTGGGCTTCGTGTCTTCTGCCAGCATCGGGCCCTGATCAACCGCGGGCGCCACCGGCAGTCCGCGCTTGGCGAGCAACTCCATGGCCTGCTCGATTGGGATCCTCACCTTGCCCTGCGAACGATCGACCCAGCTGTAGTTATTCAGAAGCAGATCTTCCCTCGCGTGCAGGTCGGCAATCTCCTGGTAGCCATCGTCCAGTTGCAGGCGCGGCGAAGGGAATTGTTGCGTAAGCTGTGCGACCTTGTTTTGCATCTCCGGGTTGTTGGCCAGATTGCCAAGTTGGCGAATATCCGCGGTCGTCGTCCACTTGGTGTTCGGCCCGTCCTCTTTGTCCATGTGAGCGTTGATGACCTTGCCGATGCCGTAGCACAACACGCCGGTTACGGCCACAAAGATGCCCAGCGCGACAAGAAACACGACGATCCCCGTCACCCGCACATCTTGCTGCTCAAAGCCCGCCGACGCGTCGACTTCGTCAGGCCCGTGCGATCCGAGCTGCATTTCGTCGTCGTGGTTATGCCCGTCGTTTTTGTTATGCATGGGCGTGCTCCGGTTCCAGAATCTCCGCCAGGTGCGGATCGTTGGTCTGCACCAGCGGCCGCGTCTTCAGCCGCGTGCAGTAGAAGGCTACCCAGAAGGCCACCATGGCCGTGGGTACAGCGACATATTCGAGAATGCCCCAACTGAAATGGAGATTCCGCGCCGCATCCTTGAAGTTCGGCTCGATCAGCCAGAACAGATCGAATGCCTTGGCGAAGACCATCCACTGGCAAACGCGAACCAGCCGCTTCTTGTTGCGCTTGATGTCCCGCGACAGCAACATGGTGAACGGGATCAGCCAATGAAACATGAAATCGAGCGTGATGATGACGCCCCAATGGCCGCGAATGCGATCGAGATACCAGGGAATCTCTTCCGGCAGATTACCCGACCAGATGATGAGGAACTGCGAGAAGGCGAGGTAGATGTTGAGCATCACGAAGGCGAACGTGAATTTGCCCAGATCGTGCTGCTCGGTCTGGCGAAGAATCGTCTTGAACGGCTCGGCTTTGGAGAGCGAGATCGAAACGATGATAGAGAGCGCCAGCACTGAATAGCCTTGCCCCACCAGGAACAGCAGCCCATACACCGACGAGTACCAGGTCGGATCGAGCGACATGACCCAGTAGATAACCGCCGCCGTCATGGTCAGCGAGTAAACCAGGATGCCCGGCCCGGCCGTGTTCTCCATCTTCTTGATCCACATCGGCGTGTTGGCCGGTGAATCCTTATCCCGCTCCAGGCCCAGCCGGTTCAGCCGCCACGAATAGAAAGCCCACACCGTAAAACAGAACAGGCCCACCCAGAAAAACATCTCCGGATTCAGCATGGGCCGCTTGAAGGTGATGCAGTGCGCCTGCACCTCGTTGATGAAGCCGGCCTTGAGAGCCGCCGCCACATCGGCGGGATTCGACCCGTCCACCTGCGCCCACAGGTAGAGCTTCTTCATCCAGATCACGATCACCAGCCAGTAGACGAAGACCACAGGAAGAGTCCGGCTCATGGCTTCCAGAGGCCGGCGCAGCAGCAGGCCCCACTTGCCGCCGGAAACGTATTGAACCATGAGGAGCGCCAGGCCGCCAACCGCCCACCCAAAGGTAAGCACCAGACCCAGAAGCCAGCCGCGCAGCACGTGATCGGAGTCGAAGCCGCGCCCGTCCAGGAACGCGAGCCCCACGGCAACCACCGCGGCAACCAGCGCAACGATCGTCGCCCGCGTCTTCCAGACGTCGACAAAGGCCGGGGCGCCTAAATCGGCCGGCAGCACTTTGGCGTGAGATGTGTGAGCCATTCCTGTTCTTCCTTCAAGTCGTTATTGCGCGGCCGCTGCAGCCGGTTTGCTTTGCAGAGTCGTAGTCGCCGGAGCCTTGCTTACCGGAATCTTGATCTCCGGATCGGCCGGATTGGCCGGCGCCATCGCCGGCGTCCCTTCCTTGGTGATTGGCGGGTACGCCTGAACTGCCGTGGCAGGCAGCTTCCAGGGCTCCGCGAATCCAGCCGGAAGGTGATTCTCCTCGGCAATGTCCTTCAAATCCTTCACTTGAACGCCGGCCGGCACATCAACCTGGGTCGCCGACTGGCTCAACTGCAGTGCGCGGATGTAGGCCGCAACCGCCCAGCGGTCCTCCGGCGTAAGTTGGGCGGAATAGTCGGGCATGGCGCCGTATCCATGCGTCATCACGTAAAAGTAGTGCGAAACCGGCTGCGCCAGCCGAACCTGGTCATGCAGGTTGGCCGCCGGCTTATAGCCGCGGTCGACGATGGCCCCCAAACCATTGCCAACGCGAGAGTGGCACGGCGTGCAATAGATGTTGAACCGCTCCTGGCCGCGCTGAAGGACTTCCATGGTGACCGGAAACGGCATCAGATTCTGCTCTTCGCGGTAGCCGTTGGCGCCCTGGATCACACCCGTATAGAAGTAGCTGTCCGCGTGCAACGCGCCGCGCGCCACAGTATTGACGACTTGAGGACGAGCGCCGCGATGGTCGGCAAACATCTCCGAGCCGCGCTGCGGAATGAGCTTGGGCTGGTTCTGCATGTCCTGCCGGCAGCCGGCAACCAGCAGCAGCGCAGCCAACCCAGATAAGACCCCCAGACGTTGCAACCTCGCACGGCTGTCATCCTGAGCGGAGCGAAGCGAAGTCCAAGGACCTGCTTTTCGGAATTCGGCTTTGAGGCGGAACTTGCGCATCAGTACTCCACCTCCACCACCGAGACCGGGTCCAGCGTAGCCAGATATGCCCGCGTCTCGACCAGATCGAATTTTGGGTCGAGCGCCTCCAGGCACAAGAAGAACTTGTCCGAAGTGGCGCCGTTGCGGAAGTTGGGCGCGTTGAACAGCGGATGATAAAGCGACGGAAGCCCGTTCAGGGCAAACATTCCAAATGCCGCCGAAAGCCCCGCCCACAGAATGGTCCACTCGTATGCCGGCACAATGAACGCCGGCCAGGAATACGTCGGCCTCCCCGCAATATTTAACGGATACGCAAGCACCGAAATCCATGTCTCCAGCGAAAACATCGCCGCTGCACCCATCAGGCCGCCCACCAGTGTGACCAGCGGCACCTTGTTGCGATGGAAGCCAATGGCTTCCGCCGCCTCTTCGACCGGATAGGGCGTGTAGCAGTCCATGCGGCGCCATCCGTCCTGACGCGCCTTTTGCGCGGCCCTGACAAGGTCGCTCGGCGTATCGAATTCGGCCAGCAGGCCGTAAGTTCCTTCGCGTGGGGGCATATTAGAGAGCTACCTCCAATTCAAGTGCCCTTGCGGACCTCGTCGAGGGTGTCGTTTTCTTGAGGAAAACGACACTTGGGTGCTGCGGCTTCGACTTGCGGCAATTGGAGTAGCGCATCAGTCAGCAGCCTCCGCCGCCTTTTTGGGCGTAATCTTCGCCCCCGGCAGCAAGATGCGAATCTCATTCATCGGAATCATGGGCAGGAAACGGACAAACAGCAGGAATAGAAACGTGAACAGGCCCAGCGTGCCCGCAAAGATCATGTAATCCCATTTGGTTGCACGATAGGTGCCCCACGACGAGGGGAGAAAGTCGCGGTAGAGGCTGGTGACAACGATCACGAAGCGCTCAAACCACATGCCCGTGTTGACTACGATCGAGATGAAGAACATGTACGGAATCGAAGTCCGCAGCTTTCTCGACCACAGCGTGGTCAGCGGAATGGCCAGGTTGCACGTCACCAGCACCCAATACGACCAGCCCATGGGGCCGAATGCCCGGTTCCAGAACATGAACGCTTCCCAATGCGATGCCGAATACCAGGCCATGAACGCTTCCATGCCGTATCCGTAGGCCACAATGAACCCTGTCGCCAGCATCACCTTACCCATGTTGTCGATATGGCGCTCGGTGACCAGGCCTTCAAGGTGATAGAACTTGCGCAGCGGAATCGCCAGCGTAAGCACCATGGCGAAGCCGGAATAGATGGCGCCAGCCACAAAGTAGGGCGGGAAGATGGTGGTGTGCCAGCCAGGGAGAACCGCCACCGCGAAGTCGAAGCTGATGACCGTATGCACGGAGAGCACCAGCGGCGTGGCCAGGCCGGAAAGCAGCAGCGAAGCCGTCTCGTAACGCATCCAGTGGCGCGCCGACCCGCGCCAGCCGAGCGACGCCAGGCCATAGAAATATTGCCCGGCCTTGGACTTCGACCGGTCGCGAAAAGTCCCGAAGTCCGGCACCATGCCCACGTACCAGAAGACCACCGAGATGGTGGCATAGGTCGAGACCGCGAACACGTCCCACAGCAGCGGCGAGCGGAACTGCGGCCAGACGTTCATGGTGACCGGGAGCGGGAGGAGCCAGTATCCCAGCCACGGACGGCCTACGTGAATCACCGGGAACATGCCCGCGCAGACCACGGCAAAGATGGTCATGGCCTCGGCGAAGCGGCTGATCGAGTTGCGCCATTGCTGCTTGAAAAGCAGGAGGATGGCGGAGATCAGCGTCCCGGCGTGGCCGATACCGATCCACCACACAAAGTTGATGATGGCGAAGCCCCAGGCCACCGGCTGCGTCACGGCCCAGATGCCCGTGCCCTTGAGAAACAGCCAGGTTACTGCCACCAGCAGCATGGTCGCGCCCGCGCCAGCCAGACTGAAGAGGGCGAACCAGCCCAGCGGCGTGGTAGGCGTCAGCACTAAGCCTGCGATTTTCTGGGTGACCGAAAGGAAGGTCTGGCCCGGTGCAAGCACCCGGTACTCCCCGGTGGCCGGGTCGATGCCCGCTCCTCCGGGATTCGGGTTTTTCGGTCTCAGGTCCGTTGTCGCCATCGTCCCTCTAGCCCTTCACCGGCGCGTGTTCAACCGGCTGCTCTTCGAGTTCCTGGTTCAGGTTCAAGACTGCGGCCACATACTTGGTCCGCGGACGCGTGTTCAAGTCGGCCAGCACCTGGTAGCTGCGCTCATCGCCATGCAGCTTGGCCACCCGGCTGCCCTTGTCGTTGATGTTGCCGAAAGTGATGGCCGAGGCCGGGCAGGCCTGCTGGCAGGCAGTCTGGATCTCCCCGTCGGCGATGGCCCGGTTCTCCTTGTCCGATTCGATCTTGGCCGCAGAAATCCTCTGCACGCAGTAGCTGCACTTCTCCATCACGCCGCGTGAGCGCACGGAAACATCCGGGTTGCGCGACAGTTTGAGGCTTTCCGTTTCGTAGTCCGAGAAGAGCAGGAAGTTGAACCGGCGCACTTTATACGGGCAATTGTTGGAGCAGTAACGCGTGCCCACGCAGCGGTTATAGACCATCGTATTCAGGCCTTCCGGCGTATGCACCGTGGCCCCCACCGGGCAAACCTGCTCGCAAGGAGCGTTCTCGCAGTGCTGGCAGGCCATGGGCTGGAAGTGCGCCCGGGGGGCCGATAGATCCCCCTCAAAGTAAGTGTCAATGCGCAGCCACTGCATATTGCGTCCGATGCGCACCTGCTGCTTGCCGACGACGGCGATGTTGTTCTCCGCATAGCAGCTCACGATGCAGGCGTTGCACCCGGTGCAGCTGTTCATGTCGATCGACATGCCCCACGCATTGGCCTCGTTGTACGTCCAGTTGGGGAACAGCGACGTCCCCATGTCCGTCTTCTCGTGCCCTTCGCCCTCGTTGGCAAATCCAGGGTGAGCCTTGTATTCGTCGAGCGTCGCGTAGCGGATGATGCCGCGCTCGTCGATCGCCTCATCGGCTTCGAGCGAGTTGTTCCCGTTGCCCCGGCCGCTCACCCGCGGCGAACGATGATCCTGGAAGTGGCTCTTGGTAATCGCCAGGCCCCAGATTCCGTCCAGCTTTTTCAGCGTGCCGGTTGCGTAGAACGGTGCATCCGTGGTGCGGATCAGGTACGCATTGAATCCCTGCCCTGAGCCTACGCGGCCGGCAAACTCACGCCCGTAGCCCAGGTGCACGGTGACCGAATTATCCGGATGACCCGGAACCACAATCACCGGCGCTTTCACCTTGCGACCGTTCACAGTGATCTCGATGATGTTGTCTTCCTCGAGGCCGAGCCGG